>NZ_SDAK01000001.1:1814171-2116533 GCF_004210295.1 Lactococcus sp. S-13 | reverse complement strand
TATCTCCAATGCTTGGCACCCACATTGCGTGTGTTCCGTCAGAGTTTTTAATTTGTAAATATGGATGAACGATAAATAAATCACCTTCATTCAAATCCCATGCATCAGCAGTTTGTTTATTGCAGTTGATGCCTTGAGGATACCCCTTTTGCCTTACAACAAACATCCCACGGCCATTCCAGCCAGTGCGCAAGGCTTTTTTACCTTCTTTGATTAGCGGTAATACTTCTTCGAATTTCATTATTTTGCCCTCCCTTGAGCATAAGAAAAGCGCCTGTCTTGTGACAAACGCTCTAGTTTTTATTTTTTATTTTCACCCATTCATCATAACTCTGCCATTTTCCGACTTTCCCAGTGATATTATTTCTCCGAACCGTTGGCATAATACCGTGGACAATAGGGCGAGTGGTACATCGGCAGTTAATATCTTCACTTGGTACACCCACTTGATGTGGGCCTAATGCATCATATCCGCCAACTTGAAACATCTTATCAACTTCTCGAATCTGTCCATCAACGTGCTGATGATCCTCACGAGTGCGGCCATCCAAAGTCGCTAGCCACATCTTCTTTAGGTCAATTCCTTTATCTGTGGCTTCTTTGTAACCTTTTTGAGTAGAAATACTGCTCACTCGTCCGCTTTCGGTTCTGGCAATTCTAACAGCTCGCTTATAACTCGCTTGCGTTTCGGTTGAAATGTCTCTGGCAATATCCGCATAGTTTTTACCCATCATAAAACCACGAGAAATGGCATTATTTGAAGCTTTGGCCAACTGATTAACGCTATCTCCCAAACGTTTTGAAAGTCGCTTACCTGCGACCGGTTGCTCCATAATTGTTTCTAAATAATGAGGGTCTAAAACATCAAAGTCAAGAAGAATATTATTGCTTTGTTCCAGCTCATACCACACGCTATTATATGCATCAGTCCCTTGCTTTAAGATATGGCCTTTAATGGATTGTTGAATATTTATCCCGGGCTCTCCAACCAGTTCATTGATGACGTTAGCGACGTTTAATAATCGCTCAACTTGTAATTGGTCCGAAAAACTCATCTGGTCATAAAGCTCAAGCCAAGTTTTGAGTTGTGCTTTTAAATCCTTAAGGTATTTCCGGTAAAGATTTGACAGCTCATTACTGAGTTTTGCTAAATCTTTTTCAGAATCAGGCATTCCAGCTTTGAGCGCTTTTTTGAAGTTTTCTAATGCTTGCTTTTTTTCATCCATAGGTTTTATTCCTCTGGCGGTTCTGTACCTTGAGTCACATCTTTATAATCAGAAGTAGAAAGTTTTCCTTTCACTTCTTCCCAATCTAACTCAAACTCTTCGCAGATAAGCTGCAAGGTGTCATCATCGCCGATAACGGGAGCGGCCGCAAGTATCGCATTAACATTTGATACTTTAGTATCTGCTTTAGTCTTCTCGTTGGTTGCAAGGTCATTTTCATTCACCATCATTTCACGGGTGATTACAAACTCAACCTGATTGCTCGTGAAGGAAGTCCCGTTTTTTCGGTTGATGTCCGCAATAACTAAATCAAGCGACCACTTTAAGAAAGCTCTCAACCGAACCTCTGTCTTATTGGCTTTCATGTCTAGCCGTGTGTATCGTGACTTGATGACAACGTTCGTCACATTGCCATCACCGACTTGTGAGCTATCAAAACCGAATCCAAAACGATAAATGTTTTCACTGTCAATTTCCATCTTGGTCTTTCGACCTTCAACTGGAATATTGACAACTTTTACATCAACTCCACCATCATCTCCAACACCTACAACTTTTTTATTCCGAAGATTAACCTGAAGCTTATCTAAAGAGTCTCCGTCAAATCCTCTAACCACATAAATGGCATCAGAGAAAGACTGTAAATTATTTGATAGGTAAGAGTTCATCAAGTCGTAGTCATCAATAAGCGCTTTGATTGGTTCTAAATCTGTTCGTTCCTGTTGGTTGTTCTGATAGCGATAGAGTGGGATTGTGTTGTAAGAGCGACCGCCAATCTCCTCTCCATTCGTTCCAAGAATATGAGGCTGCGAACCGATGAATTTATAATCATCTTTTTCGGAAGCTTCGAAAGTCATGACTTGTTTATCATCATAAAGTTCGGCAGTCTTGATAGTAACCACCTTGCCGTCTTTGAGAATGTCATTAGAATAATATCTTAAAACACGCTGAACAACGTTCATATCATCGTAAATCGGAATGATTTTCAAACCATCCAGGACTTGAAACACAATAACATCTTGTGGAGTCGTCCGAGGATAGACGTATTCAAAGCCTTTTTGACTTCCATTGGTTAGTAAATCATTTAAGAAAAGTTGGAAATCCTCGTCGTAATAATCCTTTAGATATTTAACCAATTGCTCGTCATCACATTCAATCTCAACCGGATTCGATAAAAGATATTGAACTTTCTGGTCAATCAATTCATTCAAAAAAGCATTGGGAATTTTGATATTTGTAGCGTACTTGTCTTCTTTTAAATTGTTATTATCGTCAATGTAAAAGATTCGATTGTCTAAAATGTCATGCTTATAATTATAATAATCAACGCCTTCTTTGGCACGCTTCTTTTTATCATCCTTCAAATCATTAGCAATCGCTCGCTTAATTCCACTTGCGATAGTAGAAGGGTCATTGCTTAGTAAAATGTTCGTAGCCATTAAATCAACCAACCTCCTTTTTTAGTAGTTTGTCTAATTAAACTTGCTGCGCTATCGGGCGCGTCGTCGTGTTCAGCATTCTCAGTGTAGTCCAATACCTGAGCCATATAATCTGGATCAGTAGTATCTAACCATTGAATTTTTGACCACTCAGCACGCAAATAGGTAGCAATTTTAATGAATTTATTTTGTGACTCGTGATATTCTTTGACTGGGATACCACGTTTTTTAATTTCTTTAGCAAGATAACCTTTATCCCCATTGTTTTCCACATGGATTGTCCCAAGCTTCAGTTCTTTGTGGATAAGTTCAATCTCATTCAAGCAATCGTCAACGTGCTTGTCCCATTTTTTGCCAAACATCACATTATCTTTCTTGGCAGTATACACCGTCGAGTCACTCCCGCCGTAAGCCGCATCAATGTGTGCTGTTCCATTGGCTATTTTGCCAACGTCATCAATATAGGTTGGAGCGCTAAACATGGCATCTTTATCTGCAATATGTTTCAGTTCATAGTTAGCAGCAAATAAACTAGGAATCATGGCTTGCCTCAAATGCTCTAACTGTTCTTTACTAATCAATCCTGTTTCATAGCAATCATAGCGTTTGACGTTTGGCATCTTAGAGATTGCATCTTCCTTGTGCCAGGGAGTTCCTGTGTTAATGAAACGGCCACCACGATTTTTAACATTCTGCAGTTCCTGGTACTGGGTTTTTGTCCGCTCACGTTCTGCCCGGCTTACTCGGTCTTTCAGATTGACAATGTCATCGGTGATAACAATGTCCGCGTGCTTACCAGTTATGCTGGCACCAATCCCCAAAGCAAGGAGTTGAGAAGTCCCCTTGCTTGTTTTCTTGAGGTTTGTATCAATTTCTGTATTGGTAGCTTTTGTAAATTCAATACCAGATTCTACATCCCATAAGGCAATGGCAAAATCTTGGAAGATATTTGACTGCAATAACTTCTGAACCTGCACCACAATTTCCGTAACATCCGTGTCGGTCTTTCTCATGAAGATAATCGCCTGATCAGGAAACATAACCAACAGAATCGCAATTGCAATCGAAAGACAAGTAGTTTTATATGACCCGCGATGAGCCAAGAGCGTTTCATCTTCCTCAGAAAACAAAAAAGACCTGATCCATTCATTGTGGATTTCTTCCAGGTCTTCAAAACCACACTCTATGCCGAATTGAATAGGATTATCTACCACTAAATCCATATAGAAGTCGAAGTTATTATCCATTTTTCAACCTCTCTTTAATCCGTTCTTGTATCTCCTGACTCCTTTGACTAATATTTATAGTACTAGTAACTTCTTGCTTTTCGACAATTGTCACACCCCCTAAGCCCAAAATCATTTTCCAAGCATCAAGCCTGACCCTTTCATTTTCTCCATGTCGTGCTAAATCAAGAATACCTGCAGCAGCTTCTCCCATATTGTCCGCAAGATATTTTTGGACTATTTCAGCGAAACTTTCTGTTAAACTATAATCATTTATGATTTTGGTTACTGTGGTTTGAGAAAGTGAAGCAAGCTTCGCAATTTCACGAACTGTTTTTCTTTCTACATTCCGCATGATCAATACGCTTGATATAATCTTTGGGTCCGTATAATATTTACTGTTCGCTCCATTTTGCTCCATATTTCTTAACCTCCAATCATCGCAAAAAGCCGCCATTTCTGACGACTTTTTTATTTTATTCTTTAAACAACTAATATTTTATCTTTTAAGAACCGTACTTTTTCCATCTTTTGTTGTAATTTTTAGTTTATTATTCTTATAACTAATCTTTTGGATATTTCGTGTAGGTATTGAAATTCTACCCTCCATTCCTCTGGCAGAAGGGGATGAGAATACAGTCTCAGCTTTTAGATGTCCGCCACCTTCAGTTCTTGTCACAGCATGTTTTACAATTTTAAATCCATCTTTTCTAGCAGGACTTATCCCATTGCTACTAGTACTACTACTCGCTCCTTTCTCCAACAATAAAAGGCTGCCCATTGGGCAACCTGTAATAAAATAATAATAGCAAGTCAGGGAATCGAACCCTGAGCGCCTACGTTCCCGTACCGTGCTTGCTACTAGCATTAAGTATAAACTCGCCACTTGTTATTTATACGTTAGTGATAAATAACTCCAAGCCTGCTATGTTTTAAATAACCCCGTTGTGAATGTAACGACAATCACTGTACAGTCGCAAGTTACCAAGCTGTTTTTATGGATTCAAACCATGGGAATATTATTATCAACCCATTATGTGACTGAGTGAGATTCGAACTCACGCCTCTGCATTAAAAGTGCAGTGTCTTAACCCCTTGACCATGCAGCCACAACAACGAAGTATGTCCAACCGAATAAATTGTAATTTTGCGCTTTCGTTGATAACTTCATGCTACCATTATCGCACTTAAATTCGGATATAAACGGGCAAAAAACGGGTTAAAAACGGAAAGTAAAATCAGCCCAAAGTACTTCTCCATAATCCATCTCTCAGTGTTTTTTTAAATGATGCATATTGTTTTCTTGCAGCATCTTCATCTAAGAATATCCTTTGTCCAACTTTTGACCACGACAAACGATATTTAAAACGAGCGATTATAATTTCTTTTACTTTTGTTCCGTGTATCACTTCCATCAACTCATCGAGTGTTTGCTTCTGATCATTAAGTCTGCCAAGTTCCTTATCAGCCTCCTTAATCAAATAGTTGCGCTCTTGTGGTGCGGTGTTTGAACTACTCCCACCGCTTCCGATTCTTTCCTCATGTTTTTCACGAGTGATCCAGCGTTCTCTCGAATTGATTTTAACTTGAAGCATACCTGTCATGTAATCACTTAATAACATATCTAATCTATCCGCCAATTCAAAAGCCTCCTGTGGTATAATAAGATTAGATGCAATCTTGCCGAAGCCCGTTCCCAGCGGGCTTTTTTTGTTTACCATAAAATTTGAATGAATGATTTATAAGTCTTAATTCCTAAAAAATTCTCTCCATGGATTTCTCTAAATGCTATGGCAAAACCATCACCGAGCTTTTCTTTTAAAAGAGAAGTTGTTTCTTTATTCCCTAGTCTCAACCTTAAATAACTATCACACTGATCACTTACTTGAATTCTAAAACCTGTATATCCTTTTTCGGCTGAAATCCTGATATTATTTTCTAAATTTGCTTTTTTGTACCATCTCTCAAACCATTTTTCATGCGATTCTTTTTGAGATGATTTAATTTCATCAATTAATGTCATTTTATTCTCCTAATATCCAAACCACAACATTTTTAGTAATAACAGTAATGCTGAAAATAAAAGCAGACAGACCAGAATAATTAATATCCAGGCGATGATATAACCAATTGCACTACTTATCTTCTTCATTTTTCTCCACCTCAATCCATGTGTTTATCAAGCCAAATATCAAGCCATCTTACTTGCAGCCCACATCTCCTGCAATATGGGTGAATATTATACAGACAATTGAATCTTAAATCATGCCCGAACAGCTTACACATTAGTTTCATTGGTTGTCCTCCTCAAATACTGATTGCAAATATTCATCAGAATATGGACAATAATTTTCATCATCAGTCATCCGTTTTTTCAGTTGTTGCCAGTTTGAAAACTGACCAATAATTAAATCATTGTCTCCACAAATATCACAAGTATCTTCGGCTTCTTCTAATTCTTCTCCTGGAGTATCTTCTGGCATCAGATAGATTCCTCCGTCCAAATGATTTTCAATTACCCAATATTGTTTCATTCAATCCCTCCAAGTTAAGTCTATCGCCAACTAATTTAATAGCACTTTTTATAAATTCTTTCTCTGATTCATTTGCTTGAATATAAGTTTTAATAATCCAATCTAAGTCAAAATCTTGAGCGCCCTCGTATCGAACTGGCATATCAGTATAGCCAAGTAGATATTTTACATCTACATCGAAAAAATCTGCAAGAATTTGAGCTTTTTCTGCATTAGGATTAATTCCTCTTGTTTCATAGCTTGATATGGTAGATTTTTTTATTCCTATTTTTTCTGCAAGTTCTACAAGGGTTATCCCCCTTTTTTTCCGTAGTTCTTTAATTCTATTCGAAGTTGTTGCCATTGCAGTACCTCCTTTCATCATCCCCACCAGTCATTGACCAGCGATATTAGTTTGTCGGTCATTCAAGCCTCGTCAAATAAACTCATCTGTCCTTTCTTTTCTTCTATGAGTGGAATCCAGTCAGGAAATTTACTTTCAATATGTTCAATTGCCTGTTCCGTCCATTCATGAATCCCTAAAAATTCCATTGCATCTTTGCTGTGAGGGATAACATTTATCTCTGAGAAACCAATCGGATTATTAGCACTGTTTTGAATGAAATAAACTTGCTTCACGGCCATTTCCAATGCATCACCATGAATGATTACACCATTCATTCCTCGAATTGCAAAAGCATGAATCAAGAATGAAATAGCTTCATCTGATAATTCTAATGCCTGGTACCAATAGTTACTCGGCAAATAGTTAAAAAAGTCAGTATTCATTCGGTCATCTTGCCATTTTTGAATGATTAGAGTTCCTGTTCCAGCTCCAGTTAAATCAGCACCTCCAGAACCACCTACAAGCAACGCTGTGAGCTTACCAAGTGCATCTGGTGTATAATGCTGTCCTTTTGCCGAAACAGCTGAGTGAGTCATAAAATAATCTCTGAAAAAATCAACACTCATGTCATGGTGGATATTTAAGATTTTAGAGTAAAATTCTTCACGTCCTTTTTTATCAAAAACAAGCTCTTGAATTTGATTTGTGAAATTCATATGTTCATCAACATTGAGCATGTCATAGAATTGCTGCTCAGTAATTGTCATCTATCCCCTCCAGTATTTTTAGTAATTTATGGAACCTTATAATATTATTCTTGAAAGAAGTCATTGGAGCTTTGTTTCTATAGCGTACTTATCCAATTTCATATTATTTAAACTCCTTTGTGTGTTTGTTTTCTTTTCGTGCGATGAAAGCCCCAACGCTTGCAAGGAGCATGATAACCACTCCTACAATAGTTGCGATGTTTGATAAGCTATCATCTGTACCAGTTGTTGGTAGTATTGCTGTGGCTAATCGTGGGGTCTGTGTTAGCGTTTGAGTTGGCTTTGGTGTGATAGGTTGGCTCGTTGTTTTAATGCTATCAGCTTGCTTTTGTGGGGTTTGCGGGGCAATACTAACAATTGTTTCAATTTGTTCGACTGGTTTTGCGTCCTTTGTTGGCTCGCTTACCGTTTTAATTGGTGCTGTTTCGGTTGGAACTTTAATTGGTTCAACTTTTTCAGTGTCTTTAATTGTTGTGGTTGGGAAAGTTTCAGGTTTTTGAGTTGTTTCAGTTGCTCCTTGCGTAATGTTAGACTTGTTCGGACGGTCTTCAATAACAGTAACCGGGAAAGTTTCGGCTGTTTGAGTTGGTAGAGGTGTATTATCCTGTGGATAAGTTTTAACTGGCACGTTTTCTACCTGTTGTAAAGGTTGGTTAGGTGTTTTAGTTGGCTCTTGTGGTGTTTCAGGCACTTGTGGCGTTTGATAAATTGGTTGCGGTGTTTCCTGTTTCGGTGTCGGCACTCCTTGAACTGGCGCTTGTGGTGTCGATTGTCGCTGTGGCGCTTGCTGACTTGGCACGGCTGGAGGTACAATGTCAGGCGCAAGAATAACCTCGCCTATGCCGTCCATATATACGTGATTGCCGTCAATGCGTGCGATTGAGCCGTCAGCAAGCGTAATCGTGTGACCGTCATTGCTTGTGACTTGCACGCCATTGATCGTGTCCGCTCCTGCGCTTGTTCCGCTTGCGGCTGCGATCGCTGCCACTGTTAAGAGTGTGATTGTTTTTTTCATTTTCTATCTTTCTTTTTGCTGATTTTTAAAGTCATAACTTAATGCTGCGCCGTCGTATCGTAAGCGTATATAAATTTCCTCGATCTCAACGTTTTCGTCTAAGTTGTTGCTGATTGCTGCTAAAGCTATGGGAACAATATGCCCGTAATCTTTGCGCTGTTCGGTTGGTGGTGGCGTCGCTCATTCTCCGTCCTCTCAATCCAAAACGATAATCGTTTCTTTCAATTTCCGCTCCAGTAATTTAAAAAGATGTGGGTAACTCATGGGCCTGCCCTGATTGTAAAGCGAACAAATATCTCGGTAAATTTGTACCTGCTGCTGCTTCGAGTTCCTAACGCCTTTTGTATCGCCTGGAACGTCAATCCAGACAGAGTTTCTCCGACCTGATAAATAACCCTGCTTTACATTCTCATAAAGCGCCAGAAGCGTTAGCGTGTCAAATGCTGCCATATTCAACCTCGTTTCAATCAATTTTTATTTTTTTGCGGTTTCCTTATATCTCCAACTAACTAGAAATCTGTGAACAGTATAGCCGTTAACTTGAATTGGTGCTGAGGCTCCAAGTACGTCATAATTAAGCACTGGTCCTTTTATCAAAGCTTTTGGTGCTCGGCCGATGTAGTTTTGATAATGGTCAGTTGATTGCACTGTGATAGCTAGCCAGTCCGTGTCTGGAATATGCCTGATCTCAGTTTTCAGTTTCATTTTTTACATCCTCTAAAATAGCTTCAAATTCGTTGTTCCTTTTAGCGGTTAGAGTAATTATTTTTCTCCATAAGAACCCAGCGTTGAAAATATCAGTACTATTTCCATGCTCGAAAATAATAAGCTCATTATTTTCTTTATCCACAAAAGTAATTACTGCTGGGTCTTCAATCGTTTTTAGTAAATCTTGTACTGTCATCTGTCCCAATCCCCCTTTGTAATTTCGGTTGCTAAAATACAGATATCTCCATCTTCGATCCATGGGTCTTTTATCCACTCTGCTTTAGCTTCTTCTAGTGAATCGAAACTGTCTTGTGTATAAACTGAAATTCGTTTAGGTTCTGAAAACACTAGGCAGCCTTGTTGAGTAACCCAGTGATACCCTTTAAATTTATATTTCATTCTATTTCTCCAAAAATAATAGGGCTGTCGGTGCTATCCCTCATATTTTAGCTTCTAAGCGCCTTTAGCTTGTTCGTGATAAATTATCCATGAAACAGTTTAAGCGCTCAATGTAACCGTAATTTTCATGAATTAAAGCCACTCTACTTCTTCAACTTCAATTTCAATCCGTGGTCGCAAGCTGTAACGCTTCTTTGCGTAAATATCACTGATTTGGTTGTCGTCTGGCCATGCGTGCTTGTTTAGCGCATCAAGTACAGATTTCTGCAAATTATCAATGTCCGGCTTTTTAACTACTGGAATTCTTTCTGCTTCAAGCGCTGCTTGATTCTTTTTTACTTTTACTAGCGCTATCGGTGGCTCAAGATAAAATCCCAATTTAACAAATAGTGGCCTTCCTGAAACTTCCTGTTTCAATTTCAGTAATTTCCACTTGAATAAGAGCTGAGCTTTCCAAGCCATGTATTCCTTGGGCATATAAGCTTTTGTAAATCCGCCTCTACTACTAAATCTAGGCCTTGGGCTTGCCATCGGATTCATTGCTATTTCAAATTTCACTCGCTTCTCCATAAATCATTATTTCGGTTGCTGCCTCGTTATCGATTTTCTTAACCGATGCGATAAAAGTTACCGGGTTCATCACAATTTCTTTTTCGTGAGCCCACTTGACATATCTGACAAACTGCTGATAAGTGACCCCTGGAACGAAACTCATGTAATGCTTCGAAAGTTCTTTATCAAAAGCGCTCTCAGGTATTTTCCAAGCCATTAAGCAATGCCTCCACTTCCTCATCTGTCATATACTTTCGATCCTTGAGCGTTTTGGCTTCTGACCACTCTGGAGCAGCTTTGACAGTTTTATTATTTCCGCTTTTGATCTGCGTCTGATTAAG
Organism: Lactococcus sp. S-13; assembly: GCF_004210295.1. Classification (NCBI taxonomy): domain Bacteria; kingdom Bacillati; phylum Bacillota; class Bacilli; order Lactobacillales; family Streptococcaceae; genus Lactococcus; species Lactococcus kimchii. The sequence goes on along the minus strand of NZ_SDAK01000001.1, from coordinate 2,106,001 downwards.
ATAGCTGTCAAACTTATTAGAGAATAGCGTTTTTGGCTGCAAATAATTTTCAGCAGGGACTCCATTAAAGTTCTTACCAGACCAATTGATCACCATATTGTCAATTACCGCTTTGAAGTCATTCAACTTATAGCCTTCATTCCATCTTGTTCTGATAAGCTTTTTATTTGCCTCAACATTCCTAAAGCTACGACTTGTTTTTTTATTTAGATAATCTAAAATTTCAGAATAAGGAATAACATCGTCAGATTTATCTGACATAGTATTATTACTCTTACCTAACCTATCCTTACCTAACCTATCCTTACCTGTGGATACCGTTGGTATGACGTCTGGTATACCAACTTTTGAATAAGTTCCGTTTTCTGCTATCACAAGCTGCTTTTTTTCCTCTAAATACTGCGTTTCGTTATATCTATCATTTCTGATGTAATTATGAATCTTCCAATCTTTGATTACGACAACTCCACTCTCAAATGGAATGATAAACTGCTTGACAATAAGTATTTTTAAGTCATCATCAGTAGCTCCGCTAATCAATTTAATTGTTTTAGGATTACCAACGAAACCATCATCATCAGCACTCATATTTAGGTAAAAATAGAGTAATTTTGCTGTTGGTGACATTTCCATAAAGAAATCTGTTTCAACTATTTTTTTACTAAACATTCTTCTTTGTGCCACAATCACTCCTTTCTATAAAATTTATTTTCAAGTTTTTAATTTCAAAATTTAAAGCTGGCTATGAGTGGTTATGCTATTGCATCTACTCATTGACTTTACGGCTCGTTCCGCCACCCTCCAGCAATAACTTAGTTAGAATGGTAGTTGGTCGTCTGAAATTTCCATTGGTGACCCACCAAATTGGTCATTCGCTTTTTGCTGTGTTTGTTGACCTCCACCGAAAGAAGCAAATTCTGGTCGTGACAAGAAAGTTTTAATCTCAGTACCTGTCGCAGCTTTCTCATCTCCGTTTTTATCAATATATGTTCCAGTTCGTTCTTTTACTAAAATAAATACACGTTTATTTTTCAAGAAGTTAAGTGTTTGTTCGTTGTGTCCATAATCAATCGGCGCAATGGTTTGGTTGTTATCTTCAATACTTACAAGGATTCTTTGCAAGTTACCGTCTGACCAAGGTTTACCAAACAAAAACCAATTATTTGCAGTTTCTCCATTATTACCTTCAATATCAAACTTGAACATTGGATCGCCATTTTTAGATTTTTGATTTTTAACATCAGTAATTGTTGCAAGATGCGCTCCTACTGTGAATTGTTGTCCTGAAAGTGCACTCATTTCGTTTCTGTTAAATTTCATTATTTTTGTTCTCCGTTTTCTGTGTTTTCTTGTTTTGATTGTTGACCAAACTTAAACAAGTCTTCGATTTTACATGCTATACGATCATCTAAGCGATTCTTTGCATAGACACCGTCACTTCCTTCAAGTATTGCCCCTCTTCCGTGTGTTGCTGGGTTAACTTGGATTCTTCCTACAACATCAGTAAGCCCAAGCAATTGATTTAAAACTTGATTGCGGACATCAGGGATATATTCTGTCAGCTTGGTTCCGTCCTCTAAATCAACATCTCTTTTAGATTCCCATGCTGTAGCATAAATATTGATTGGCAGAGAATATATTTTTGAAATAAGTCTTAAGAAATAGTTTGTATAATCTCCATAGTCTTGAATTTCATTTCGAATTCCATTCTTACTATTCAGCCCTCGAGCAACAAACCAATCTTTCTCAAATGCCGTGAGATTATCAATTACTAGGGTATTGTAGCCATTAATCAAGTTCTTTGACTCGTTGAGGAATTCCTTCATTGATTGAATCGGCTCTTCTCTATTAAATGAAATGACATCTACATTTTTTAAGCCTGCAAGGACACGACTTGAGCCGTCTAAATCAAGAACCAAAGTTTTTCCAGATAACCCTTTAATTGCACTTGTCTTTCCAAGTCCTGGCTTCCCGTATAATAGTACTTTCCAATTTTCAGTTCGATTAATATCAGTTGCTTTAGTTATTTTTATAGTCATAAATCACCTCAAACTTTCACTGTAAATTCTTCTGTTTTATCAAACTTGAAACCCTCTACGATTTCGCCATCTTCCGACATAAGCTGACCGCCATCTTTTACAAAAGCTTTGAGTGCCTTTTTATCGACACTCTCAATCGTTTTAGTCTTAACAGAGATGAATCTGTTGAGCCCTTTTTCTTTAAGCTCTGAGAGCAAATTGTCGTCATATGAAACATTTTCCTTTTTTGAAAATCGAACACTACCATTGATTGTTTTCTTGGGATTCTTTGTCTCAAGAGTTAAATAATACTGCTCAGCCAATCCTTTGAAATAGTCCATTTCCTTCTGTTCTTCAGCTTGAAGTTTCAATCGACGTTGCTCAATGCCATACAATTCCGAGTTATATTTTTCTTCAAGGATTTTTCTTGATTCCTCGGCTTGGATATCGTACTCATCAAATTGAATCTTATGCTCTTTGTATTTGCCAAGCGCCCAATTCAGTTGGCTGTCATTGGTAACTTCAAAGCGTTCGTTTTTTTCAGTCATGTTTTTCACTCAATCCTTTCAACGTTTCAACGAAATTAACATAAGCCTCATAATGCTTACCGCTGCTTTCGCTGTCTTTGTAGGCTTTTTCGATTAGCTCTCTTCCTGTCCCATAGAAGCAATCGACTACCCACATATCATTTGATTTTGTCCAAGTGAAGTAACGCCCAGACGACCAGTTATTTTTAAAAACAATGTAATCAGCATCACAATAGACCCAAGCATCACCATAGACCTGAGCATTACCATAGACCCAAGCATCACCATAGACCCGAGCATCACCATAGACCTGAGCATCACCAGAGACCCAAGCATCACCATAGACCCAAGCATCACCATAGACCTGAGCATCACCATAGACCCGAGCATCACCATAGACCTGAGCATCACAATAGACCCAAGCATCACCATAGACCTGAGCATTACCATAGACCCAAGCATCACCATAGACCCGAGCATCACCATAGACCTGAGCATCACCAGAGACCCAAGCATCACCATAGACCCGAGCATCACCATAGACCTGAGCATTACCATAGACCCAAGCATCACCATAGACCCAAGCATCACCATAGACCGACAAGTTCTTGATATCCTCGATATATCCGCCAACATCTCCTTTTTCTACACTTCCAAAACTCTTGAGCGCTTTAACTCGACGCATCGTGACACCAAATCGTGTGATTGTATCATCGGTTAATTCATATTTGTTGTTTAATGTATTTTCCATTTATGTTATAATTTCCTTATCTACTAGATTTAGTCCGCATTCCAGTGCGGGCTTTTTTATTTTGTATTTGTAATAAACTCAAAGCGGTCAAGCTTATGGTCTTGTTCCCACGCTTCACGATAAGTTTCGTTCTCCATTGCACGTTGGTACCAATAGCGCACCTGGGCACAAGCTTCAGCGTGTTCTTGCGAAAATCGAGCGCCTTGTGCTACTGCTTGTTCGTAAAGTGATTTATAATCAACCTCTACCTCTTGGAGTTTATGACCAAATGGTGTGGGGATCAACCGGACTTCTCGCCCGTTTCTGATTATTGTTTGCATTTTATTTTCCTTTCTCTCTAAATTCATCTAAGCTGATGTCTAGCGCATCGGCTATTTTTATCATCGTTAACCAGCGTGGATTTTCAGAGTTTCTTTTTTTAAGTTGATGAATTTGTTGTGGACCGAGCCCTGTTATTTTTCCAAGTTGATACTCAGTCATGTTTTTTTCATCAAGTTTATTTTTTATCTTAGACCACAACATTTAGTACCCCTTTCTTATTTTTTATATAATTAAACGCTATATATAGTGTTTTAAGTTAACTAAAATAATTTGTAGCAGTATAATATAGTTAATGAAATTCAGGACAAACCCGTTAATACCAACTAACATCCTCCTGGCTTTCAAAATATTAATGAAAGGAGACTATATGCCAGGTAAAAATCAACATGTTGTCCCAGATAGTAACGGTGGTTGGAATGTTAAAGGAGCAGGAAACTCTAAAGCTACTGCAAACTTCAGAACTCAAGCCGAAGCTATTAACAAAGCAATTCAGATTTCTCAAAATCAAAACTCTGAAATGTTTATCCACGGCCGTAACGGACGAATCCGTGAACGTAACAGCTATGGCAATGATCCATTTCCGCCTAAAGGCTAATTTTTAATTTTAGGCTTAATTCTAACTCTATAACCTTGCTCTGGTTTCACTGTATCTGCAGTGATTGTCGCAATGGTTATGGAGTTTTTTTCATCTGTTTCTACAACAATTGATTCTATTTCTTCAAAATTTATGCTCATCTTTTCTATTTTCTAGCGGACAACCGCGTTAAGTCGTTTGGCTTTGATTTTAAAATTTCTTATATCGTCTTTTAATACAAGAAATTTTTTATCAAGAATTTCTCCAGTATCTGGATTTACAATAAGAAACGTCATGAAGCACTCCCTCCATTAAATTTCTGATAAAATTCATTGTTAATAAATTCCATCATCCCTTTGTATCGGAATGACCATTTGCCTGCTTCTGGCGGATAAAACACCCAACCGCCGTTTTCGATGGATAACATTTTTATCATCTCCGGTCGATTTAGCAGATTCTTTATAGTCGTCCTTGAACGATTGGATTTTTCTACAAAAACATCTAATCCTACCCAACCGTCAAAGTCTTTTTCTTTAAGCTCTTGATATTCAACTTTATCTACAAGAATCTTATCTTCTGGAATTAAAACTGAAATAGTCGCTTGTACTTCAAGTGTTTGTTCCATGTGTTTTCCTTTCTAGCTGGCTAAGTCATCTTGTTCTACAAGAGGTAAATAACCATGTTTTTTGAGTGTTTCATATAGGAACTTGCGCCCTTTTTGCTTCCATGTAGTAGTAATTGAAGTTCTCTCTTGACCTTTACTATCTACATAGTTTTGAGTTCGACTGCCAATGTAACCTTTACCCATATATCTTGAGTACAGTACCCATTGCTTATTAACTTTTCGTTGAATACGCAACTCGTTTAAAATTCGATTGAATTTCACAGCACTAAATCCATAATCTTGTGCAATCTGAGTAATTAGAATATCATCAGGGCTTTCAAGGATTAAATCAAGGTAAGTTGTTTTTTCAGTAGCTGCAGCAAGTTCTAGATTCAACTGGCTATTTTCTTTCTCAAGTCCAAGTCGTGCTTGTCGTTCCTCTTTTAGCTGTGTAGCAAGGTTAATGAGTGTATCTGGATTAAGCAGTACTTCTTCAAGCTTTGCATCCGTCATATACGCTCCGTGCTTGCGGATTGTCGGGAGTACTTCAACAGCCAGCCAATCTGTGAATTTTTCAGATACAGCATTGTTTGCTTTGAATGCAAGTTTGTAAACCATAGGTTCACTGATAAACGACCCTTTCCCCACTTCTGGGGAATTTGGCAGATAACTATTTACTCGTTCCCACTTAACATATTCTTTTCCATTTTTTACTTGAGTAATACCCATAGCCTTTGCGGCTTGTTCTGCACTAAATAAAATATTCTCTCCATCAACTTTAACGTCAAGGTTGAAAATTCCATTAGTGAAATTTTGTAATTTATTCATATTTCGCCTTTCTAACTAGCCAATTTGTCAAGTTTTTGATTAAAATTTTTCAGCACGAAAATAACATCGGTTAAATCTACTCCAATAACCTCTGCAATGTTCGCTGCTGAAACAGCATCTATTCTAGATGGGTTGATACGCCACTTATAAAATGTTGTATAGGGAACGTTAATTTTTTTTGCGATAACTTTATACTTCATTCCTGAAGAGTCTAATAACTCATCTAGTGGCTCATAAGTTTTTTTCTCTGCCATACTGGCTCCTTTCCGCCCCTATGGGGCTTTTTATTTGCCAAACTTGCTACTTACGTCGCGGTGGATACGTCGTGTACCGTCATTTAAGCCTGTTCCGTCTGCCGTACTGAATGCTCCATGTTTGTTCGCTTGTTTGACTTTATGAGTTAATTATAACCTTAACTGTCCAATTTGTCAAGTTAAAACTTTCCAAATTGACAAGTTTTGTTGTTTGTACTATAATTAGTGTATGAAAAAAATACGACTACCTGAAATGATAGATTATTTCAGAAAAGAGAATAGTTGGACGATGAAAGAGTTTGGCGAAAAGCTAGGAAAATCTGAGTCAGCTATTTCGAAATGGATAAAAGGGGTTAGAAGTCCCATGGTTGAAGATTTTGATAAAATGGTCAATCTATTCAATACTGATCCTGAGACATTAATGTATGGTGCTTCTGACCTTTCTACAACTCTATCCGAAATAAATAAAATTAGTTCACAACTTGAAGAACCAAGACAAAAAGTAGTCTTAGATACTGCAAAAATTCAATTAAAAGAACAAGATGAGCAAAATAAAGTTAAACAAATAGAAGATTATCGTCTAAGCGATGAATATCTTGAAGAACAAATAAGTAAAGCCAGCGCCTATGGCGGCGGTCAGCTTAACGACAATGATAAAGAATTCTTCAAACGTTTGTTGAAAAATACTCTTAAAGAGAAAATTGATAAAGGCGATTTATGAGTAAACTTAGAGAGCTTTCTCGAGAGCTTGGTGCTGAAATTATATATTTTATTCCATCAGAAAATGAAGTTGTATTAATTGATGATATTAAGGGATTGTATCTTCCTGAATATAATATTATCTATATCAGAGATGATTTGACGATAATAGAACAAGAAAACGTTATTCTTCATGAATTAGGCCACTGTTATTGTGGACACACTCATTATAATTGCCATTCTAAAATGTTTGGGAGTAAGCAAGAGGCGCAAGCAGACAGATTCATGGTAGTTCACAGATTCAATGAATGGCTTTCTAAATGGGATTTTGCACCAGAACCAAATGAAATTAATATCAGTCAGTTCATGGATGCGTATGAACTCAATAATAAACTTAAGTGGATATGCGAATCAGTTATTGAAGAGTATACTGCTGAATATCATGAAGTTATTTAAATAAAAAATACGAGCAACATCTTGAACCTCGTTAAAAGCTAGGTTAGGAAATATAAACTTATGAAAAATGGAAAAACTCCTAAAGCTAAAAAACCAATTTATAAAAGAATTTGGTTCTGGATTGTTGTAGTAATCGTAGTAGCTGTTATAGGTAGCGCAATTGGAGGAGGCGGAAAAGACAAAGATAAAGATTCATCAGATTCTAAGTCTACTGCAACATCTAAATCTTCTAGCCAAGCCAAAACTTCTTCTAGTTCTTCTGAAAAACCAAAATCAGGATGGACACAAGAAATTTATGATTCTGTGGTATCTGCAAAAACTAACTTTAACGATGATGGAACCATAGCTTATTCTGGCGGTACTCCTTTTGCTGAAATTGAAGCAAAAGTTGGTAAACCAGATACTACTTCAGAATCAAGTGTTGGAGATCAAACAACTGTACTAGCAAATTGGACTTCTATCTCATGGACTAAAGGTGAGACTCAAAGTATCACTATCCAATATGATAAAGCTACAGGACAAATAACAAGCAAATCTAAATTTAATTCATAATAAATAAAAAGCCGCCCAAGTTTGGCGACGAGGGGCGACTTTAAACTAGATATATAATAAAACATTCCAATCAGGAAGGTTTTTATTATACCATTTTAACAGAAATGAGGTATAAAAATCAACAATGGCAAGATATATTAAACGAGGTAAAGTCTGGCAATACGAAATATCTTACAAAGATACTGACGGCAAATATAAAAAACTTAGAAAGAGCGGTTTTCCCAAAAAGGCCGATGCGATTTCAGAAGCTGGTGAAATTGAAGCAAATCTAGCCAAGGGGTTTTACACTGTCAGTCAAGATATTTTACTCACTGACCATTTCAAGCAATGGATAGAAATATTTAAAAAAGGGAAAGTATCGGACGGAACATACCGAAAATATCTTTACACATTATCTGTTCTAAAAAAGCACTTCTCAACAGCAACTATTAAAACAATGAATCGTGTGAAATATCAAGAGATGTTAAATGAATTTGCTAAGGTACATTCCGATTCATCTGTAAAACAAATCAATGTTCATGTAAGAGCAAGTTTAGAAAATTTACTTGATGATTTTATTATAAAAAATGATTTTACAAAAGGAGCTATTTCTAAAGGAGGAAAAGGTTCAAAAAGCGCTGAATTAAAATATTTAGATTTTAAAGATTTCACAAAATTGATTGCGTTAGCTAAACAAAAAATAGATCCTATTTACTCTTCGCCGTTTTTGATATATATTGCTGCCATGACGGGCATGAGATTCAGTGAGCTTTTAGGCTTGACATGGGATAATGTTGATTTTGAAAAAGGTCAGATAAATGTGAAAAGAACTTGGGATGTTTACAAGAATAACTTTGCTCCAACTAAGAACGACCAGTCAGTGCGATTTTTAGCCGTTGACAGCTCTACTTTGCAAATCATGGCAAATTATAAGGAGCAACAAGAAAAACTCTTGAGACAGCTCGAAATCGAGCGAGAACACCCCTTTGTATTTTATAATGCAAAGAATGGCTTAATCACAAATAACGCTGCCAACAAACAACTAAAACAACTATGTGAAAAATTGGGATTTGAAAAAACAATTACTTGCCATGGTTTAAGGCATACACACGCTTCTACAATGCTTTATAAAGGGATAAATATTCTATATGTTTCTAAAAGGCTAGGACATAGCAGCTTGAACGTGACAATGTCCGTATATTCTCATATCTTAAAAGAACTCGAGGAAAAAGATAACGAAAATATAAAGAAAATATTTAATGAAATAAACAAAAAGTGATTTGGCACAAATTTGGCACAAGTCGATAAAAAAGCAACAAAAAAACCTTGCTACGAAGGCAAGGTTAGGTTTGGCACCTATGATCCGAGGGGGATTCGAACCCTCGACCGTTCGCTTAGAAGGCGAATGCTCTATCCAGCTGAGCTATCGGACCATGTGTTTCTGTCAGGACTAAACTTTTTAAGTACCTAACAGAAACCAGTTTATCATATTCTTATTCTTTTTTCAATCATTGGCCTGTGTAGCCATAGGTATTACTGTCTGTGCTTGGTGCATTGTAGGTTGAATTACTGTCTGAATAAGTACTGTCCGTACCTCCGTAACTGCTCTCATTCGAATTACTATAAGTAGAGGTCGCATCAGAACTATCAGAGGCTGTTGAATTGCTTGAGTCCTGCGTGGTGTCAGCTGCTGAATCAGCATCAGAAACCGAGCCTCCACTTGTTGAAACGTACTTGTTAGAATTAGTCGAATCAAGCGTAACAAGAGTGCCTGAGGTGTCAATACCATAAACGGTTGATTTACCTTTAGTCGTTACTGTGGCTGAAGGCATATAGTAAAATGGTGTCGAATACGATCCAAACTGTGTTTCGTAGGTGATTAAACTCTCTGGCAATGTGGTGATAGTGTCTTCGCCAAGTGATTTACGCATTGCATTTTGCATGGCCAAATAAAGTTTTTCAGGCATAAATTGGTAAGAAACGCCATTCACCATATCTCCAACACCTTGATATTGAATGGAAACAACCTTATCAAAACAATCTTTGTAACCTAGAAAAGAGGTAATCGTTGAGGTACTAATGGGAATATTTGTACGGAAATCTTTGGACGCTTCAGTCAAAAATTTGTTATAGCGTGTGATATTGTCTAGCGCTAGAATTTTTTTCATCAAAGCAGCAATGACTTCACGCTGGTGTGCGGCCCGTCCATAGTCACCATTTGGCAAATGGTGGCGGTCACGCGTGTAAACCAAGGCTTGATCCCCATTGATGTGCTGTTTTCCTGGTGGCACTTTCGCTGTATAAGAAGGTTCTGTGTCAGAAATATAAAGGGTTTGACCTGTGGTATTGTTAATGTCAATCCCGCCAACATTGTTGACCATATTGACCAAACCGTCAAAATTGACGGTGACAAAGCTGTCAATCTTAATCCCTGTCTGGCCTTCAATTGTTTTCATGGCATAACTCACGGCATTTTCTAAACCGTCTGCGGATTTACCTGAATTGTAGCCTAAAGGATAAGCGGCGTTCATTTTTTCTGTGGAAACGACATTTCCATCACTGTCCAAAATGTTCGTCATTGTGTCACGTTCGAGTGAAACCATGGTTGTCGTTTTTGTTTCAGGGTTGAGTGTCATCAGAATTTGTGAATCAGAATTTCCGTTCCACGAATCAGCTGTTCCGCGATCTGCGCCGCCAGTATCAACACCCATAAGCAAAATCGTCAAAGGTTTTGTTTGCTGAATAACTTGTTTTGTCTCTTTATTTCCGGCGTTAGTAAAAGTCGTTTTTAGAGCCGATGTGGTGCTGTTTAAAACGGTCATGGTATAACCGCCCACGGCAATCACCGATACTAAAATAATGCTTCCTAACATAAGGATTATTTTTTTCCAAAGCTTCATATTAGCATTATATCAAAATTCTGACTTTTCACAACATAAAAAGCCAATTTGAACACTTTTTAGTGTGACTTTTTTGCTGACGTAAATTTTTTTACTTTTCGTCAGTATTTTCTCTGAGTTTTTACTGACGGATTAGGCCAAGGATTGGATGAGTTGTTCATATCTTTGCCCGTGAGCTTTCAAGATGATTTCACGTTCATTGTCATCTACTAAATCTGGTGAATATTTGTCAAAAATCACTTCCAAATAGTGTTCTGGCAAGTCAGCACCGAGCATTTCGCCCCACTCAATGACGGAGACACCCTCACCAAAAAGGTAATCGTCGAGGTCAAAACTGTCGGGATCGTCGCCAATGCGGTAAACATCCATGTGATAAAGAGGCAGACGCCCATTTTCTAAGCTCCGAACAATCGTGTAAGTCGGGCTTTTGACCATCTGATGAATGTCTAAACCGAGCGCCAAACCTTTGGTAAATGTTGTTTTTCCAGCACCCAGCTCACCCGTCAGCACAATGACGTCTTGAGCTTCAAGCTGACGCCCCAATTTTTCGGCAAATTTTAGCATTTCTTCTTCGTTAAATTTCATAAAACTATTATAGCATATCCCACTTCTTAAGTTTCTCTGATGGTGCTGTAAAGGCATAAAAAAACCACTTATTAAGTGGCTTTTTTATGATGTGGCAATTTCTGGTTTATTTATCTTCTACGTCGCCGAAAATCAGTTTGCTTTTTGTAGTGTTTCAAGAGTTCGTCTGCCTCTTTGTTCAACTGCTGTGTTTCGCTCAATTGTTCGGAGGGATTTGCATCAATCTCTTCAGGAGTTGGTTGAGAAAATGGCGCAGTTTCTAAAGTTTGTGAAACTATGACGTCTTGTGAATTACTTTGTGAAGCTGCCGCCGGCTGCTGAGTCTCAGAATGCCCTGAGGATTTTTTTGCGGAGCGCTTTGATTTTTTTGGTGCTTTTTTAACACTTTTGCTTTTTTTACGGAAATGACGGATAAGTGCCGTCAATCCTCCAGTAATGGTTACCAAAGCGGAGAGGCTACTGAGAACAACCAACAAGGTGTTGGTGTTTTTTCCGTTGTTATTGACGGTTTCGTTAATAATCGTGGTCGAGTTGCTAGTCGCTTTGTCACTGGAAGGAGCCTGATTTTGACTGTTATTCGAATTTGCCGCAGGTGCTTGTGCAGGCTGGCTTTGCGTGGTTGAAGAGGTTGAATCATTTTCAGCTTGTGCCGTCGTGCTGCTTGGTGTCTGGCTAGCTGACGAACTGTTCGCTGTCGTTTGTGAATCTTGTGAATGACTTGTGTTGGTTGAGCTGTTTGGCGTGGAACTTTCTGCTGGTGTATTTGAAGCAGCCGTTGACTGACCGCTTTGGGCAGATGCTGCAGTTGCAGAACTTCCTGATGTGCTTTCAGCGTAAACTGGCGCAGCCATACTTAAAAGTAACAGGCTGGTCAGGACATAAAACTTTTTCTTCATACACTAGATTTTATAATATTTTCCTTAAAATAGCATGAAGTTACTGTCCCAAAAGTCGAATTTCTCCACATCAGGCTTTGCTCCAAGGCTGAGCACCAAGGCATCGGCGGCTTTAGTAAATTTTAACGGATATAAGTTTTTCACTCCTTGTCTCACGTAAAAAAAAACTCCGTTTGGAGCTTTTTTATCTTTGTGAATCTTGCCAGACTTGGTTCAAAAAATCAAAGGTGTAATGAGAGGTATCAGGCACAACAACGATGTCCTTGCCCAAATCTTCAGGACGTCCAACACCAATTGGCAAAGCTCCCGAGTCCTTAATGGCTTGAATCCCTGCTTGGGAATCCTCTAACCCGATGGCTTGCGAAGGATCAACATCAACCGCATGAGCAGCCGCAATAAAAATATCTGGTGCGGGTTTAGAGGCGGCGACTTCTGCTGGGTCAGCGATGGCATCAAAATATGACGTTAATTGCATTCTTTCCAACAAAAATGGGCCATTTTTAGAAGCAGACGCCAAGGCAATTTTCACATCATTTGCTCGCAAATCTTCGAGCAGTTGCAAAATACCCGGGTAAACATCAGCAGGTGAAACGTCCTGAATCATCTTGACGTAATTGTCATTTTTACGTTTGGCAAGCTCGGCAAATTCACTGTCTGATACTTTTTTATGGCCGAGCGCCAAGATTTTTTTCAATGAATCTTCACGCGAAACGCCTTTGAGTTGCTCATTAAATTCTCGATCAAGGCCAACGATGTCCAACTCTTTGGCAAGTGCTTGCCATGCTCGAAAATGGTACTCTGCTGTGTCTGTGATAACTCCGTCAAGATCAAATAACACTGCTTTAAACATTCTTTTTTCTCTCCTTTTTGCACTGACATTTACGTCAGCATTTTCTCTACGCTGATTCTCGAAAATAATTTACGTCAGCATTTTCTCTAGCTGCCTACTCCTTATTCCAGAGCAAAGTCGGCAGTTTTTCCAGCTGATAATTGTACACTTTTGCCGTATACTGTCACAGGCAAGTCTGCTGACGCCTTCAAGGTTAATTTCCCAGCAGCAAGCCTGATGTTGACTTTCACGCCTTTAAAAATTTGTGTAAAAGCAAGTTCCGTCCAAGCTTCAGGCAGCTTTGGGGCAATGACAAATTCACCTGTGCGCAAGCTCAAACCAGCAAATTCATTTTGAATAACTTCCAAAGTTTCACCCATAACGCCGAGATGAATCCCTTCAGCCGTTGTCCCACCTTGAATATCATAGTAATCACTGCCAATTGCAGTCGTCAAAAATTCCACCGCCTCATCAAGTGCTCCTAGCGTAACATCAATCCCCGCAAAAACTGGACGTGATGTCGTAGAACCATGCACTGTGCGGGCCAAATAATAGTCTCGATTTGCTTTCAGCCATTGCTTAGGCAAGCTATAACCTAGCTGTGCCACCAAATCTTGTGTCTTTTGCACCCCTAGATTGTAGATGATCATCAGTAAATCCGCCTGCTTAGCCACTTGATACTCATCTGGCGAAATTCCCTCAGCCTTCATCAAACGGTCAATTCGGTGAATGTCGCCATATTTAGCTTTATAAGCCGAGAAATCAACTTCTTTAAGGTCAAAATAGCCCGCATACTGAGCAATTACGCCTTTTTCATCAATCTCTAAATATAATTTTGTACGCACTTTTTTGGCTTGAGTCAGTAAATCTTCTGGCACTGCAAAACCAGCTTGTGCAAGCTCTAGCAACCAATTTAACTGCCAACACACCATCAGATTGGTATAGGCATTATCGGCAATGCCTCCCTCTTTCCCAGGATAGGCTTCATGATATTCATCAGGTCCCATGACACCAGCGATGTGATACCGTTCGTCACTGCCCAACTTTGCCTTATTCAGCCAAAATCTGGTCGTTTCTAAAAGCAAATCCAAACCGCCCTCAGAAAGAATACTCACATCATCTGTCACTTGAAGATAAATCCAGAGATTATAAGTAATCGCTAAGCTAACATGACGTTGTCGCCGACTATGGTCGGGTTCCCATTCATTATTGACCGTGTTCAGATGGACAAATTGTGCCTGCTCATCACCCGTTAAACCAGATTGCCACGGAAACATCGCGCCCACTTCATTGTCCACTTTGGCATTTTCTTTAGCAGCAGCCAAGCGTTTAATCCGATAACGCAATAAATCTCGTGCTGTTGCTGCTTCATTCGCCGCATAGTAGGGTAAAACAAAGAGTTCATCCCAAAAAATATGCCCTCGATAACCTTCGCCCGTCAAAGCCCGTGAACCAACAGAAGCGTCCAAAAATTGGTTGGCTCCATGTTGCGCTGCCTGCCGAATATGGAAAATATTCATCCTTATCATGCGCTGCAAATCCGCATCAGGAGATTTGAGAATGATATCCCCATCCGCCCACACGTTTTGCCAATACAAAGCATTATTTTCTTGGATTGTATCAAGCGAGCACTTCGCAAGCTCTTTTTCCACAAATTGCGCCGGATTTTCCTGCTCATAAGATGTCGCCACGACAATTTTTTTATCAAACTGCAGTTCGTGGTTTTTATGGAGGTCAATCTCAGCAACTTCAAGCAAAAGTTCAGGATTTCCAGCTGGTTGATAAGTAAAATCAAGACCATTGATTCTTGTCTTGACGGCAACAGCAATGTCAATAGCCGTCGTTCGTGTCCTTGCGCTCAAGCGCCCTTGTGAAATCTCAGTGACATTAAACTCTTTACTATCAAAAGCACGATAACGTTCCACATTTTGATTGAGCAGACTGCCATCAACTAGACTTTCAATCCGTAATTTTGCTGAAAAATCAGCAACAAGCTCACCAATAATCCCCAAGCAATGGAAGTTATGAGGGTCTACAAACTTAGTCGTGACAAGCGTCAAGCTGCCTTTAGCAAGTGCCACAGTGTACTGGTCAATTTGCAAACCATTTTTAAAATCAATCTGACTTTGGCGCGTTTGTGCCAGCGTGAAGTCAACCCACTCATCATCCACATAAAATTTGAAGAGCTGAGGATTAGGCAGATTAACCATATCCTCATTTTCAACCGCGTGTCCCGCTACTTGCGTTGTGGTTTTATTGAATACACCCGCAACATAAAGTCCTGGATAATGATCTTCTGAAAAGGTTGCCCACACTGGCGCACCACGCCAGCCCAGATAACCATTACCCAGTGTCATCAAAGTTTCTTGAGCATATGAACGTTTCCCTTTTTCAAGCTTGTCGTATCGGATCGACCAGTCTTTTTCTGTCATGACTTCCCCTTTCTCTTATCATAAAGGAGCCAGAATCTCTCAACTCTGACTCCCAAATAGAGTTTTAGTGTTTAATTTACAGCGTCTTTAAAGACATTTTTCTTTTCTAGACCTGCACCTATTTCATCTGTATCTTTGTAACCAAAGAACCAGACGAGAAGGAAGGTCGCAACTGCACAGACTACTGTTGCAATCCAAAAGAGCATTAGATTGCCTGCTGGAGCTTGGTGCGTCAAGGGGTTAGAGATAAAGTTTGGAAAGCCAATCAATGAACCTGAGAAACCAAACATTTCTAAACCACCAAATCCAGCGACACCTGCCCCAATGGCTGCCCCGATTGAACTCATGATAAAGACCCGCATATATTTCAAGTTAATGCCGTACATTGCTGGCTCTGTAACGCCACAAAATGCGGAAATTGCTGCTGGAGCGGCGAGTCCTTTGAGGTCTGCTTTTTTAGATTTGAAGAAGACGGTCAAAGCCCCAACACCTTGAGCAAGCATTGTGAAAGATACAATCATGTTGAGTGAGCTGGCACCTGTTGCCGCAAGTTCTTGAGAGATGAGGGGCACAACCAACCAGTGCAAACCAAAGATTACCAAGCATTGGTAAAGTCCACCGACGATGATACTTGCAATTCCCAGATTGAGCGAGAGGATATGGTCAATCAAGAAGGACAAACCAGATGAGAGTGTTGAAATAACTGGGCCGACGAGGAGCAAAACGATAGATGCGGTGATAAAGAAAGTAATCATCGGTTGGAAGATTGGGCGCAAAGCAAGTGGCAACACTTTTTTCAACCATGCATTGAGTGGTTTGGCAATCGCCACGGCCACAATAATTGGGAAAATCGTGTAGGCATAATTTGGTAGCGCCACAGGAATGCCAAAGTAGCTGGTGTTAAAGGTTACGCCAAGAGCATGGGCAACAGCATCAGGCGCTGGGATGACTTTTGTTCCTGAAATAGTTGGGTTGACCAACTTGGTAAGTCCTGGGTTAATCATAAAGCCACCCACTGCTGCGGCGATAAATTGGAGGGAATTATCTTTAGGCGCTAATTGCTTAGCGGCTGAGAATCCGACCAGCACAGGAAGAAAATAGAAAGGAGTCATGGCCAAGGTTGAGATGATGACATAAGTTGAACTTGCGGGGTCAATCACTTCAATCAATTGGTTTCCTTTAACAAAGATGTTTAAAAGTCCATTAAGCATCCCACCCGCTGCCAAAAGTCCGATGATTGGAATCATCGAGCCTGTAATCGTACCAATAATCACTTGAAAGGCACGAATGATTGAATTTTTTGAACCAGTTTTTTGCCCCCCTGTTTCAGCTAGGGCATTTGCGGTGGCCTCAGAATCAGTCACACCGTCGCCTAATTGGGCAACGACTTCATCGTAGACGTCTTCGACAGCTTGTCCAATGATGACTTGGTATTGGTTCAGATTGGCATTATATACGGCGCCAGCGACACCTGGGAGGGCTTCGATTGCCGCAGTATCAGCTTTATCTTTGTCCTTCAGGGTAAAACGTAAGCGCGTGATACAGTGAATGACTTTGGTGATATTTTCGCTACCGCCGACATTTGCGATAATCTCTGTTGCAAGTTGGGAATAATTTGCCATAAGTTCTCCTTGTTTCATTTTTTTGAAAATGAAGCGTTTTATCGTTAGATGGGGGATATTATGTAGAATAGGGCTGATTAGTCAATCGTAGCGACGCCAATTTTTTCGGTAGCTTGTGCTGAACCGTAATTGACTGAAAAATCAAGGCCTTTTTCTGCACCATTGGTAAAGATAATCATGGTTGTTTTTTCGAGGCCAGCGGCTTTGATTTGGGCAAAATCAACGGTAGCAATTTCATCTCCGCCGTTGACGATGTCGCCAACTTTGGCTTTGAGTTTGAAGGGAGCACCATTGAGTGATACCGTGTCAATGCCGATGTGAAGCAGAACTTCCAGCCCGTCTGCACGGGTGAAACCAAACGCATGGCCTTGAGCAATTGTTATTTTGCTCGCAACAGGAGCAAAAATTTTAGAGCCTGTTGGTTCAATGGCAAAGCCATCGCCCATCATTTTCTTAGAAAACACGGGATCTTTGACTTCCGAAATTGCTATGACTTCGCCAAGAACTGGGTTGTACAGCGCCTTGTCGTCCTGAAGTTCTTTTTTCTTTCCTCGTCCAAACATTAGATTCTCCTTACATTTTTAAGTTGTACGTACAAGTTAACAAGACCATTGTAACACATGAACGCGTTTTCAGCAAGCGTTAACACTTTTTTTTGTGATAAAATAGGAATATGAAAAAATACGAGATAATTTTACAGGATTTAGAACGCAAAATTTTTGATGATAGCTATCCGGTCAATGAGATGTTGCCGAGTGAAAATGAACTGGCTGAGCAGTATGAGGCGAGTCGTTCTACGGTGCGTCAGGCCCTTAAAATTTTGGAGGAAAATGGCTTGATTCAACGCAGGCATGGCTTGGGCAGCATTGTCATTTCTCATGAAAAATTACTTTTTCCGATTTCGGGCTTGACTTCATATAAGGAATTGCAGGCGTCAATGGGATTCACGAGTGAAACGGAAGTGATTATTTTTGGAGAGCTTGAGGTGACGGCTGAGCTGGCAAAAATTACGGGATTTCCTGAAAATGAGCTGGCGCTTCATATCTTGCGCCGGCGCAAGGTGGACGGTAAATTTTCGATTTTGGATCGCGATTTTTTCTTGAAAAGAGAAGCGGGAATGCTTGATATCAATCATGCGAAGGCATCTACTTATGAATATCTGGAAGGAGTGCTGGGACTTGATATTGCTTATGCTAAAAAAGAGATTACGATTGATTTTGCCAGTGAGGAAGATTTTGATTTGCTGGATTTGAATCCTAGTGATCGCCATGTTGTGTCTGTCAAATCTCATGTTTATTTGGCTGATAACACGCTTTTCCAATACACTGAGTCGCGTCACCAAGTGGATCGTTTTCGTTTTACGGAATTTGCGAGACGGCAAAAACGCTGAAATACTGGTGTGTGACAGAGATTTTGCTGACGGAATTCATTTCGGCGCAGAAGCGCTAGAGATTTTGCTGACGCAATGAGTTGGAACATAGAAAAAATGCTGACGGAATTTCGTCAGCATTTTTTTGCTTGATTTTCTTATTTAACACCGATTTCTTGTTCAACGACAGCGACGATGCTGTCAACGACATGGTCAACTTCTTCGTGAGTTGGTGCTTCAGCCATGACGCGCAAGAGTGGCTCTGTGCCTGAAGGACGGACGAGGATACGCCCTTTACCGTTCATCGCAGTTTCCATTTGGGCGATGATCTCTTGGATGGCTGGCACGTCCATTGCTGATTTTTTCGCAGCATTGTCTTTAACCCGTACGTTCACCAATTTTTGGGGATAAATGGTCACTTCACTGGCCAATTCTGAGAGTGTTTTGCCAGTTTCACGCATGACTTTCAACAGTTGAATGGCTGAAAGTTGCCCGTCACCTGTTGTATTGTAATCTAAGAAAATCATATGTCCAGATTGTTCACCACCAAAATTGTAGTTATTCTTCTTCATTTCTTCGACAACATAACGGTCACCAACGGCTGTAATCACTGAATTGATTCCCGCTTCTTCGAGTGCCAAGTGGAAGCCTAAGTTGGACATAACGGTTGTGACGAGGGTATCTTGCGCCAATTTTCCTTGATTGAGCAGATACTTGCCGACGATGAACATGATTTTGTCCCCGTCAACGATTTGACCCTTTTCATCTACTGCAATCAGACGGTCAGCGTCACCATCAAAGGCAAGTCCCAGATCACTTTGCGTTTCCAGCACTTTTTGCGCCATTTGCTCAGGGTGAGTTGAGCCGACATTCACATTGATATTGAGACCATCTGGATTTTCACCGATGACGGTAATTTCAGCGTCCAAATCAGCAAAAACAGCACGCGCAGAGGTATGAGCAGCACCATTTGCCGTGTCTAAAACGACTTTGTAGCCTGAGAAATCGCCTTCGGCAGTCGTTTTGAGGAAGGCTTGATATTTACGAACACCTTCAGTGTAATCGTGCAACATTCCTAAACCAACAGCGGATGGGCGTGGCAATTTGTCCTCCGTTGCATCAATCAAAGCTTCGATTTCCAACTCTTTTTCATCTTCAAGTTTGTAGCCGTCACCACCGAAGAACTTGATGCCATTATCCAAAGCAGGGTTGTGGCTAGCTGAAATCATAACTCCAGCTGATGCTCCATCTTTCTTGACCAAATAAGCAACACCAGGCGTTGCAATAACACCCAGATTATAAACTTCGATACCCACGGATAAAAGTCCCGCAATCAAGCTTGATGCCAGCATCTGACCTGAAATGCGCGTGTCGCGTGCGACATAAACTTTCGGTGTTTTTGTTTCATGTTGGCTCAGCACGTAGCCACCAAAACGTCCCAATTTGAAGGCCATTTCTGGCGTTAACTCCACATTTGCTTCACCACGAACACCGTCTGTTCCAAAATATTTACCCATTTTTTTATCTCCATTTTTCTTGTTGCTTATTTTTTTGACCGCGCTGGGTCTTTTGGTGTGAGAAAATTACGTCAGCGTTTTTTCTACCGCTTTTTGATTTGCGTCAGTAATTTCTCTGTCACTGACGCCAAAATTGCAGTTGCGTCAGTAATTTCTCTGTCACTGACGCCAAAATTGCAGTTGCGTCAGTAAATTTTCTCGTTCTCTTATTATTTTTTGACCGGAATCAAAGTGACTTCAATCTCTTTGGGGTCAAGGGTCACGCCGCTTGCACTCAAAGGAACTTTGACTTTGGTTTCCTTGGTCACACCTGTGACACTAATGTTTGCCGGAATTTTTGTAATGGCATCCAAACTGCTTTCTTCGCCAGAAATAGTGACCGTATCCGCTGAAAGTTTCGTTTTCATTTCTGAAAGGGACTTGTCCAAAGTTCCCGTCGTTTTCAACTCAATCGGCACTTTTTTGGTCAATTTGTTGACTAACACTTTGAGATGCGTCGTTGCTGGTGAGATTTGTGCCGGCAAAATTTTACCCGTGCTATCTACCGCGTGCAAGGTCACTGTCCCTGCGTAGTTATCAGTCAGCGTCACATCACTCGGCAACGCGGCTACAATCGCCGCTATTTGCGTGATGCTCTCCTTACCTGCTGTCACTTTAACCGTCTGATCATTGACCGATTGTGTGGCAATGGTGAAGCCTGTCGGCAGCTGCGTCGGATCAACTTTTGGTGTAACCTCGAACTCTTCAGAGGCCTTTTTCTCAATGGTCACGTTCATTGTTTTCGGCGAAATCGTTGCCGTCACAGCACTTGGCAGGGATTCAATCCGGACAGGAACATCAACTTTACCCACCTTATATTTACTCAAATCCATACTCAAATAAAATTTACGTGTGTCCACATTTTCTTCATTTGTAATCGATAAACGGTTATAACCTGATAAATGAACCGTTGCTGTACTCGTATAACCACTCACAAAATAATTGGTCGTGTCATATTTCAGCTCAATCGGAACGTTGTTAATGGTCGCTGTATAGACCTCGCCCGCCGAATTATTTCCCGTCTCATTGCGAATTGAAGTGGCATTCGCATTGAAAAAGAGGATAATTGCAAAGAAAACTGAAGCTAAAACATAGAAAAGTCGTGAGTTGAAAAACTTATTTCCCATTTTCGTCCTCCGTCTCTCTTTTTCGTCTTAAAAATCCTGCTGATCTGCCTGCTTTGGTGATTTTTGGCAATAAAATCTCTGACAAAATATCGTGGAATCTTTCTTTAGAAATATCAGCGAAAAATTCACCATTGTGGGCAATTGAAATGCCACCCGTCTCCTCAGAAACCACTAAAATCAGCGCATCCGAAACTTCTGAAAGTCCAATTGCTGCCCGGTGGCGCGTTCCAAATTGCTTTGAAATTCCCGACTTTTCGGTCAGCGGCAAATATGCACTTGTCACCGCAATTTTATTTCCCTGCACAATCACAGCCCCGTCATGCAAAGGCGTGTTCGGGATAAAAATATTGATAATTAACTCGCTCGTGATATCGGCATCCAAGCGAATGCCGCTGCTGACAAATTCATTGAGGTTTTGTCCCTGCTCAATTGCGATTAAAGCACCAATTTTTCGCTCAGACATATAAGCAAATGATTTTTCATAAGCCGAAATATGCCCATCCAAACTGCCCTTTTTCGTCGGTGTAAACAAGGTTGTTGTCCGCCCCAAGCCTTCCAGCGCACGTCTGATTTCGGGCTGGAAAATGATGACTCCCGCGATCACCCCGTAAGTAATGACCTGATTGAGTAGCCATTCCACCGTCGTCAGACCAATCAAACCCGCAATGATTCGGATGAAAACAAAGATAATGACTCCGCGAACCAATGTCATCAGTTTAGTTCCTTGAACAAAGCGAATGGCTTGATAGAGGAAAAAGCTAACAATTGCCAAATCCAAAGCCGCAACTGCAAGTCGCAAGGGAGATTGATTCAGTTCAAAAATTTTTTGCCAAAATTCAGGGTTAAAAAATTGATTAAAATCCGTCAATATTCTCCCTCCTTTTCGTAATTATTAGTTTAATTATATCAAAATTTTAAGAGAACTGCTGATTTACTGCCAAAATGCTGACGAAAGTCTTTTGAGCCGACCAATTTACTGACGGAAATTTACGTCAGCATTTTCTCTGGCAAAAATCTCGCCAACTGACGAGATTTTTTGTTTTATTTTACTTTTTTTGCTTCACGTTCGGCGCGGCGAGCAGCGCGTCTGGCTTCACGTTCAGGGTCAACCGTTCGTACTTTTTTCTCCCGAACGACTGCTTCTTTTGGAGCTTCTAGATTTTCCCCAGCCTTTTTAGCCAGTGCTTTGGCTTCTTTAGCCATAAATTTATCTAAATCTCCCGACAAGCGTGCGTAGCGCACAAAACGTTTACGTGCATCCGCAGCCGCCTTAGCATACAGCCTTTCAGCTTGTTCAGCATTGATTTTCAAAAGATTACCAAAACGGGCTTGCTTGAGCAAGAATGGACGCACTTGAGTAAAATCAGGCTTTTTAAAATCAAGTACCATCGGGTTTTTACCCACTTCTTCAAGAGCAGGATTGTAGCGGTAGAGTTGCCAATAACCAGAATTTACGGCTTCTTTAGCCTCATCCAGTGACGCTTGCATCCCTTCATAAAGCCCGTGTGAAATACATGGCGTGTAAGCAATGATTACAGACGGCCCTTGGTGTTTTTCCGCTTCGTCAAAGGCTTTGATGGTTTGCATCATGTTGGCACCAGAGGCAATCTGCGCCACATAGACGTTGTCATAAGTCATGAGCATAGCGCCCAAATCCTTCTTGGCCCCCCCTTTTCCGCCTGCTGCAAATTGGGCAATGGCAGAAGCCGGAGTCGCCTTGGAAACTTGACCTCCCGTGTTAGCGTAGACTTCATTATCCATAATCAAAATATTGACATCAGCCCCAGAAGCCACCACATGATCCAGCCCACCAAAACCAATATCATAAGCCCAACCGTCTCCACCAAAAATCCATTGGGTTGGTTTGACCAACTGGTCTTTTTGGTGATAAATAGCCTGTAATTTAGGTGAATGGTGTTGTTCAGTCGCAAGAAGCGCCTTTAATTTCTCAGCACGCGCTCGCGTTCCTTGAGAATCGTCCAGATGGGCAACCCAATCTTGAGCCAAGGCTTGCAAGTCTGGAGACATCTCAGGCATAGCCGCCAAAACTTGGCTGGCTAATGTTTGTCGACGGGTTTGTGAAGCCAGCCACATTCCGTAACCGTACTCTGCATTATCTTCAAAAAGTGAATTTGACCAAGCAGGCCCTTCGCCCGCTTCATTTGTCGCATAAGGTGTCGCTTGGGTTCCGCCATAGATGGCCGAGCAGCCAGTGGCGTTAGAAATCATCATGCGCTCTCCAAACATCTGCGTCAAAAGCTTGATATATGGCGTTTCTCCACATCCTGAACAAGCCCCCGAAAACTCAAAGAGCGGCTTTTCAAATTGTGTACCAACAATCGTTCCTTGACGGGCGGGATTTGCTTTTGTTTTCAGCGTTTGAGCAAATGCCCAGTTGACCGCTTGTTCTTGTTGTCCTTCGTAAGGAACCATTTTGAGTGCATCGCCTTTTTTCGGACAAGCTTCGACACAAAGTCCACAGCCTGTACAATCTTCCACCGAGACTTGAATCCGATATTTTAAGCCGTCAGAAGCTTTGTAATCCATGACATGGAAGCCTTCTGGAGCTGTGTTCCACTCATCTTCATCAGCAAGAAATGGTCGAATGGCTGCATGAGGGCAGACAAAGGCACATTCGTTACATTGGATACAAGCCGCTGCGTTCCATTCGGGAACTTCCAGCGCAATGCCGCGTTTTTCGACTGCTGCCGTCCCTAGTGGCGCTTCACCAAACGTCATTCCATTAGCGACTAAATCTTGCACCGAAAGTTCATCCCCCTCAAATGCGTTGGTTTTATTGACAATCTCAAAAACATATTTTTTGCGTGCTGATGTCGCCTCGAGAGGCTTCAGGGAGGCTTCTTTCGTTTGTGCCCAATCTTCAGGAACTTTCACTTCGTGAAGTCCACTCAGAGCTTCTTCCATTGCTGCCAAATTTTGCTTGACAATTGTTGGTGATTTTTTCGCATATTTTTGCGCGTCTTTTTTCAAGATTTCGTATGCTTCATCAAAAGGCATGACATTTGCCAATTTGAAGAAAGCGACTTGCATAATCGTATTGATTCGACGGTCTAATCCTGTCTTTCTGGCAATTTTCACCGCGTCAATCGTATAAAATCTGATCTTATTCTCACCAATATAGCGTTTAAGTGCAGCAGGAAGATTTTTGGCCAAACGCTCATCATCCCACGAGGTATTGAGCAAAAGGGTTCCACCAGCTTTCAAACGCTTGGTCAAATCATACTTGCGCACATAAGTCGTATTATGACAAGCCACAAAGTCCAATGTTGCTGTCATATATTCCGATTTGATTGGCGAGTCGCCAAAACGCAAATGCGAAATGGTCAAACCACCAGATTTTTTAGAATCGTATTCAAAAGCGGCTTGAACGTATTTGTCCGTATGGTCACCAATGATTTTAATGGCGGCTTTGTTGGCACCAACCGTTCCATCTGAACCAAAGCCCCAGAATTTTGCCTGGAAAGTGTCCGCAGGGGTCAAATCTAAGACTTCTGGTGCATTCAATGACAAATTAGTCACGTCATCATCAATCCCAATGGTGAAAATTCGTTTTGATTTTGCTTTTAAAAGCTCATCAAAAACCGCCACAATATGCTCAGGACGTGTATCTTTGCCACCGATACCATAGCGACCTCCGATAACTTTCACGCTGTGGTCAAAGAGGGCTGATTGGACATCTAAGAAAAGAGGTTCGCCGTTAGAGCCAGATTCTTTGGTTCGGTCTAAAACGGCCACCGATTGGACGGTATTTGGCAATTTTTCTAGGAAATTTTCCAGCGGAAATGGACGATAGAGACGAATGTTCAAAAAGCCGACTTTGCGCCCTTGCCCATTCAAATAATCCACGGTTTGCTCAATCGTTCCAGCTACTGAGCCCATAGAAACAATGATTTCTGTAGCATCAGCTGCCCCATAATAATTGACCAAATCATAAGCAGTACCACGCAACGCATTGATTTTACCCATGTATTTTTGGACAATGGCTGGGAGTGCATCATAATAGCGATTGACCGTTTCACGTTGTTGAAAATAAAGATCGGAATTTTGATTGGTTCCAGAAACCGTCGGATGCTCAGGGTTCATAGCACGCGCCCGAAATTCGGCTAATTTTTCTTGATTGACCATCGGCGCCAAGTCCTGATAATCGATCACATCGATTTTTTGAATTTCATGGGACGTCCGAAAACCATCGAAGAAATTTAAAAAGGGAACAGAGGCTTCTAAGGTCGCTAAATGCGCAACAGCTGACAAATCCATGACCTCTTGCACACTAGACTCCGCCAGCATGGCAAAACCTGTCGAGCGCGCCGACATGACGTCAGATTGGTCGCCAAAAATATTGAGCGCACCAGCCGCCACAGCGCGCGCTGCCACGTGAATAACAGAGGGTAAAAGCTCGCCCGCCATTTTATACATATTGGGCAACATTAAAAGGAGGCCCTGTGAAGCAGTGTAGGTCGTTGCGAGGCCACCTGTTTTGAGAACACCGTGCATGGCACCTGCTGCACCGGCTTCTGATTGCATTTCTGTGATTTTTAACGTTTGTCCCCAAATATTCTTGCGTCCAGCGACTGACCAAGCATCGGTGTAGTCGGCCATAGGTGAACTTGGCGTAATTGGGTAAATCACAGCAATTTCTGAAAAGGCGTAAGCAATATGTGCTGCCGCCATGTTTCCGTCCATTGTTTTTTTCATTTTTTTCAAACCTTTTTAAGAAAGCAATTATTTGATAAATTTTAACGTCACAAACGGTGTCATTGCTTGCACGCGGCAAATTTTGCCCGATTTCCAAGAGCTTTCATTTTAAAATTTTGACTAAACCCATTTTAGCATTTTAAACTTAAAATGTTGAGCAGGTAGAGTGTCAACTATCTTTTACATCGGCTTATCAGCAGAGATTTTGCTGACGAAATTTATTTCGGCACAGAAACACCAGAGATTTTGCTGACGAAATTTTGGTAAGCAAAAAAGTTTCCGCCAACCATGTGACGGAAACTTTCAGAGGAAAAGCATGAATCATTTTAATCTGTGATGCGTTTTTCAGTTGTTGCATCAAAGAAATGGGCTTTGCTTAGATTTAAAGCCAACACAATTTTTTCGCCTGGTTCGCGGAAATCACGCGCTTCAACACGAGAGACAAATTCAGTAGAGCCTGTTTTCAAGTATAGCATTGTTTCGGCACCGAGTAATTCAGAAACGACAACCTCAGCTTCAACCGTTTGATTAGGGTAAGCTTGTTGAGCCAAATTGCTCGCTTGAATATCTTCTGGACGGATTCCAAGAATCAGTTCTTTGCCTTCGTAGCCTTGCTCTTTAAGTAATTTTGCCTTGCCTTCAGGAAGATCCATGTCAAAGCCTTCATTATTGGTCAATTTGCCATTGGTCACTTTGACATTAAAGAAATTCATCGCCGGACTTCCGATAAAGCCTGCAACAAATTTATTAGCAGGTTCATTGTAAAGTTCTTGTGGGCTACCGATTTGTTCAACGCGTCCAACAGTCCCTGTCTTATCCGCATTTGGTGAAGAAGACATGATAACAATCCGGTCAGCCAAAGTCATGGCTTCGGTTTGGTCGTGGGTAACGTAGATGGTTGTCGCACCGATACGACGGTGGATTTTGGCAATTTCAGTACGCATAGACACACGCAACTTGGCGTCCAAGTTTGATAAAGGTTCATCCATCAGAAAGACCTTGGCATCACGGACAATCGCACGTCCCATCGCCACACGTTGACGTTGACCACCAGACAGGTCAGCTGGTTTACGATCAAGAAGATCAGACAAGCCCAAAATTGCAGCAGCTTCTTCAACACGGCGTTTGATTTCATCTTTTTTGAATTTACGCAACTTCAGCCCAAAAGCCATGTTATCAAAAACAGTCATGTGCGGATAGAGGGCATAGTTTTGGAAAACCATGGCGATATCGCGGTCTTTTGGCGCTACGTCATTCATGACTTTGCCATCAATCTTAAATTCGCCTTCAGTAATATCTTCAAGCCCCGCAACCATGCGCAAAGTCGTTGATTTCCCACAACCAGAAGGGCCAACGAAGACGATAAATTCCTTATCTTTGATGTCAATGTTGAAATCTTCAACTGCATATTGTGTCGCATTGGGATATTTTTTATAAATTTTTTCCAAGCTAAGTGTTGTCATTTTTTCTCCTCAGTTCATTTTTATGATAAATCCATTCTACCGCAAGCGCTTTCGTCCTTCAAGAACAAAGCTGCCCAAAAAAAATGAACATCTTGCACAAATTTTCAACCTTTCACAAAAAAATGACCAGCCAAAAGGCTGGTAATTTCTTATTCTTCTGTGGAAATTCGCCCCGCTTCTTGCGCAAATTTGTGCGCCATTGCTTCCAAAGCAAGCGAATCTTCTTCACCAATATAATTTGCCCCGTTGATTTCATCAAGATTGACAAACATTTGAATATGATTTTTCAGATTATCAAATTTTACAGGAGCCTTGCCCCCGAACTCCCCGTCAAGATTGATGAGGGTTTCGTTCTTATTGGCCACAGGTTCAATCTCGATTGAGCTGGATTTGATATATTCAACATTAGGATCCGTGATGTGCTTTCCAGAGCCATTAGCAACCATAGCCAAAAGCGCGATAAGTTCAAAAAGTTTATCTGTCTTCACCAAAATCAAAGTAAACAAACCATCATCAAGCTTTGCATCTGGTGCAATTTTTTCAAAACCACCCACCGAGTTGGTCAGGGCAACGAAAAACATCGAAATTTTTCCTTCAAATGTCCCGTGGTCATGATAAATCCGCACATCTTCTTTTTTCACCCGTGGCAGTAATTCAGCACCTTTAGAGAGATAAGCAAGATAACCAAACGTGGTCTTTAAGTTAGAAGGAACGCTATAAGTCAGTTCCGTCAGTGCCCCACCAGCGGCAATGTTGATAAAATATTTACTCTTATCATCACTTGTTGTTGCTTTTCCGACATCAATCTGCAAAGTCTGTTTTTTGCCAATGATTTCGGCAGCAGCCAGCGGATTATTGCGAGGGATTTTGAGCGCTCGAGCAAAATCATTCGTTGTCCCTGCAGGAATAATCGCTAATTTTGGCCGCTTTTTATGAGGCGCAATTCCGTTAACCACTTCATTGATTGTCCCATCGCCTCCGGCAGCCACAATCAAATCAAACTCCTCTTGTGTGGCACGGCTTGCTTCATTTTGCGCTGAATGCTCTTGAGGCGTTGTCTGAAAAGCCGACGCTTCATAACCGAACGCTTCCAAACGATCCAGCACATCAGCCACATTTTTCTTCATCAACTCTTGACCACTGCTTGGATTATAAATCAAACGTGCCCGTTTTCTTTTTTTCACCATTTTGTCACCCTCATCCCCTATTCTTTAGTTCTCAATAGAAATCATCACTTCATTTTATTCCGAGTTAAACTTTTCGTCAGCATTTTCTCTGACCAAAAGTGACGTCAGCAATTTCTCTGTTGCCCAAAAACTTATAAATTAAGCAAATCTTGCTCTGACCAAATTTCGATGCCCAAATCTTGTGCTTTGGTCAATTTGCTTCCTGCTTCCTCGCCGGCAACAACCAAATCTGTTTTTTTAGAAACTGAACCCGAGACGTTGGCGCCCAAACTTTCTAATTTTTCCTTGGCTTGCGCACGAGTTAAGGTGGTCAATTTCCCTGTCAAAACAACCGTTTTGCCTGCTAATAAACCATGCGAATTCACCACACCCAGATAAGCAAAATTGACGCCTGCTTCTTCCAACTCATCAAGCAAAATCTTTGCGCCATCCGTTTCAAAATAAGTCACCAGAGCCGTTGCAATCACCCCACCAAGTGACGGGATTTCTGCAATTTCTTCTTCTTTTGCCTGTGCCAGCTGACGCAAATCACCAAAACGTTCCAACAGCAACTTCGCTGCCTTACTTCCTACATGACGAATTCCCAAGCCAAAAAGTAATTTTTCTGCCGAATTTTCTCGACTCTTGGCAATGGCAGCCACCATTTTTTGCGCTGACGTTTCTTTGACTTTATCTAGCGTCAGCAATTTATCCACCGTCAACTGATATAAATCAGCCACATCAGCCACTAACCGCTTATCAAAAAGTTGCGCAATCACCGCTGGCCCCAAGCCAACAATATTCATCGCTCCACGACTAGCAAAATGAATCAATTTTTCCCGCATCTGAGCAGGACACAAGGGATTCACACAACGCAAAGCCACCTCATCTTCAAAATGCACCAAATCCGAACCACATTCTGGACAAAGCGTCGGAATTTCCAGCGGTGGCAACTCTTTCGTTCGCTTATCCACCAAGACTCGACCAACTTTGGGAATAATATCTCCCGCCTTGTAAATCAAGACCTGATCGCCCAAACGAATATCTTTTTCCTTGATGTAGTCCACATTATGCAAAGTCGCACGCGACACTTTTGTTTGTGCCAAAAGAACAGGAACCATATTTGCTGTGGGGGTCACAACACCCGTACGTCCCACCGTCCAATCGACCGACAAAAGCTCTGTTTGAGCCTCCTCCGCAGGAAATTTATAAGCAATTGCCCACCGAGGCGCCTTAACCGTAAAGCCCAACTCTTCTTGTTCTGAGAGATTATTAACCTTGATAACAACCCCATCGATGTCATAGGGCAATTCATCACGCAAAGCCGTTGCTTCTTCGATAAAAGCCCAGATTTCGTCCATATTACGCGCAAATTTTCGCACAGAATTGACCTGAAAGCCCAAATCCTCAAGATATTCTAATACTTCTTCTTGCGTATCATTTGTTGCTGGACTAGCCTCTTGATATAAGAAAGTCGCTAAGCCACGTTTGGCCACCACCTTCGTATCCAACTGACGTAAAGTCCCTGCCGCCGCATTACGTGGGTTAGCAAAAGCCGCAACCCCCTCAAGCTCTCGCTCAGCATTTAACTTAGCAAAATTTTTCCGTGGCAAATAAGCCTCTCCACGAACCACGATATCTATCGCATCACGGAGTTTCAAAGGCACATCCTTGATGCGTTTCACATTTTCCGTGATATTCTCACCAATGGAGCCATTACCCCGCGTTGCCGCTGTCATTAGCACACCATTCTCATAATAAAGTGATAAAGACAAACCATCAATTTTTAATTCACAAATATACTCAGGATTCTTCAATTCTTTACGAATTTTTTCCTCCCAAATCACTAATTCTTCACGCGAAAAAACATCCCCCAAACTGTACAAGTTATAAGGATGTTGAAATTTCACAAAACCGTCCAAGACGACATTCCCAGTTCGGTGGGTTGGTGAATCTGCTCTGATCAACTGGGGATTTTCTTGTTCCAGCTTGACCAATTCATGATAAAGACGATCATACTCACTATCCTCAACAGATGGTGTGTCCAACGTATAATATTCATAAGCATATTGATTAAGTAATTCCGTTAATGCTTTGATTTTTGACTCGATATTCATAGTCCTATTTTAACACAAAAAAGTGCGACACATCACACCACAAAGTCCAAAGTTCGCAAAATTTTCATTTTTCAAAAAAAGAAAAAAACTACCCTCTCAAGTAGTTTTAAATATCGAAAGTATAAGGCGACGGTCGGATTTGAACCGACGATTAAGCTTTTGCAGAGCCATGTGTTACCACTTCACTACGC
The DNA here is from genome assembly GCF_004210295.1 of Lactococcus sp. S-13. Taxonomy (NCBI): domain Bacteria; kingdom Bacillati; phylum Bacillota; class Bacilli; order Lactobacillales; family Streptococcaceae; genus Lactococcus; species Lactococcus kimchii. Next base: position 2,075,469 of record NZ_SDAK01000001.1, on the reverse strand, counting down.
CGCCATAACATTAACCATTATAGCGAAAAATCAATTTTATAGCAAGCATAAACTCACACTTCTCATAAAGCTTTTTTGACATCCAAACAAAATCAATTCTTTCAAGCCTTCACCCTTCCTTGTAACTTTCATCAGATTTCCATTGCTCATTTGTATTCCATGTCTTCAAATGAATTTTGGGGACTTCCGATGTAATGAATTCCAAATCCCGTTGAATATTTTCCTTAGAAACCACGTAAAATTTTCCAGCTTCTTTCTGGACTAAAAAATCTCCCACCAACGCCAAATCGTCCGAACCTGCTTCAAAATTCAAGACGTTCTTATTCCACTCGTTCCAAGAAATATGGGACTTATCAAAAGCCTCTTGAACCCATTTTTCATGAATCGGTTGATGACAAATTTTCCAAACTTCAACGAGTTGCCCTTTAAATTTTGCTTGCATCTATTTTCCTTTCCGACGATTAACGTTCTTTTTGATAATCTAATTTTAGCAAAATGACCCAAGATGTCAAAAAGAGCTACTAAGCACAAGCTTGATTTTTTTCAGCTTCACAACTTTTTTTACAGCAAAATAGCATTTAAGACAACATTTTCAGCTAAAAAATCGTTCATTTTATGCCATAAATCCATAGAATACACATCTGTATTCTATGGAAAACTTTGTATTTAGTATTGATTTTTATATTACACCTTAACAAAAACAAAAAGACACTTTCGTGTCTTAGTTAATGGACAAAATCTCTAATTTGTTTGAAAATTATCCTTTAAGGCTAATCAAAGATCTGCCCCATTTGAAGCAATGACTTTTTGATACCAAGCAAATGAATCTTTCTTCGAGCGAGCCAGTGTTCCATTGCCCTCATTATCTTTATCCACATAGATAAAGCCATAACGTTTCTTCATTTCGCCCGTGCCAGCAGAGACAAGGTCAATAAAGCCCCAAGGTGTATAGCCCAAGAGATTAACGCCGTCATAAGTTACAGCATCTTCCATTGCTTGGATATGAGCCTTGAGATAATCAATCCGATATTGATCGTGAATCGAGCCATCTTCTTCTACTTCATCAACAGCTCCAAAACCATTTTCTACAATCATCAGCGGAATGTTATCATAGCGCTCACTAAACCAATTGAGGGAATAACGTAAGCCCAGAGGGTCGATTTGCCAACCCCACTCTGATGCTGGAACAAACTCATTTCTGACCAAATCTCGATCTTCAATATAGTCAAAAGTTGGTGCGCCAAGTTCTTCATCCTTGTAAGTAGGCAAGTTTGTGCCATGTCCTGACGCTGGCCCTTCTTCTTTTGCTCTAATTTTTTGATCTTTGATGGCAAAACTCATATAGTAGCTAAAGCCGATATAATCAACACATCCTTCAGCCAAATCAGCTAAATCTTGTGCTGTACGATCGAGATTAAAAGCTTTACGCTCAAAGTAACTTTCCAAATAGGCAGGGTAATGACCACGCGTATGCACATCACTAAACCAATAACGTCGTTGCATGGCCACTTGAGCCGCCATAATATCTGTTGGACGTGAACTTTGAGGGTAAATTGGGCACATGGCAATCATTGAACCAATTTGAAAATCTGGATTGATTTGGTGACCGATTTTGACCGCTTGGGCACTGGCAACAAGCTCATAATGAGCCGCTTGATACATCAATTTTTCACGGTCATAAGCCGTTGCATCAGCTGGGAATTTCAAGCCTGAGTTAGTAAAAGGAGCAAAATCACGTAAGAAATTCGCTTGGTTGTTGATTTCATTAAAAGTCATCCAGTATTTGACTTTATTTTTATAGCGTTTAAAAACCGTTTCGGCAAACTTCACAAAAAAGCCAATGAGTTTACGGTTCGCAAAACCGCCATACTCTGTGACCAGATGATAGGGTAGCTCGAAGTGTGAAAGTGTAATCACAGGCTCGATACCATTTTTAAGGCATTCGTCAAAGAGGTCATCATAAAACTGCAAACCTTCTTCATTTGGCTCTTCTTCGTCCCCATTTGGGAAAATACGTGTCCAAGCAATGGAGGTACGGAAACAATTGAGACCTAATTCGGCAAATAATGCCACATCTTCTTTGTAGCGGTGATAAAAATCAATAGCTTCATGATTAGGATAATTTTCACCTGGCAAAATGCCATCGGTGATGCGCCGCTCTACACCGTTACTCCCAGCCGTCATTACATCTGCGACTGATGGCCCTTTACCACCAGCATTCCAGCCTCCTTCAAGTTGGTGTGCAGCGACTGCTCCTCCCCAGAGGAAATCTTTTCTTAATGCCATATTTTCTCCTTGTAATTTTTAGAATTTTCTATTTTCTATTTTTAAGTAAGATAAGCTCAAGAAGACTTGAGCTTATCAAAATTAACTTATTTTGTTGCTTCAATTTCGGCTTCTGTTTCAGCTTCTTCTTTAAGCAAGATTTTGTCGTAGGCACGAGCGAATGGCCAGTAGAGAACGACCGTCATTAACAACATGAGGATTTGCCAAACCATACCTTGCCAGCCGCCGACCAAGAGACCGGATAGAATTGCTGGCGTTGTCCACGGAATAACCGCACCGTTAAACGGTGGAATGATACCGAGCCAAATGACTAAGTAAGTCAAGATACCAGAAATCAATGGTGCGAGAATGAATGGAATACCAAGCACTGGGTTCAATACAATAGGTAAACCAAAGAGGATAGGTTCATTGATGTTAAAGATTGCAGGACCAATTTCCATACGACCCAAAGTTTTACCTTGAACGGATTTAGCACCGATCAAGAGGAAGATTACTAAACCAATAGTCAAACCAGAACCAGTAACTGTCAAGTATTGGTCCATGAAGGATTGAGTAACGATGTGAGCTCCATGAGCCAGGTCAAGATGTCCAGCTTTATTAAGTGCGGCATTGTCAGCAGCATTGGCTTGAAGCAAAGGTCCCATGATACCACCGATGATAGTAGCTCCGTGAACACCAAACCACCAGATGAATACGGGCATAAAGGCAATAACGAAGACACCGACAGGGCCGTCTGTAACGTGTTGCAACGGGGTTTGAATCCATTTATAAACGAGTTCGACGAAAGTGGTGTTGAAACCAATGGTTGTAATCCCGTGTACCACACCGGCTAATGTGATGATTGCACCTGCAGGAACAAGGGCTGTGAATGATGCGGCAACGTTTGCTGGCACTTGCTCTGGCATCTTGATAGTGATGTTACGACGCATAAAGCCTGTGTAAATCCAGCCGACTAAAAGGCCAACGATGATGGAAAGAACCATCCCTTTACCACCAAGCCAAGCGCGGTCAATGACCCCACCGACTTGATAAGCTGTTGAAGTTTTTGCTGGGTCAGTAACACTTGTTACTTGGTGAACTGTGTCAGGTTGTAACAAAATGTGGACAATAATACCAGTCAAACCTGCAGGAACCCCTTCGTACCCCGCATCACGTACCCAAGCATAAGCAATACCGAATACGGCAAGCAAAGCCATGATCCCAAATGACGCGTTGTTAATTTGTAAGAAGAGTGGCCCTAATTTGATTTTGTTCATGAAGTCTTGCCCTGCTTGGAATGGCAGCTGACCAAGAATCAAGAACACTGAACCAACAATAATAAATGGAATAGGGTAAATCATACCATTTTTGATTGCCGTGACTGCACGGGTATTCAAAAATTTCATCATTGGAGGCATGATTTTGTCTTGAATAAAATTGTTCATTTGAACAGTCTCCTTTTTATTTATGAGGCCGGTAGTTTTGGTACCGCTCTCACCTTTTTTCTACATTTTTATTATAACAGAAAATACACGTCTAAGAAACCGTTTTCTTTGGAAACTAAACATTTTCTTAAATTAGGTTTCTTACCAGAAGTGGTACGTTTTGTGCCAGTTCTGTCATTTATGTTTGCCTTTATTCTAGGGTTTTTATCACTGGTTGTCATCTTTGTTGCTTTTGTGTTATGATTTTTACTTTTACAAATGAAAGTTTTTGGTACTTTTGGTACAGCTTTTTGAGCAAAAAAAGAAAGCCAAATGGCTTTCTTTAATCGGCTGATTCGTAGACCAAATCGGTCAGTCGTTCTGCGAGATAAACGCTTGGAAGCTGACTGGTCAGATCGTAGTGGGTGTTAATTCGGCGCTCGGTGATTCGGTAGCTCAGTACTACATCACTGAGTTGAGCAATTGTGGAGCTGCGCTTGGGGGTAATGCTGGCAATATAAATATCTTTATTTGGGCGCAGATTATTTAAAACTTCAATAATTTCATTGGTTTCGCCCGAAATGGAGAGGGCAATCACGAGGGTATTCGTGGTATTGCGTAATTTCGCGGCTAAAGGATAGGTCACGTCACTGAAAGAGAAAGTGTTAATTCCCACACCAGCGAGACGTCTTGCTGCATAGTCACAAATCAAACCGCTTGAGCCAATTCCGGTGAAAATGACATTATCACTCTCTAAAATCTTTCCTGTTAATGCGGCCAGTTGTTGCTCGATTTCTTTGGAAAAAATGTCAGGCGAAATGAGTGAACTGCTGGCTGGTTTAACTTCTTCAAGGGCTGTTTTTTCTTTGACATAGGCCTTGAAATCCGTGTAGGAGTCATAGCCCATCTTATGAACGAGCCGCATGACTGAAGAGGTTCCAACATGGGCTTCGAGGGCGATTGCTCTGATGTGCAAATGTGGAATTTTCTCTACATTATCTCGCAAATAGTTGTAGATTACTCTTTCTGTATAGGTTAATTTTTGAAAATCAACGTTTCCAAAAAAGCTCATCTTCTCCTCCTTGTAAGAAATTGATTGGGGTGTGAAAAAAGCTGCGTTGTCGCAACTTTTTCTTGGTCGGTTTATTTATTTTCCAAAGTTTGGAGACGTTTTTCTTGATCAACAAGTTCAACGGCTAAATCTTTGAAGGTAATTGCATTCATTAAGTGGTCTTGAGCGTGTACCATATAGAGATTCCAACCAATTTTTTCGCCTTGCGCAAGACGTGTCAAGAGGTCTGTTTGGACATCGTGGGCTTCGCGGAGTTGTTCACCAGCTTCAGTCAATGAAGCTTGTGCAGCTTCAAAATCACCTGATTTTGCTTGTTGAATGGCTTGGAAGGCCAAACCTTTTGCGTTTCCGCCGCTCATGATAATGCCCATTACAACGCTCATGTAGTCATCACTTGTTGGATTTTCGTATTTATCGCTCATTTTTCCCCTTTTGTTCCTTTGTTTGAAACATATTCCTTTATTTGTTATATAGTAAAAGAGCTTACGCTCTTTCACAATTTTGTGCAGTTATTTCTAAAATTAGTTCATCAAGAGTTCAGCTGCTGCGAGCACTTTGTCTCCACGCATCATGCCGTAGTCTTGCATTTTGATCACATCCATCGGAACGCCAGCTGCTTCAGCTTTTTTAGCAACTTCGCCTTTCATGAAGGCAACTTGTGGGCCTAAAAGCAAAACGTCTGGTTTTGGTGATCCTGTACCAGCAAGCATATTGTCAATGTCTGCTGTTGATTTTGCAAAGATTTCGTAATCTTTTCCATTATCTGCTGCTGCTTTTTGCATTTTTGATACCAAGAGTGATGTTGACATTCCTGCTGCACAGGCAAGTGCAATAACTTTTTCTGCCATGTTTATTTTTCTCCTTTTTCTTAACGTTTTCTAATTTAACGTTTCTATATGAATTATTATAACGTTTTCATTCAGAGAATGCAAGCGTTATCTATTTCATTAAAATGACTGAATAATACAAGATTTATAAATAAAAACCTGCTAAGTCCTTATTTTTAGGGCTTTCTTATTTTAGGAAGCAAAAAAGACCTTCGATTGAAGGTCTTTTTTGATAATTTGTTTCTCATTTTGAAACAAAAATCATTTTTCATTTTCTAGGAAATACTCAATTGACTTGTGCGCCAAGATTTCTAACAGGGCTAGGACGGGCAGTTGGGTGGTCAGATTGCCCAGAGGATACTGTTTTGACCATTCATTGATGAGGTTGTAGGAGAGGTGGTGATCTGCTAGTTTGGCGACGGAGCAGTCTTCATTATTGGTGATGGAAATGATTTTTGCTCCGCCTGCTTTGAATTCCAGCTCTTTATTGACCACTTGCTCGGTTTCGCCTGAAACAGACAAAATGACTGCAACGATATTGCCCATGCCTTGGACTTGAACGGCTTGGAAGGGATCAGAAATGACAAAGCTCCGCAGGCCGGTATTGGCAAAATATTTGGTCGCATATTCACTAAGCGAGCCAGATGTGCCAAGGCCTAGGAAAATGGTGCAATCGGCTTGAGCAATCATTTGGGCTGCTTTGTTGAGTTTTGCTTGGTAAACGTCTGTATTCATGCGGCGTAAGAACATATTGAATTCCAGCATATTGTCATAGTGCTGTTCTTCGGGCGTTTTTTCTCTGGCTTGGCTTTTGAGGTAGAATTTCAAATCTGCCCATCCTTCAAAGCCAAGTTTGGTACAAAGGCGCACAATCGTCGAGGTTGAAACATGAGCTTGACTCGCCAAATCACGAATCGTCATTTGTTGAACTTGCTCTGGGGACTTGATGATAAAGTCAAAAACAAGCGTTTCTAATTCATTGAGTTTGCTGATTTGCTCTGGAAAAAACATAATAATCCTTCTAATTAAATGTAAAATTATTGACGAAATGGAGTTGCGTCAGTGATTTCTCTGGCTGTTTGTGACGAAATGGAGTTACGTCAGCATTTTCTCTGGAAATTTGTGACGAAATGGAGTTACGTCAGCAGTTTCTCTGGAAATTTGTGACGAAATGGAGTTACGTCAGCAGTTTCTCTGGGAGAAAAATGCTCCTTTGGTGGGGTGTGCTGATTAGAAGCTTTGTTTGCGAGATTCGCGTTGTTTGCGGGCGTTTTTGTTGCGCTCTGCACGGCGATTTTTCTTGTTTTCTTCTTCAATTTGCCACTTGATGGCACGTTTGTAGCCTGGTTTTACTTTTTTCTTACCTTTGGCCAAAGCACCACGGGTTGCTAACGAAATTTCGTCTTGTTTTTTCGTCCGTTTTTCACGGCGATCACGGTCGTATGAGTCCACAATTTCGCCGTCTTTGACTGCTTTTGGTTGGAAAGTCACGCCCATTTTTTCAATTTCGCGAATGCTTGAGTCATCTGAAGGGCTGTAAAGCGTAATGGCTGTGCCAGACAAGCCGTTACGTCCAGAACGTCCAACACGGTGAACAAAGAAAGTCAAGTCTTTTGGAATCTCGTCATTGATGATGTGTGAAACGCCTTCGATGTCAATTCCACGTGCTGCGATATCTGTCGCAACAACGTATTGATAATCAAGATTTTTAATAGAGTTCATGATTCGTTTACGTTCGCGCGGTGGCACGTCACCATGAATTTTGGCCACTTTCAACCCATTGCTGGTCAAGAAATGATGGATATCGTCCACACGTCCTTTGGTATTGGCGAAAATCATGGCCATGTAAGGATTTGTAGCTTTGGTCAATTGGAGCAAAAGTTGGTTGTGTGAGCTGCCTTTTGTTGAAACGAGCCAGTTTTCGATGGTATCTGAAATCACTGTCTTATTCGCAATTTTTTGCATCACTGGATTATGCAAATATTTTTTCAAAAAGGGTTGCAATTTTTGAGGAATCGTTGCTGAGAAAACGAGCATTTGCACGCGTTTACCAAAGCTTGAAGCAATCTGGTCAACGTCAGCCAAGAAGCCCATGTCCAGCGTCATGTCCGCTTCGTCCACGACAAAAGTTTTTGCGGTATAGACAACTAAGGCATTTGATTTGACCAAATCGTGAATTCGTCCCGGCGTACCAATGACGATATGGGGTTGGGCTGCTTCAAGTTTCTTGATTTGGCGCGCTTTGTCCGTCCCACCGACAAAGTTAGACACCCGGATTTTATCGTTTACCTTTGTAAATTCTTGCGCTGCTTTGTAAATTTGTGTGGCAAGCTCACGAGATGGTGCGGTGATGAGGGCTTGAACTTCGTTGAGTTCTGGGTCAATATTTTGGAAAATTGGCAGTAAAAATGTGTGCGTTTTTCCTGAACCTGTTTTAGATTCACCCACCAAATCACGCCCTGAAAGCACGATTGGAATCAGCTTTTCTTGCACTTCCGTAGGTGTTTTAAAGTTGATGTTTTCCAAAGTTTCGTTGATATAATCTTTAAAATTAAAGTCTGTAAATTTCATTTTTTTCTTTCGTTTGTTGAGTTTTTCCGCTAAAAAATTTCGCAAATTGAGCGGTTTTCATTGAACTTGCAAATTTGTCCATCATGGAAGGGACTTTTTACCATTATATCAGAAAATAAACATTTGCGAAACTGCTCTTTGCCTTGATTTTGGGCTTATTTTTGAAAAAGCGTATTCATTTTTAAGAAAATTTTCCAGAGAAAATGCTGACGAAATCTATTTTTCAACTTTCGTCAGCATTTTGGTCAAAAAAAAATCGCTGACACAACGCGTCAGCAATTTCTCTTAATTGTTTTATTTGACGTCAGCATAAAGTTCATTAACTTTATCCCAGTTGACAAGATTGAAGAAAGCTTCAATGTAGTCTGGACGAACATTATGGTATTTGAGGTAATAAGCGTGTTCCCAAACGTCAAGTCCCAAAACAGGAACCAAACCGTCAGAGATTGGATTGTCTTGGTTTGGTGTAGAAACAACTTTCAATTTGCCGTCGCCATCCACAACTAACCAAGCCCAGCCTGAACCAAAACGGCCTGTCGCTGCAGCTTTGAACTCAGCTTTGAAGGCTTCAAAATTACCAAATTCTTTAGCAATCGCATCCCCAATTTCACCGTCAGCGTGGTTTTCAGAACCGTCAGTGTTTGGGCGCAGCCAAAGCCAGAATTGACTGTGGTTGAGATGTCCGCCTCCGTTGTTGCGAACTGCTGTACGAATGTCTTCAGGAACTGCTGACAAGTCCGTCAACAATTCTTCAAGACTTTTATCTTCAAGTTCATTGTGTTTTTCAATCGCTGCATTCAGATTGTTTACATAAGTTTGATGATGTTTCCCATGATGCAAACGCATTGTTGCTTCATCGAAGAAAGGTTCAAGCGCATTGTGTGCGTAGGGAAGTTCGGGTAATGTAAATGCCATGATAGTTCTCCTTTAAACTGTGAGCCAGACTGCCATAAAGGGATGAAAAAAGGGAAAATTCGAGCTCCACACTGTGGCGCTTCTAACTTTTCTCTTTCACCACTTCTGCGGGGGTGAACTCATTTATTTTTTTAATCCTATTCTCATTATAGTTGATTTAGGAGCCATTACCAAATAATTTGCTCAGTAAATTTTTCCTTGTCTTTGTTGCAAAAAATTCAAGGCATTTGCTGAATATAAAAACTCAACCTGAGCAAGTTCTGAGCGATTTTGGCAGCCAGTCAGAACCAAAAATTTTGCCAAATCAGCTTTCCACTGAGCCAATGTCGCTTCCACTTTTTCCGCCCCATTTTCTTGCATCAAAGTGGATAAAATAAAGCCCGCAGAACTTGCCAAATCAGCACCTAAGCATAAACTTTTAAAAATGTCCTCCGCTTTTGAAATGCCGCCTGTCGCAACCAGTTGCTTTTGATTTCCCGCAGCTTTTGCCTCAAATAGGCTTTCCACGGTAGACAAGCCAAAATCATCCACATTGAAACCATTTTTACTGCGCTTACGCTCAATCCAAGCAAAATTTGTCCCGCCAGCTCCGCCGACATTGATGCCGGCTACCGCTGTTTGCGAGAGTTGTTTAAAGGTTTTCTGAGCCATCCCAAAACCTACCTCTTTGACAACCACTGGAACTTCTAATTTACTCGCAATCTCATGAATATTATCTAACCAATAGAATGCGCGATCTCCCTCATCCATCGGCAATTCTTGTGCTGTATTGATATGCAGTTCCAAAGCATTTGCTTCAATCATATCCACCGCTCGTTTAGCATTTTCCAAATCATGCCCAGCACCAAGATTCGCAAAAAGAAAACCATTGGGATGAATTTCTCGAACTTTTTTAAAGCCCGAAGCCAATTCAGGAAATTTTAAAGCAATGGACTGTGAGCCAACGGCGAGTGCCAACTGCTGATTTTTCGCAATGTGTGCCAGTTGTTCATTCAAACGATCGGCGCGAGCTGTTCCTCCCGTCATTGCCTCAATATAAAAAGGAAAAGCAAAATCCTCACCCAAAAACTGTGTTTTGAGCGAGACTTCATTCACCGAAAGTTCCGGCAAACTATTAGGGAGCAAGCGCAAATCAGAAAAAGTCAGACCACTTGTCTGATTTTTGCCTTCTCGCCAATATTTCAAGGCGAGCGAGAGATGTTCATCTTTGCGATGTTGGTGAATATCTTTTTCGTTTTTTGTCATTTATTTCTCAATTATTTTTGGGCGCAATCGTAAATTTTTCAAGACTGATTGCTTCATTTTCTAATTTTTCTTGAAGTTCTTTGATAGGTGCTTCACTTTGGGCAAATAAAATCACATTTTCACCGAAGCCAGCGCCTGAAATTTTCCCAGCAAATTCTGGATAAGTATTGATGAGATTCAAAGCAAGCGCCAATTTTGGGGTCATATAGCCCGCAGGGATGTTTTCCAAAAGCAAGAGTTGATTTTGTGAGAGCTTTTCTTTGAATAATTCAAAGTCTTGTATATCAAGGGCTGTTGCGATTTCAATGACCAACTCGTTTGATTTTTGGTAGAATTCATCAGCTAGTTCGATTTCCAATTTTTCAGCTGTCTTTGCGGCTTTACCAGTCTGAACAACATAAGTCGCCCAGGGGATTTCAAGAGGCATGATGCGCGAATGGTTTTGATAGAAGACCGATCCACCATACATGATTGCCGCAATGTCTCCCATAGACCCCGATCCCTGCACCTCAAAATGTGCTGCGGCTGCAAGTTCAAAACGTTGTTCCAAAGAAAGTTGCAAATCAAAATAGGCATTGACGGCATTAACCACCCCACACACAACCGAAGCACTAGAACCATATCCTTTTTTTTGCTCGCCAAAGCCCATTTGACTTTGGATTTCCAAACAAATCTCAAGCGACTGCTCAGAGATTTTGCTGACGCATTCTTGAGAAGCAGTCAATGTTTTTTGCAAAGCCGTCAGCGCAAAATTCCACGGATTTTCTTTAGTAAAATCAATTTTCGTCAGTGAAAATTCAAAATCAGGCAAGCCTACATTCGTTTTCAAGACTGATTTTTGCTTGCTCGCTGAAATGTTCACTTCAAAATCCGAAGCAATTGTCGTAATCAATGCCAAATGTTCTGGTTTGGTGACCGCATATTCTCCGGCGAAAAAGAGTTTTCCTGGCACCTTGCAACTTACTGTCTGCTTAGAGATATTCATAAGCCCCTCCAGCTCGCGCCACGTCAAAAGTTAAGTCAGGAAATTCCGCTTGAAATTTTTCAAGTAGGCGACGTTCACTTGCACGATCCGTAATAATTTTTACATTCGGCCCAGCATCAATCGTCACAAAGGCCAGCAAGCCTTGACGGTAACAAGTCTTAGCAAAGTCAATAACCGCTTGCGTTTGAGCCGTGAAATAATCAAAAGGTTCACGGCAGAGGCGATTTTGCTCATGCATTCCCAAAGCATTATCTTGGGCAATCAGACCGACCTTCTCAATGTCTGCATGAAGAATGGCTTTTTTCATTTCTTCGAGTTGGTGGGCTGATTTTTCCACCCATGCTGCATAGGTCGGCGCAGTTTGCGCCAATTGCATCCCTTTGGTGGAAGACATTTTTTTCTGCTCCGCTGAAATCTCAGCCACAATCATTGAAAGTCCGATGTCTTCATTGTGAAAGGACTCTGCAAATGACGACTGATCATCCACTCCTTTGTTCCAAACGGCAAAATTTCCAAAAATAGAGCGTGAAGCTGAACCAGAGCCGCGTCTAGCAAGGCGTGACATCTCCTGTTCGTCTTTTGGCAAATCTAAAAGGCCAAACATTGCAACCGTCAGAGCAGCAAAACTCGAAGCGCTAGAAGCTAATCCAGCAGCTGTCGGCACATGATTTTCCGACCGAACCGCAATTTTGGGAAAATCACCATATTTTCCACGCATCATCTCTAAAAATTGACCCACTCGTGTCGCATCAACCGCTTCAGCATTCAAAATCAAGCTATCACTCGGCTCTTGCGTAAAAGCAACCGAAGTTGTCGTATAAAATTGATCTAAAGTCATTGATAAAGAACTCGTCGTCGGGATATTGAGCGCCAAATCCGCTTTTCCCCAATATTTGATAAGGGCGATATTCGTGTGCGCCCTTGCAGTGACAATATTTTTCATGCTCTCATTATATCAAAAAATACAATAGGCAGCACAAATAGAAACAAAAGCTTGATTTTCAAGAGGAAATTTTATAAAATTGTCAAGTAAGTTTTTGTCGCACAGACAATACAGGAAAAATCAGCACAGAAATCTATATCAAACTAAGAACTTAAGCTAATCACGATTTTTGCTTTGCTCTGAAGTATAAAAGCAAAATCAGTCTAGCAGGAGAACTGTTAAAAATGACAATCAACAAAATGGGAGTCGGAATTGCCCATTCCAAACTAATCCTGATTGGAGAACATTCCGTTGTCTATGGTCAGCCAGCAATTGCTTTGCCGGTTACGATTCTCAAAACCACTGTTACCATCACGTCCTCAAAATATGGTCAATACGTTGAAAATAATGAATTTCGTCGAAGATTAGACTTGATGGGAGACGAATTTGAAGGAATTCGCCAGTTGATTATGCGTTTGCTTGCCAAATTCCACTCATCAAAAATGCCTTTTTCTTTGGAAATTGATTCTAATATTCCGCAAGGACGGGGCTTAGGAGCCTCAGCTTCTCTTGCCACAGCAATTACACGCGCCTTCTTTGATTTTTTTGAGGCGGAGCTTTCACAAAAAGACCTGCTCTTTTACGCTAATTTCTCTGAAAATATCACACACGGTAAATCTTCAGGAATTGATGTCGCAACAGTGAATTCCGAACATCCGCTTTGGTTTGTCAAAGATCGTACGATTGAGCCTTTTGAGCTTAATTTACACGGTTTTATCGTCATTGGAGACACCGGTGTCCATGGTTTTACTAGCCAAGCCATCAATATTGTCCGTGAAAAATTAGCCGAAGAAAAAGAAAATACACAAGCTCACCTTGACAAACTTGGTGAATTGGCGACCGCATCCAAAGCTTTCTTGATGACCGACAAACTCAAAGAATTTGGCAAGGTTATGGATCGAGCACACGATGCCCTCACAGCGCTCGGCGTTTCTCATCCTCGTCTGGATAGCTTGGTTGAAATTGCTCGTAATACTGGAGCTTTGGGCGCCAAATTGACGGGTTCTGGACTTGGCGGCGTCATGGTTGCTTTGGCTGAAAACGAAAAAGATGCTATCCGCATTAGCCAGCGCCTCCTCAAAAATGGAGCCAAAAACACATGGATTTACTCGTTTTAAAAAAACACTAAACCTTGCGCTGTTGAGCAGACAAGGTTTTTTTGATATAATCAAGAAAAGGCTTTCTTATTTTTGAAAATAGAGAAAGGAGCAAAATGAATCACTCATTTGAAACTTTACGTCAATTGATTGAAAAAATGGAGGTGGTCACCGTCAGCAGTGCAGTCAAAAAAACTGGACTAACCACTGATGAAATCATTGAATTCGTCCAAACTGACCCACATTTGCGAATTTTTGACGACCAGAAAAAACAGTGGATCAACGAAAACGTCGACGGTCACTGCTAAAGTTCACAATTTTTTTCATCAGTAGAGAATTTACTGACGAAAACTTAAAAATACAGAGATTTTACTGACGAAAATTTTCGTCAGCCCACACAAAAACCGTCAGCAAATTTGCTGACAGTTTTTTTATAATTCATGAAATTGCGCATAAAGTTCTTGACGATTTAAGCCGCGTTCTTTAGCAATTTGTTTGATGGCAACATTGGGCTTTGCTCCCGTAGCAATCAGATTTTGCACCGCTTCTAAAGGAGAACTTTCTGCTTGCTCAATAAGCGCTACGTCTTCGCAAGCACCAGCAACAATGATTAAACATTCGCCCTTGATGGGCTGCTCAGTCAAAGAATCTAAGACTTCCGAAATTTTTCCACGACGATATTCTTCGTAGATTTTAGTGAGTTCACGCACCAAAACCACTGGACGATCGCCGTAGACTTCTTGCATATTTGCCAATGTGTCAGCAACTCGAAAAGGACTTTCGTAAAAAATTTGTGTTTCAGGGTAGGCCAGTTTACTTGTGAAAAACTTGCGCTGTTCCCCTTTTTTGCGTGGTAAAAAACCATAAAAAATGTGAGGTTGCGCCACTAAACCTGAAGCAATCAAAGCCGTAATCCCTGCTGAAGCACCAGGAAGGGCAACCACATCAATTTGCTGCGCAATCGCTGCAAGAACCAAATCATGCCCAGGATCCGAAATTGACGGCATCCCCGCATCAGAAACCTGTGCAATCGATTTTCCTGAGCGTAAAAACTCCACTAATTTTGGAATTTTTTCTTGTGAATTATGCTCATGAAAAGACTCTTGAGGCACTTTGATTTCAAAATGATTCAAAAGTCGCAAAGTATTGCGTGTATCCTCAGAGCAAATCAAATCTACATTTTTCAAAGTCTCTAAAGAGCGCAAAGTCATATCTTGCATATTTCCGATTGGAGTTGGAACCAAATACAGCGTTCCTGATGTTTTTACGCCCTTAAATGAGCGCTGAATATTAAAAGTCATTTCTTCCATTAGCGATACAAAAGCTCCAAACAATCTAAGCAAGATTCACCCTCTGCTAAGCGCTCCGCATAGTGTAGATGACAAACATGAAAACCTTCATTAAAAATTTGAATCAAATTTGGATTCGGCTGATCTTTCAAGGTTTCTTTTTTGACTTCTTTTTTCTCAAATTCCGCCAAACGTTCACGCAATTTTTCTAATTCCATGCGTAATGTGGCATTTTCCGTAATGGACGCTTCAAGCACTTGTCTAATTCCCGAAACCTGTGCCAAAGTTGTGGTCAATGTATTTTCTAAATCCCCCAACTGTTCAAAAATATCATATTTATCCGCCATGCTTTACCTCAATTTCTGCAAGTTCGAACTCCTTGCTATATTCTCCACATCTTATTTTGACTCGATTATTAAGCACATTGAGTCCGATAACTCGCCCTTGCCCCTCAACGGTGTTGACCGTTTCTCCAAAATCGGGAAATCGTTTCTGCGCCTCACTATAAAATTGATCCTCATAAGTTAAACAGCACATCAAACGACCACAAAGGCCATTGAGTTTGCTCTGCTTGAGGGATAAATTCTGGTTTTTCGCCATTTTAATCGAAACATTGGGAAATTCATAAACAAATTCCGAGCAACACAAGGGACGTCCACATGGCCCAATCCCGCCAGAAACCTTCGCTGCATCACGTGGCCCAATCTGACGCAACTCAATTCGTGTCCGAAAAGCGACCGCTAATTCCCGCAACAGCAAGCGAAAATCAACACGATTTTCAGCAGTAAATGAGATAAAAAGTTGCTGTTGATCAAAGCTATAAGCCACATCAACAATTTTCATCTCTAAGTTTTGCACCTCAACCAGCTCACGCACGCGCTTCTTTGCCGCTCTTGAGTATTTTTTCAAAGCTGAAATTTTCTCTAAATCCTCAGCCGAAGCCTCTCTTAAAATCTCAAAATTGGGCACAATTCCATTAGTTTCTGTCAGTTTTCGAAGCACTTTTCCATAAAAAAGACCTTTTTCCGAACGAAGAATGACGCTACTTTGCACGTCGAAAGACGCGCTTGTTTCTGCAAAAATATTTGACTCTCCATGGGCAAATTTAATTTCATAAATCATTTTCTTCTCCTGCTCTCTTGCAAATTTTCCACTTCTTTGAGAGCTTTTTCATTCTTTATAGAACGATAAAATTCAAACTTGATTCAAAACGCACATTACTTTTCCACATTTTTATGGCTTGAAAAGTTTTGAGGATTTCTGGACTCATTTTTTCTTGATTAAAGAGCTGCAAAAGTAACTCAAAAGCAATGCTTTGCTTTTCTTTATCATCAAAAAGTTCAACCACTTCTCGTAAATACAAAAAGGCTTCATCCCCTGACTTTTGGAGCAATTTGACCAAATGTTGAAGTTTTTGTAATCCTTCATTGAACCAATTTTGCTGGCCAATCTCCAAAGCTTCGTCTGGCGAATGGCAAATTTGTGCCAATAATTCGGCTTGTGTTTTTAATAAACCTTTCTGCTCTAGAAACCCTTGCAAATAAGACACATTTTTTGCAAAATGAATGACTTGCGTCCGTGATTTAATCGTTTCTAAAATCATATTTTCATTATTGGTTAGCAGAAAAACGACGATTTGCGTTTCTGGTTCTTCAATTGATTTAAGGAGCGCATTGGCTGCGTTGGGATGCATTTTTTCTGCATCTCGAATCAGCACAACTTGCTGTTTTCCTTCATAGCCAGATTCGCTAAAAACTTGTGTCAATTCACGAATCTGAGCTGTTTTAATCATCTGACCTTCTGGTTCAACAAGATGCAAATCGGTAAATTCTTGCTGAGCGACCAAACGACAAGGGCGGCAATGCCCGCATGGCAAATGATTCTGCGGACTTTGACAAAAAAGTGCCTGACTCAGCCAGATTGCCAATTCAAACGAGCCAAAACCACCTGAAAACAAGTAGGCATGGCTTAATTTTTCCCCTTGCAAAATTTTGGAAAATTGCTTAAAAAGTTGGGGCTGAATCTCTGCTAATTCCACAAAAGAACCTCTCTTTTAAACCTAAAATACAAAAGCTGTTAATTTATTCATTCTTTGACCTTTAGTTTACAAATAATGTTCTAAATTTTTCACGGCTTGTTTTACTTATTTTACTTTTTTCACAAATTGTTCTTTTTCATTTAAAATTCGTTAGAAAAACGATTTTTAAGGACAGAAAGTGTATCAGAGATGACTTGATTTAAGGGTTGACTCGCATCAATTTTCACAAAACGTTCTGGTGATTTGGCTACAATTTCCAAATAACCTTGACGTACTTTGCGGTGCATTTCTGCGCGTTCCAAATCTAATCTATTGATTTCATCTGCTCGATTATTCATGATTCGTTCAAGAGCCACATCTGTGTCAACATCAAAATACAAGGTCAAATCTGGTTTTAAGCCATCTGTAGCAAAATTGTTGAGCCAATCCACGACTTCAACACCAAGCTCACGCCCATAACCTTGATAGGCCACCGATGAATCAATAAATCGATCAACAATAACAACTTTCCCCGCAGCTAAAGCTGGCAGAATTTTTTCTTGCATATGTAAACGGCGAGCTGCCGCAAAAAGCATCAATTCTGTCTTAGAATCAATCTCTGTATTTTTTGGATTAAGGATAACTTGGCGAATTTCTTCAGCCACTCGAACACCGCCAGGTTCGCGTGTCGCGACAATTTCGCGTTTCATGTTTTGGATTTCGGGCAAAATCGCTTGTAAAACTGATGTTTTACCGGCGCCGTCAGGCCCTTCAAGAGAAATAAATATTCCGTTCATAGGCTCTATTATACCAAAAAACAAACTTTTTCGCTTTTTTCCTAAAATAATAACGCCAGTTTTTGCGTAATTTTACTAAAAATTGTATAATATAACTGAAACAGCTTACTATTATTTGGCAAAAACAAATAATGGCAAGAAATCTTCACTAAATAAAACTCACCTGAAAGGACAACTATGAAAAAAATTCTTGTTGTTGATGATGAAAAACCAATCTCAGACATTGTAAAATTCAATCTTACCAAAGAAGGTTTTGAGGTCTTTACCGCTTTTGATGGCGAAGAAGCACTTGAAGCTTTCAAAGAAGTGCAACCTGACCTTATCTTGCTTGACTTGATGTTACCTAAAATTGACGGTCTTGATGTTGCCCGCGAAATCCGTAAAACATCAGAAACACCAATCATCATGGTTTCAGCAAAGGACAGCGAATTTGACAAAGTAATCGGTCTTGAACTTGGTGCAGATGACTATGTCACTAAACCTTTCTCAAATCGTGAACTTTTGGCACGGATTAAAGCAAACTTGCGTCGTGTCAATGCCGCACCTGTCGAAACAAATGATAATGTGAAAAAAGAATTGACTATCGGAAACCTCCGTATCAATCCAACACATTACGCTGCTTACAAAAATGATAAACAGCTTGATCTCACACACCGTGAATTCGAACTGCTCTATTATCTTGCTCAACATCTTGGCGAAGTAATTACTCGTGAAGCGCTCTTGGAAACTGTTTGGGGCTACGACTACTTCGGTGACGTTCGTACTGTTGACGTTACTGTCCGCCGTTTGCGCGAAAAAGTCGAAGACACACCAAGTCGTCCACAATATGTCTCTACACGCCGAGGGGTTGGCTACTACATGAGCAACCCACATGATTAAGTTTTTCCAGTCGTTAATCTTTAGAGGAGTAGTTGCCCATCTACTTCTTTTTGTCATTCTCTTCATGAGTGCTTTTGATTACAATCTGGTTCACTTTGGTTCGGTTTTAGCGAATTATTTTTTCTCTTTAATTTTCGTGGTGGTTTTCTTGGCGCAACAGCAGCATATGCTTCTTGCTATTTCTAAACAGATAACGAATATTAAAAATGGCTATTTACCTAGAGACAAACATCTTAAAGGAACCCGTGAAATCACGGATCTTTACAATAATATTTTAACACTTGGCGAGGATATCATCCGTACCCAGAATAATCTGGAAAATCAGCGGAATCAACTGGATAGTATCTTGGCCTACATGGTTGATGGAGTTGTTGCGACCGACCGTCGGGGCAATATTATCATGACCAACAAATCTGCACTAAGTTATCTAAATGCTACACAAGACGAGTTGATGCAAAAAAGTCTTGTCGAAGTCCTTCAAATCTCTGATCAGTACAATTTTTATGATTTGCTGGAAAAAGAACCTGAGGTTGTTATCGAAACGACTGACGGAAATAATGGTGCGATTTCTCTGCACGTCAAATTTGCCCTATTTCGGAGGGAATCTGGTTTTATTTCGGGAATTATTGCCGTTTTACATGACATGACTGAGCAAGACAAAGCTGAGCGTGAGCGTCGTCTCTTTGTTTCCAATGTTTCACACGAATTGCGAACGCCACTCACTTCCGTCAAAGCCTATCTTGAAGCGTTGGAAGATGGTGCCATTGATGACAAAGAAACGGCTTCTTCATTTATCAATGTTTCACTGACGGAAACCGATCGGATGATTCGAATGATTTCTGATTTACTGACGCTTTCGCGAATGGATCAAGATCGCATTGTTTTAGAAAAA
The DNA here is from genome assembly GCF_004210295.1 of Lactococcus sp. S-13. Taxonomy (NCBI): domain Bacteria; kingdom Bacillati; phylum Bacillota; class Bacilli; order Lactobacillales; family Streptococcaceae; genus Lactococcus; species Lactococcus kimchii. Next base: position 2,056,212 of record NZ_SDAK01000001.1, on the reverse strand, counting down.
GAAATGATCAATCTGACCGCATTTTTGAACTATCAAATCGATCGTTTGGTACAGATTATCGAAACTGGAGCGAACAGTTCCATCAGTTCTGATTTTACTTTCGTCAGAAATTTCCCTGAAGAGCCTATCTGGGTAGAAATTGACCCTGACAAAATGGCTCAAGTTGTCGATAATATCATCGGCAATGCCCTCAAATATTCACCAAAAGGTGGAACAGTCACCATTAGTCTGGAAACGCGTGAAAATGACGTCCTGATTTCAATTAGTGACGAAGGAATGGGAATTCCGAAGGCTGATTTGCTCAAGATTTTCGATCGCTTTTACCGCGTGGACAATGCTTCACGAAACTCCAAAGTTGGTGGGACGGGTCTCGGCTTGTCCATTGTCCATGACATTGTCAAAATGCATGGAGGTTCGATTTTTGCCACTTCTGATGGTGAAGGCAAAGGAACAACGTTTAGTTTTACTCTCCCTTATTCCTCTGAAGGCGCTGAGGATTGGGACGATTTTACTGACGAATTTGAATAAAACGCTAAAAACTACTGGATGCTCGCTTTTTTCGGGCTGGTCAGTAGCTTTTTTATTTTAGACAATTTACGTCAGCATTTTCTCTGACTTTTTTGATTTACGTCAGTAAATTTTTTTGCTGAATGCTTTTCGTCAGCAATTTCTCTGATTACAGTATTGCTTTTATTCAATTTTAAAAATATCTCATGGAAATCCCAGCCGTTTTCTGCTACAATGAATGTTATGACTGAACAAAATGGCTTTAAATATTCCATTCTGGCATCTGGTTCCACAGGAAATTCTTTTTATTTGGAAACTCCTCAAAAGAAAATTCTCGTCGATGCTGGACTCTCCGGAAAAAAAATAGAAAGTTTACTTAGTGAAATTGACCGCGACATTCATGACATTGATGCCCTTTTGATTACGCATGAACATAGCGATCATATCAAAGGAATTGGTGTACTCGCCCGAAAATACGGTATTGATTTGTATGCAAACGAAGACACCTGGACTGAACTTGACAGTAAAAATGCCCTCGGAAAAATTCCAACTGAGCAAAAACATCTCTTTGAAATGGGTAAAACAATGACGTTTGGCGACATTGATATCGAATCCTTCGGGGTGAGCCACGATGCAATTGCGCCCCAGTTTTACCGCTTCATGAAAGATAATAAAAGTTTTGTAATGCTGACCGATACTGGCTACGTTTCTGACCGAATGCGTGGAATTATCGAAAATGCTGACGGCTACCTCATGGAATCAAATCATGACATTGAAATTCTACGCATGGGTGCTTATCCGTGGCGCACAAAACAGCGTATCTTAGGCGATCAAGGCCATTTATCCAATGAAGACGGTGCCGAAGCAGCCTTCAACGTCTTAGGCAACAAAACAAAACGCATTTTTCTTGGCCACCTGAGTTTGAACAATAATATTAAAGAGCTTGCCCATTTGACCATGGACGGTTATTTACAACAACACGACGTCGATACTAAAAATGACCTCAAGATTCTTGATACAAGCCATGAACACGCAAGTAAACTCTACGACATCTAATTTATCAATAAAAAAGAACCCTTGATAGGGTTCTTTTTTATTCTTACATCATACCGCCCATTCCCATGCTAGGATCCATCGGTGGCATTGCTGGTGCTGGTTCTGGCTTATTCGCCACAACTGCTTCCGTAGTCAAAATCAATCCTGCAACAGATGCCGCATTTTGTAAAGCAGAGCGGGTTACTTTAGCAGGGTCAACAATTCCTGTTTCAATCATATTTACCCATTGACCAGTTGCTGCATTGAAGCCTGTGCCAACTTCTGCTGAACGAAGTTTGTCAATGATAACTGAGCCTTCATAACCTGCGTTAGCTGCAATTTGGCGAACAGGTTCTTCAAGTGCGCGACGAACAATATTGATTCCGGTTTGAACATCCCCTTCTTCTGAAAGTTTATCAAGGGCAGCAATTGCATTAATCAACGCTGTTCCACCACCAGAAACAATTCCTTCTTCTACTGCTGCACGTGTTGCATTTAAGGCATCTTCGATCAACAATTTCATCGCTTTAAGTTCTGTCTCGGTTGCAGCACCAACTTTAATCACCGCAACACCGCCAGCCAATTTAGCGAGACGTTCTTGTAATTTTTCACGGTCAAAATCAGAAGTTGTCTTTTCAATTTGAGCTTTAATAATTGCTACACGATCAGAAATAGCATCAACTGAACCAGCCCCCTCAACAATTGTTGTATGGTCTTTATCAATTGTTGCTTTAGCTGCTTGACCAAGTGCTTCAAGCGTTGCATCTTTCAAATCAAGCCCAAGTTCTTCAGTAATTACTGTCCCACCAGTCAAGATGGCCAAATCTTCGAGTTGCGCTTTGCGGCGATCGCCAAATCCAGGAGCTTTCACTGCAACAACATTGAAGACCCCTTTGATTTTGTTCAACACAAGTGTTGGCAAAGCTTCCCCGTCAACATCATCAGCCACAATAAGCAAAGGACGACTTGTTTTCAAAACTTGTTCAAGAAGTGGCAAGATTTCTTGAATATTTGAGATTTTTTTATCGGTGATGAGAATGTAAGGATTATCCAGTTCAGCTACCATTTTTTCAGTATTTGAAACCATATATTGGCTGAGATAACCACGGTCAAACTGCATTCCTTCAACCACGTCAAGCTCAGTTTGCATTCCTTTTGATTCTTCAATTGTAATCACACCATCAGCACCAACACGTTCCATCGCATCAGAAATGTATTCACCGACTTTTTCACTTCGTGATGAGACAGTTGCTACTTGAGCAATCGCTGATTTATCGTGAACAGGAATTGCCATTTCTTTAATTGCACTAACTGCTGCTTCAGCTGCCAGTTCAATACCACGGCGGATTCCAACTGGATTTGCACCAGCAGTTACGTTTTTCAAACCTTCACGTACAATAGCTTGCGTCAAAACAGTTGCAGTCGTAGTTCCATCTCCTGCGATATCATTTGTTTTTGAAGCGACTTCTGATACCAGTTTTGCACCCATGTTTTCAAAATGATCTTCGAGTTCAATTTCTTTAGCAATTGTAACCCCATCATTGGTGATCAATGGCGAACCATATGATTTTTCCAAAACAACATTGCGTCCTTTTGGCCCAAGCGTTGTTTTTACTGTATCTGCAAGGATATCAATTCCGCGCATCATCGCTGTTCTAGCATCACTTGAAAATTTGATTTCTTTTGACATTTTTGCTCCTTTATAAGAATAACTAAGAATTTTTTAATTGATTATTTAGACAATTGTAAAAGGCAATCAGTAGATTGCGCTTTAAGTGATTACTCAACAATCGCCAGAAGGTCTGAATCTTTGAGAATCAAGAACTCTTCACCGTCCATTTTTACTGTCGTTCCAGCAAATTTTTCAAAGATTACTGTATCCCCAACTTTTACTACTGGAGAAATCAGTGTCCCATGATTCGTTGTTTTTCCTGCACCGACAGCAACCACTTCAGCTGTTTGAGGTTTTTCTTGTGAGGCGCTTGTTAAGACAATCCCACCAATTGATTTTTCCTCTTCTTGTTTTACACGTAAAACCACGCGATTCTCTAAAGGTTTCAACATTTTAATTTCCTCCATTTTTTATTTTTTAGCACTCTATATCATTGAGTGCTAACCCAATTCTTATTTTATCTCAATGGTCAAATTTAGTCAAGAAAAAACCTCTAAAATTTCTATTTTTTATCAATAAAAAGAAATCGCTATCATTCCTCACGATTTAAAAGGGCAATTCTTCCGCTTCAAGCACAGTTTCCTCCAGTCTTGCTGTATTTTCTCGGTGAGCAATTGTCGCTCGACTTTCCAACACATCATAAGTTAAAATCAAAATTTCAGTGACATAATGTTTTTGATTTTGTTTGTCCAAATAATTGCGTGTCCGAATCTCGCCTTCTACGGAAATCAAAGTCCCTTTTTTAGCATAAGAAACCAGACTTTCTGCTTGTTTTCCCCACAAAACAATTGAAATAAAATCTGTTTCTCGTTCCCCATTTTCATTTTTATAGCGTCGATTAACGGCCAAAGTCGTTCGGACATAGGATTTTTCATTGGTCGTTTTCGAAATTTCTGGTGTGCTGGTCAAACGACCAATAAGCATTGTTTTGTTCATTATACTTTCCTCCTAATCTTCTATACGAAAATTAAAGGAAAATGTCACCATTTTTAAATAAAAAAACCTGCCCAATTTATGAGCAAGTTTAAAAGACTTTATTTAGCATTTAAAGCGGCAACAGTCATATAGTTATAAGGACTGTTGAAGTGAGGCAAGAAGAACAAATCAAGTAAAGCAATATCATCCACTGTTTTTTGATCTTGAATAGCCAAGCTAAACATATTGATATTTCCGCCAATGATTTCACTGTAACTTGCCAGCTGAGCACCTACAATACGGCGACTCTCTTTTTCATAAACAATCCGAATTTTAACGCTGTCATTATCCTCGTGAAAGAACCAAGCTTTTTGCTTATCTTCAAAGTCAGTATAAGCCACATCAAATCCCGCCTTTTTAGCTGCTTTAAGCGAAAAACCAGTTGAGGTCATGTGGTAGCCAAAGATAGAAATCCCATTTGATCCTTGCACACCCGCTGACTCGAGCGGTGTTCCTCCAATATTATGTCCCGCAACAATCCCTGAGCGAACTGCATTAGAGGCGAGGGCAATGTAGGTAAAATCTTGCAAAGCATTCGAATAAATCGTTGCCACGTCACCAACAGCATACACATCAGGATCACTGGATTGTTGATGTTTATCGACTTTGATTGCACCATTATTGAGAGTGTCCAAATGATCTGCAGCCAAGGCGCTATTAGCCGTAAAACCGATACAGTTAATAACAAGATCTACATCATAAGAAGCTTTGTCCGTCACGATTTGTGATACACGGCCATTGTTTCCTTTAAATTCTTTAGCAAATTCACCAAAATGAAGCTCAATGCCATGCTCTTGCAAATTTTTATCCATAGTTTGGGCAAACTCGGGATCATAATAAGAGGCAAGAGATGTTGATTCTGCGTCAAAAAGTAAAACTTCTTTACCCCGACGACTTGCCGCTTCGGCAATTTCAGTCCCGATATAGCCTGCTCCAATAACAGCGACACGTTTGACTTCTGTTTTGGCAAATTCTTCATCAACGGCTTGGCCTTCTTGGAAAAGCTTCAGAAAATGAATTCCTTCTAAATCTTTCCCAGGTAAATTAGGGATAATTGGTCGTGAACCTGTTGCTAAAACAAGTTTGTCATAAGTTTCGATGATTTCTTCACCTGATTTTGTTCTTGCGTGAACTTCTTTTTTAGCAAAATCAATCTCTGAAACTTCTGTTTCAGTCAAAATTTTAGCTCCTTTTGCCTCAAAATCAGCTGGTTTTGCATAAAATAATTCGTCAGGTTTTTCAATCTGGCGACCAACCCAAATCGCCGTTCCACAGCCCAAATAGCTCATGTTGTTATTGCGGTCAATCATCACGATTTCATGACCTGGATAATTGTCTAGTAAAGTATTTGCTGCGGCAATACCCGCATGGTTTGTTCCGAGAACCACGATTTTCATGTTGGAAAATCTCCTTTTTGTAAAATTTGTTTTACTTATTATAGTTTAACATAAGCTAGAACTTCCTCCTATGAAAGCGCTTGTGAACTTTGTGAAATGTCAAACTGACCTTTTTGACAAAGAAAAAATCCACCAGAATGGACTGATGAATTTTATTTTTTTAAGTTTAAGCTTGCCACATCGTTGCTGCATCAAACGCTGTACCAGCAACCAGATTATCAGGTAGTTCAATGATGCCACGAACTTCTGGTGCATTTGGCAATGCTAACTCACGAGCTGAGCAAAGCATTCCATAAGAAGCAATACCACGCAAAGCACCTGAAAAAATCAAAGCGCCATTTGGCATCATCGCTTCTGGAAGGGCAGCAACTGTTTTTAAACCTACCGCTGCATTTGGCGCACCACAAACAATTTGAACCGGATCAGCAAAACCAGCATTAACTTTACAGATGTGAAGGTGATCAGAATCTGGGTGATCTTCCATTTCAACGATTTCAGCAACAACGAATTTAGCTTGGATGTCATGAACAAGAAGTTCAGTAAAACCTGATTTCCCAAGTTCTTTATTCAATACTTCAATGTCATCTGCTGATAATTCAACTTGTCCATTAACGGATAGGTTGGGGATTAAGCTCTTAGCTTCAAAGATATTCCAAGCCACTGTTTCTTTCGTTTCTTCAACGAACACTCGTGCGACTTTTCCCTTGCGCTCAAAGCTCACCTTTTGCCCTTTGTCATTTGCCACGATAAGCATTAAGACATCGCCAACGTTTGTGTTATATGTTGCAATCATTTTCCTAATTTTCCTTTTAATTTCTTCACATTTTTACTGACGTATTTTTTCGTCAGTAAATTGGGCGCATTTTTACTTAGCGCTTGCTAAAAAGTTATTAACTTCTTCTTTTGTTTTGCGTAATTTATTGACCAAACGCGCAGTTTCTTTGCCATCTTCAAGAACAACAAAACTTGGAATGCCCATGATGCCCCATTCTACTGCGACATCCATGTATTCGTCACGATCAACTTGCACAAATTCAAACTCTGGGTTTTCAGCTTCTATTTCAGGCATTTTGGGTTTGATAAAGTTACAGTCACCACACCAGTCAGCTGTGAAAAAGAAGACACGTTTTCCTGATGCTTTAACTAATTCTGCTAAGCTTTCAATATTTTCTGGGATAATCATAATTATTTTCCTTTCTTGTGAAAATTCCTAGATAACAGTTAAACGATTAACTGTTCCTCATTTTTTTCAAAAATTTCTAAAGTTTTGGCATCAATATCAAAAGAAATAGCGAGATTTTCACTTACAATTCCTCCTTCAAACAGCGCGCCATCTTTGGGATCTTCAAAAATCCAGACCGCATCAATTTGCCGTCCAGAAAAATGCTTACGGATAGTGTCCGTCAGCTCACGCAAGAGATTCTCTTCCATGTTTTTGTAGGTATGATAAGCCACGTGAGCAACCGTCGCACTTGCGATGAGTCCCAAACCAAACTTCAGTATTTTTTTCATATGGAAATTTTAACATATTTCCTGCTATAATTATAGTGTAAATCATTAAAAAAATTGCTGACGGCTTTCATCAGTAAAATTTCTTAACTTTTGGAGGAAAAAATGGAACTTTTTGACAAAATTAAAGCACTGACTGAAATTCAGGCTACATCTGGCTTTGAAGGCCCTGTTCGTGAATATCTCAAAAAACGTATGATTGAACTTGGCTATCAACCTGAATTCGATGGACTTGGTGGTATCTTTGTTACTAAAACATCAAAAGTCGCAGATGCACCTCGGATTATGGTTGCTGCTCACATGGATGAAGTTGGTTTTATGGTCAGCAGTATCAAAGCTGACGGAACTTTCCGTGTTGTTCCACTTGGTGGTTGGAATCCACTTGTTATTTCTGGTCAACGCTTTAGCTTGTTTACGCGCGATGGGAAAAAAATTCCAGTTGTCACAGGTGGTCTGCCTCCGCATCTCTTACGTGGCACGGGTGCTACCCCACAAATGCCTGCTGTTTCTGATATTGTATTCGATGGCGCTTTCGAAGATGCTGCTCAAGCTCGTGAATATGGTGTAGAACAAGGGGATGTTATCATTCCTGAAACAGAAACAATTCTTGCTGCTAATGGTAAAAATGTCATTTCTAAAGCTTGGGATAATCGCTATGGATGTCTTATGGTTCTTGAACTCCTTGAATTCTTGGCAGACAAAGAATTGCCAGTAACTCTAATTATTGGTGCCAATGTCCAAGAAGAAGTTGGACTTCGTGGAGCAAAAGTATCTACTACAAAATTCAACCCTGATCTTTTCTTTGCCGTTGACTGTTCACCAGCCAGTGATACCTTTGGCGATGATAACGGCCGCCTTGGTCAAGGTACAATCTTGCGCCTTTTCGATCCTGGTCACATCATGCTGCCAGGAATGAAAAACTTCCTGATTGACACTGCTCAACAAGCTCAAATCAAAACACAAGTTTATATGGCAAAAGGTGGCACAGATGCTGGCGCTGCACACTTGGCAAATGAAGGTGTTCCGTCAACAACCATCGGTGTAGTTGCACGTTACATCCACAGCCATCAAACTATTTTTAATCTTGATGATTTTAACCACGCACAAAACTTCTTGCGTGCAATCGTTAGCTCATTAGACGCTGAAAAAGTTAGTCAAGTTAAAAATTACTAATTTTTAGCTCTACATCAAACAAAAAGACACTAGGCAAATCAAATTCCTAGTGTCTTTTTTGTTTTTAATTACTTTTAGCAGCTGCTCCAAAGTCAACACTTGGTAAAATCTTTTTCCAAGCATCTGCTAAGTCACTAGCTGATCCCCCGATTGAGAAATTGTAGCTCGTCGCAGGCGCTCCCGCTTTTGTAGCCCAAAAACTCGTTGTCGTGTCTCCCTCAAGATTGACCTCTTGAGTTTTTCCATTAGCTAGTTTAACTGAGACTTTTCCAGCTTTCTCACCTGTACTCACTAAGACTTTACTCTTAGTGACATTAGCATCCTGATTAGGGTCTGGGAATGATTTTCCGGCTCCCAAAATAGCTGGGTCTGCCGCATTGATTGCATTCACGAGCTGTGCCATGTAAGCTGCATTATTGATATAACCTGAGTTGCTTGACATCGGAGAATTATCATCGTGACCAGCCCAACCACCAAGGGTTACGGTAGGTGTTGACAGCATCATCCAAACGTCTGTATAGTTATCTGTTGTCCCTGTTTTTCCGGCCCATTGTACCCCAGAAGCCAGAGCAGGGTTAATTGCTTGTAGATTGCTATAGAACTTACTCGTTTTTTGAGCTTTAATCGCATCTTGGAGCATATATTCCATAATCGTTGAGGTCGCTTCGGAATATACCTGTGTGCCTCCCGTGTCCTTGTGTTGATAAATTACTTTCCCAGTATCATCTTTGATACTATCAACGATATACCAAGGTTCGTACTTCCCACCATTGGCCAAAGTTTGGTAACCATTAGTATGCTGAACAACAGTTGGATCTACCCCACCGCCAAGTGGCAGTGATTCAACTGAATAATCGGAAATCTCATATCCCATTTTGGTCATATAAGGTTCAACAGATTTTCCTGTTTTTAAAATGGTTTGATAAGTCCAATAGGCTGGAATGTTATAGGACACATTGAGCGCTTCTGAAAAAGGCATCATGGCTGTTCCAGTTGAGCCAACGTGTTCAATGTCTTGACCACTGCTATATTTGGCTGGATAATTAGACAGTACGCTAGCAGAACCCATCAACCCCATGTCAATGGCTGGACCATAGGCGAGAATTGGCTTGATTGAAGAACCAGGAGAACGTTCGGTATCAAAAGCATGGTTGACTTGATTGCTTGAATAGTCTAAACCGCCAATGAAACCATATACAGCACCAGTTTTATTATCCATCAAAACATTACCGGTCTGGATTATCCCTGTGCCGTCTTGCATCAAACTTCCGTAGTTAGCAACGGCGTTTTGCATTCCTGTATAAACCGCTTGATTGATTGTCGTTGTGACTGTGTAGCCACCGTTTTGCAGGGCTTGCTCAGCCAGATTTTGATAGTGTTCCTTAGTTGTGTCATTACCAAGAGCAGTCGCCGAGACTTTATCTCGCTGGATTAAATAATTATAAACTTTTGTGACCGCTTCAGTGTAGGCCACATTGTAGAGATAGCCGTGTTCTTGAGATTCTGCTGGAGCTGTTGGTAAAAATTCTTGAGAAATATCGTAAGCTTTGTATTTTTCATAGTCCGCTTTTGAAAGGTAGCCCCCACGATAAAGATTAAAGAGGACATCTTTTTGTCGGGCGAGTCCATAGCTCATGTTTTCTTTTGATTTCAAAGAACCATCAGCCGCGTAAGGAGAATAAACAATTGGACTTTGTGGTAAACCTGCAATGAATGCTGCTTCTGGGACTGTTAAATCTTTTGCCGACTTGCCGAAAATCCCTCGAGCTGCTTCTTCTACCCCCGCAATATTTTGTCCTTTATTGTTCCGACCAAAAGGAGAAACATTGAGGTAGTCCGTCAAAATCTGATCTTTGCTGAGGTAGTTATTGAGCGCTAGAGCATACACAATCTCACTGGCTTTTCGTTGGAAAGTAACACTATCTCCCAAGACCTGTTGCTTTATCAGCTGTTGAGTCAAAGTTGACCCACCTGATGTCAGACCGCCACCAACTGAGCCAATGATTCCCCGAATGATTGCTTTAGGAACGACACCTTTATTGGTTAAAAAGCTGTTGTCTTCGGTTGCAATCAGTGCATTTTTCACATTTTGCGAAATTGCGTCGCTTTTTACAGTAACTCGAACCAAGTCGCTTGAGATGTCCGAAATAGATTGACCATTACTGTAGTTGATGACCGATACACCGTGAATGTCATTGATTTTGGATATGATTTCTGCTTTGTCTGGTGTCTTGGTCACTTCGATAAGACGCGCAAAATAGCCTACACCTGCTGCTGCCCCAAAAACCCCCGCTAAAGCAAATAACGTCCCAAATACAATGATGACTCCACGGATAACGTGAAAGGTCAGTGACCATACGGAATGTTCTTCTTCATTATTTTTGTCTTTTGGGGTTTTTGGTGCGTTTCTTCTATTCTTTTTTTCTTGACGCTGGCTGAGTTTTTCTTCCAAGCGCGCTTTTATTTTTTCTTGTGATTCCTTTGGGTCTTTTTCCATGCCCTTATTATATCAAATTTAATTTCATTTTTCGCTATTTTCGGAAAATTTTTTAGCTTTTTGGTATAATATGAACTAGTGCTGTTGTTTTCGCTTTTTGCATTAAAGATTGGGCAGCCAAAATCATTATAGAAAGGATTTTTTTATGAACATTTTTGACGAACTTAAAGCACGTGGTTTGATTTTCCAAACGACTGATGAAGATGCGCTCCGCAAGGCGCTCACGGAGGGAATGGTTTCCTATTATGTTGGTTATGATCCTACTGCTGATTCTCTCCATCTGGGAAATTTGGTGCAAATTTTGACGATGCGTCGTTTGCAACTGGCTGGCCACAAACCTTATGCGCTGGTTGGTGGTGCGACTGGGTTGATTGGTGATCCTTCGTTTAAAGATTCTGAACGTGCCCTTCAAACCAAAGATACGGTTACACAATGGTCTGGAAAAATCCGCGCCCAACTTGAACGTTTTCTTGATTTTGAAAATGGCGAAAACAAAGCAGAGATGACGAATAACTACAATTGGTTTGAAAAACTGACTTTCATTGATTTCTTGCGAGATGTGGGTAAACATTTCACTGTTAATTACATGATTTCTAAGGATTCTGTGAAATCTCGTATGGAAACAGGGATTTCTTATACGGAGTTTGCTTACCAAATTATGCAAGGTTATGATTTTTACGAGCTTAATCAATTACACAATGTGACTTTACAGCTGGGTGGTTCTGACCAATGGGGTAACATGACTGCTGGTACTGAACTTTTACGTCGTAAAGCTGATAAACAAGGACATGTTATCACTATTCCTTTGATTACAGACTCAACGGGTAAGAAATTTGGGAAATCTGAAGGGAATGCGGTTTGGCTTGATGCAGCGAAGACTTCTCCTTATGAAATGTACCAATTTTGGCTCAATGTTGATGACGCCGATGCTGTAAAAATGCTTAAGATTTTCACTTTCCTTTCATTAGAAGAGATTGCTGAAATCGAAAAAGAATTTGATGCAGCTCGCCATGAACGCTTAGCGCAAAAAGTCCTAGCGCGTGAAGTAGTCACTTTAGTGCATGGTAAAGACGCTTATGAGCAAGCTGTGAAAACTTCTGAAATTTTATTTGGTGGTGGTGATTTACGTCAATTAGATGCGAAGTCAATTTTGACTGGGCTGAAGGCTGCGCCACAATACCAAGTTAGTGCTGATGAAAATCTGGCTTTGGTTGAGTTGCTGATTTCTTCTGGTATTGTTAATTCTAAGCGCCAAGCGCGTGAAGATATTACAAATGGTGCGATTTATATCAATGGCGAACGGGTGCAGGATTTGGAATATGCGCTTTCTGACACAGATAAGATTGAGGGACAATTGACCGTTATCCGCCGTGGTAAAAAGAAGAACTTTATTTTAACATACTAAATCGCTTACTTTTGATTAGTGGACTCCTTGCACTTTGGCAGGGAGTTTTTGTTATAAAAATTTTATTCAATTTAGTTTCATTTTTAGGGCTTTGTGTTATAATGTGGGTAGTGAATATATTTTAGGTGATTGATATGATAGATAAAAAGTTTGAAGATAAATTAAAAAATCTTCGGGAATTATACCTTGACAAACGCTCTAGCGTCGCTAACGATGAAAAATCCAAAGAAATGGATGCTTTTATGGCGCTCACGGATGAGGAAAAAGTCAAAAAAATCCGTCTTCACTTGAAACAAATTGTTGAAAAACTTACGTTATTAGATAATAAATTGACGCAAGCGCGTGCAGCAAAAGCTGATAAAACTGAGCTTGCGGAGATTAAAGCTTATATTGATGCGGTCAAAACTAAAAAATTAATTCTGGAGCAAAAGCTGAAATACATCGAAACAGGTGAATTTGATGCGACGCGTAAGGAAAAAATCAAACGTCAATTGGCAGACTTGGAGCTTAAGCGTTGTAAGGCGCTTTTAGGTAAAAAAGACTGCTCGAAAATTGAGGAAAAGATTGCGCTCAAAAAAGATTCGATTAAACGCTTGAAATAGCTATTGGGCTTGATTTTTTGATTTTTGATTGCTGTTTTTACTGAAAGGACTTTATGCTTCATACCATTCTTTATGTCATTGTGTTTCTTTTGACATTGGTTTTCTCAAACGTCCTCAACAAAGTATTCCCAAAACTTGCTCTACCCCTTATTCAAGTGGTTTTTGGGCTTATTTTGGGTTTTTTTGGTGCTGATGACATTTTACACGTTGCTCCTGAATTTTTTCTTGGTTTTATTATTGCTCCTCTGCTTTTTCGTGAGAGTGAGGAGGCTGATGTTAAGCATATTTTAAAGCATAGCAAGTTGATTTTGGTACTCATTTTTCCCTTGGTATTTATTACAACCTTGGGCTTGGGCTTGATTTCCAATTGGATTTACGCTGGTCTGCCACTTGCGGCTTGTTTTGCTTTGGGGGCAAGTTTGGCGCCCACAGATGCTGTGGCGGTGGGGGCTTTATCCAAAAATTTTAGTTTTCCCAAGCGAGTGATGAGCGTTTTACAAGGCGAAGGCCTACTTAACGATGCTTCGGGAATTATTGCTTTCCAAATTGCGCTGGTGGCGCTGGTGACGGGCTATTTTTCTTTGCCTGATGCGACAATGAAACTGGCAATTTCTGCACTGGGTGGGGCGATTATTGGTTTTATTTTGATTTACCTGAAAAACTTAGTGCTACGACTTTTGGAAGATGTGGATGCACGTGACGTTTCTGGTTATTTACTGTTGGAATTGGCGATTCCGCTATCGGCTTTTTTGCTTGCGGAGGAAGTTCATGTCTCTGGAATTATTGCCGCAGTGGTTGCTGGTGTGATGTCTGCAAACGGTTTGAAAAGAACGACTTTATTTGATGCTCAGGTGGAAAAGGTCAAGAACACAATTTGGGACACTTTGACTTTTATTTTAAATTCGATTGTCTTCTTTTTCTTGGGGATTGAGCTTTATCAGTTGGTGGTACCTTTATTGGTCAATCCTGTGTATTCATCTACGCATTTGCTTTTATTGACGGTGGCTTTGACGGTTGGGCTGTTTGCTTTGCGCTGGGCGGTACTTACGCTGTATTTTTGGATTCGGGCTTTGCGTAAAAAACAGGTCTTTGCGGCTTATTGGAATGATATTTTACTTTTGACTTTTGCTGGTTCTAAGGGTACCGTGAGTATTGCGACGATTTTATTGATTCCACGATCGGTAGCTGCAATTCAGCCAGTACTGGTCTTTCTTGCAGCGGCTGTGACGGGACTGAGCTTTTTGGTCGGAATGTTTGTCTTACCTTTCTTTGCGGTTAAAAAGGTGGTTAAGGTGGATAATATTGCCAAAATTTCAATCTTAACTGAAGTGGTCGAGGAGTTGCATAAGGATATGCAGGCGGCTAAAAATCCGCAGGGGTACAATATTGCCATCGATGCTTATCAGGAGCGGATTCAGCTTTTAATCATTGAGCAGGAATCAACGGATATGGCGATTGATTATAATGATTTGCAGCTCTTGATTATTCGGATTGAGTCGGAGGGGCTGGAAGCGGCTTTGCGTGAGGGGAAAATTTCGATGTATACTTATCGGACTTACCAGCGCTATATTCGCTCGCTTGAATCAAGTATTGTGCATTCGTTGGTATCGAGTTTGCAGTTTGTGTATGTCCTTTTGGTACGTGCTTTTAACTTGTTGCTCTCACGGCTCTTACACGTCGATTTCTTTGCGCGCAGGTCTAAGGATGCTCAAGCCAATACGACGGAAGAAATCACGGAGCTTTACTTTAATAATACGGAATTGATTTTGCAGGCTTTGGGCAATTTGGCTGAGGTTTATGATGAGCAACTGCTGAATTTCTTGCAAGCGGAGCGCTTGCGGACGTCAGAAATTGTAGCGGAGGGAGTTCACCTTTCTCGGATGATGAACAAGGCTCAGCCTAATAATTTGACGGAGATGATGCGTGCTTATTATTTGGAGCGCAAAATTATTTTTGAGTATGAATTGGCGGGACATTTGACAGCGCGCGAGGCGCGCGAGATGCGCGTCAATGTCAATGTTTTAGAGGACTATACCTTGGCAAGTAATCATCACACACTCCTTTTTGAATTTTTGGAGCGGCGTAAAAACAAAAAAATGAACTGACGCTTGTCGGTTCTTTTTTTGTGGGGCGCAAAAAGCTAGAGAATTTGCTGACGTAAATGAGTTGAGTGGTGCGAGAAGCCAGAGAATTTGCTGACGTAATTAAGTGGGACTGCGAAGGCTAGAGAATTTGCTGACGTAATTAAGTGGGACTGCGAAGGCTAGAGAATTTGCTGACGTAATTACTGAGGATAATGAAAACTAAAAAAAATCACTGCAATCAGTGATTTTTCTCGATGGTAATCAATGTTTCAAGTTGGACGTTACCCTGAATTGCTCGAGAAATCATGCAGGCTTGTTCGGCACGTTCGGCGAGCTTGCGGGCTTTGATTTCGTCAGCGTCAGCTGGCAGTTTGAGCAGGACGTGGTGGGTGATTTTTTCGTAAGTAAAAATGCCACGACTGACGTCAACGCTGCTCTCAGAGTTCACTTGCAACGCTTCAAGCGCGATGGCGTTACGCTCTAGCATGGCCGCGAGAGTGATGGTATAGCAGGTGCTTGCTGCACCGAGCAACATTTCGTCTGGATTTGTGCCAAGTCCTGGGCCGTCCATGGCGAGTGGAACTGAGATTTTTTCGTCAAGAGCCCCTGTGTGCAGTTCACCAACAGTATTTCGTCCGCCTGTCCAAGTAATCTGTGAATTAAAAGTGTGTTTTGCCATTTTTTCCTCCTTGCGAAATCACTGACGCTTTTTATTGGGCCATTCGGTCAGTAATTTTGCAAAAAGTCTGTCAATTGACAGACCATTTTTTAAAATGTTTTTGCGGCAGTTTCGATTTTACTGATGAAATCATTCAATAATTCGTCCGTTTTTGAAGGATCGTAAGCGTGACCTTCCACCGCAATTTGGCTGAAATCTGCACCGATAAAGTTGAAAATTGCTGACATATAAACAGTCGCAGGATCTTGTGCACCGTACACGCCACCGTTGGCTTGGAGTTGCAAGACTTTTTTGCCTTGCGCAAGACCAACTGGGCCTTCAGCCGTATATTTGAAAGTTTTTCCAGCAACGTTGACTGTGTCAACCCAAGATTTCAATTCCGCTGGAATCATCAAATTATACATTGGATTAGCAATGACAACTTTGTCAGCCGCCAAAAATTGCTCTGTCAACTCACCAAAACGCGCTAATTTTGCTTCTTGTGAAGCAGTCAAGCTTGCTCCTTCGCCTGCAAACATGGCGCTCACGAGTTCTGTATTAAGTGACGGAATAGTGCCGTCAAAAACATCAAGTTCTTCGATTTCGTCATTAGGATTTGCAACTTTGTAAGCTGCCAAAAATGCATCCAATCCCTTGAGAGACATAGAGTAGTCGGCTGTGAGTGGGTGACCTTTTACAACGAGAAGTTTAGACATATTTATTTTTTTCCTTTAGTGTTAATTTTTTAATACGAAATGTATTATAACAAACTTTTATCCAAATTCCTCTGATTTAGTACGTGAAAATTTACACATGTAAACCTTGTGGTAATCTTCTGATTTCATCCTCTCTTTTTCCACATTTCAACAGCTAAATCAATTCCGTCAGTAAATTCTCTCAATTTCAAAAGACAAAAACATTTACGTCAGCAAATTTTCCAGCTTTCCTAGCACCAATCAATTCCGTCAGCAAAAAAAACAGCACATCTGCTGTTTTTAAAGTGTTTTTTTGCGACCAAGTAAGCGCAAAAGTCCCAAAATCCAAGTGACCAGCACCAAGAAAGTTGAAAAATAGAAAGCCACATGAAAACCATGTAAGAACGCACCAGGTTCACTGACCAAATAAGTCGTCACCTTGTGTCCCAACTGATTGGACATGGCGGTAAATAAAATCAAGGTCGCAAGCGAAGTTCCCAATACAAAGGCCATATTTCGCGCCAAAGAATTGACCGAACCCGCAATTCCCAGATATTTACGATCGACCGTTTCCATGATTAACGCATTGTTTGGACTTTGGAAAATCCCCATTGACGACCCCTGTATCACCAAAATCACCAGCACGAGCCAAGGTTTTGATTGAGGAGTAATCAAAAGATATCCTATCTGCGACAAAACAATCCCTGAAATTCCAACAAAAGTCACAATTTCCTTATCCATTTTATCCGCCGCAGCCCCAGCCAGAGGGCTAGAAATCAGCATTGCTGCAGGATAAGCCATCATGATTAGCCCTGCCACACCAGGCGCATACGCCCGAAAATCCTGCAAATAAAAAGGCAACAAAATACTTCCAAACATCGCCACAGTGAAATTAAAAAGGGCCATGATAATACTCATTGAAAAAAGTTTTGATTTGAAAATTCCCAAATCTAACAAAGGTTTTTCCACCTTCTTCTCCGTAAAAATGAACGTCATAAATAAGATCAAACCAAGTCCCCCGCAATCAAAATCAGCGGACTCGTCCAACCCAAATTTTGCCCAAAATTCAAGGCTAAGAAAAGCAAGATAATGACCAGACTCATCTGCAACCCACCAGCAAAATCAACATCCGAAAGCTTGCCATGACTGGTCTCCTTTGGTAAAGCTCGACTCCCAAAAATCCAAGCCACAATCCCAATCGGCACATTAATCCAGAAAATATAATTCCAACTCGCGACCTGTAAAATCAAACCACCCAAAGCCGGCCCAGCAATAGAGCCAACCGATACAAACATTGCCGAAATTGACAAAGCTCTCGCCCGACTTGCCACTGGAAAAATTTCCGAAATAATCCCAAAACCTGTCGCCATGTACATCGCAGCCCCAATCGCCTGCACCACACGTGCAAAAAGCAAAAAGCCCAAGCCCCAACCAAAATTCAAGCCCGCAAGAAACGACCCCAAAATAAAGACCGCCCAGCCAATTCGCGTAATCCGCGCTTTTCCAAGTAAATCTCCAAGACGACCAAAAATTAAAACAATCGCCGAAATCACAATCAAATAAATCGTCACCACCCAAGTAATCTGTGACGTTGAAACCTGCAGTTCCCGTGACATCGTTGGCAAAGCAATATTAACAATTGAACCATCCAACGTGGACATAAACGTAAAAACGCCCAGCGCAATCAGCGCTTTAATTCTGTCTGACATAAAATTCCTTTCTGATAAAAATGAGCGCGCACTACGTGCTACGCTCCAAAATTATTCATTTCATATTATTTAATACCATTAGTGATTATAAACTTGTTTCTTTTCTTTGTCAAGTCTAAACTACTGTTCGTAGTTTTAAACTTCTCATAAGAAAAACCCTGCTCAGCAGAGTTTTACCCGACAAGACCTATAAAAAATCAGCAAATTCTTCTTCTTGAATCTGTTCTTCTTGATCCCAATGCTCACCCGTGATTGTTGTGAGCATAATTCCTTTAACCGCCCGATCAACCATCCCTTCAACATCCATACGTTGTTCATATTGCAAACAATTCTCCAACTTTGGATTCGTTTTTGGTGACGGAGGAGCAAAAACCGTACAACAATCTTCAAAAGGCAAGATTGACAAGTTAAACGTATCAATCTTTTCGGCAATATCAATAATTTCAATCTTATCCATCGTGATAACAGGGCGAATAACCGGCGTTGTCGTCACTTCATTGATGACAGACATTGAACCTAACGTTTGACTCGCAACCTGACCGAGCGATTCTCCGTTGATAATAACCTTACCAAAACGTTCCTCACGCACCCGATCAACCACGCGCATCATGAAACGACGGGTCAAGGTCATCAAGTAAGCTTGCGGTGCTTTAGCCTTGATTTCCTCTTGAATTTCGGTAAATGGTACCTCAATAAAAGTAATTGAACCCCCAAAAACAGTTAATTTTGCTGCCAAATCTTTCGCCTTTTTCAACGCACCTGGCGAAGTATAAGGAGGACTTGCAAAGTGAACCGCTTCAATTTCCACGCCTCGTTTGAGTGCCAAATAACCAGCAACAGGTGAATCAATCCCGCCAGACAACATCAAATGCCCACGACCAGCAGTCCCAACAGGCATTCCCCCAGCACCTTTGATTGTTTCAAAGCTCAAGTACACAGCATCCAAGCGAACTTCCACTCGCAAGGTAATATCAGGATTTTTCATCTGCACCTTAGCATACTCAAAATGATCAAAAACCAAGTCTCCAAGTGTTAAATTCAGCTCTGTTGAGTCCAACTCAAAATTATGATCTGCACGTCGAGCAGCAATTTTAAAAGTTTGTCCTTCTTGATAAATTTCTTTAAATAAATCAACAACAGCTGCCTTCACAACAGGCATTGAGCGTTCAACTTTGATTGATGGTGAAAAGTTTTGAATCCCAAAAACCTTTGTCAAACGACGTGACACTTCTGCGTAGTCCGCACCATTCAACTCAATATGCGCCCGATCACGTACAGCTGTAATTTTAAGTTCTGTAAGATCAGCAAGCACTTCACGAATATTTTTTGCCAAACGATTGATGAAAAATCCGCGATTCTTCCCTTTCGTTGACAGTTCACCATAGCGAACCATGATTTCATTATATACAACAGTCATTATTTTTTTCTCCTACCTTCTTCTCCCAAAACCTTGACAACTGATTGATGAGAGAGGAAGCCCCTCTAAAGATGGCTTTTAAAGTCTTTATCTCCCACTTCCTAAAGGGGGAAATAAATATCGTCTTCCTTTTCAAATTCAAAAAGAAACACATAACCTTCTAATTATAGCACATTATTTCTTGTTTTTCTAACTCCTTTTCATGACCTTAGATTAGAAAACAAAAAAGCAGAAGAAATAGCTTCTACTTTTTATTTAATAAAAATTGTAAGAACGATTTGGGTTAGTTTCTTATTGAAAGCTTGTTCCACTTTTCTTTTTTGAATTTCCTTTAAACCAAAATCCTATCAGTGCAAGTATAGTCAAACCCATAAACTTTAAGAAATAATCCGATGATTGACTTTCCCCTGTTTTAGGTAGACCTGATTTTACACGGACCTTGCTCTGAGCTGGTAGACTTTGAGAAATCGAGATCTTATGAGCACTTAAATTCGTTGTAGATGACAAGCTTTGCGTTCTTGTCGTCGAAGCAGATGAAGACGGAACTGCTGTACTTGTTGAAGACGGAACTGTTGTACTTGTTGAAGACGGAACTGTTGATTTAACCGTTTTTTCACTAGACTGATTCGTCTTGCTTTTTAAGTCTGTTGGGACCGTTAGAGGTTTTACTGGTTCTTCTTTTGAAATTGTCGTAGAGGTTGGGGGATTAGGTGTTGTAGGATTGATGAGTTCTCCATCAACCGCTTTAGTCGTTGTCCCTGGTTTTACTGGTACAGTAATGCTCAAGTTTGGTTCTGGAGGCGTACTGCTTGAGCTCGAGGCCGGAGTAGGAGTAGGTGGCGTCAGAGCAGGACTTGGCACAGGCGTTTTATAAGTTGATGGAGGAGCGATAGGAGTAGGACTTACAACATCATCTGCCGACAAGGCTGGTATCGGATCAGGAACAGAAATGGTAACTGTTTTTATTAAAGAACCTGTTTCCGTAGTAGTTTCTTTTCGCCATAATCCAGTTTTACTACTTAGTTCCCAACTATAACCATTTGTGTCCATAAGACTGTGCGTGCTCATAAATTGCAATACTGGTATCGTCTCGCCACTTCCCAACTGAAGGCTTACACCGATAGAATCATCAGACGTCGTCAATGTTCCTGCGTTTACATGAGGAACATAATAAATCATAGCGATAATTGCAAAGGCTAGATATAAATACTTCCTGCTTTTAAAATTCATTTATTTAAAACTCTCATTCTAGTTATTAGTGGTATCACTTAATATAGTACACATAATTTAATAATGTGCTACCTAATATAGTATACCTAATTTTATATTGATTTTTTCTATCGTTCCATAAAAGATACGATTTTTCCTGCTCATTGAGTATTTTATGGAATAATTGTGTTATAATTGTCCCGAAGATTCTATTCGCTATTATTAAGGAGAGCAACATGATTTATACCACTTATGGAGAAACTTTTCGCAGGATTAGAGAACAAAAAAAGCTTTCTCTTTCTGACTTTGCCTCTGTTAATATTCCCAAATCCACCCTTTCTCGCTTTGAATCTGGTAAATCAATGATGAGTTTTGACAAATTATACCTTGCTCTTCAATTCATGGAGATTAGTCTTGAAGAATATGAACATTTTATAAATAACTATTTTCCTAACAATGTCAATTCGCTCTTACAAAAACTTGAAGCAGCAACTTTTAGTCAGAATAAAAAGGCCGTTTTAGAGATTGCTGATTTAGCTGAAAAAGAAGGATTTCATTTTATTGCCTTGGCTGCTAAAAGTTTAAGTCATACCCTCACAGATAAAGAAATCAAGTCTATTCTTGATTATTTATATGGTCTCAATTTTTGGAGTTTTCAAGAGCTCTCTATTTTCCATCAAACTCTTAATTTATTTCCAACCAAGGACATCATAAACTTTTCAGATTTTCTCTTTGCTCCTCAACAAAAATTTCTTAATTCACAAAAGTATAATCAATACTTGGTTCAAGCTGCTTGTCGAGCGATATCAGTCTTATCCATAAGGGATTGTAAAGACAGTGCAAAACAAATCCTAGACTTTATCAATAACCATCACTTAGCTACTGAAAATATGTACCTTCACAATCTCTTTAATCTAACACATGGTTTGTGGGTCTACCGTTTTAAGGATTCAAATCAGGGAATGCAAGAGATAAAAAAGGCTCTGGATATTTTCAAAGCTGTAGAATCTGAAGGTGTTTACTCCTATTATCACTCTCTTTTCATTTTTTATATAAAAATGACCGATATGAAAAGAAGTAAAATATTTGATATTTTGGAAGCAGGAACGTTTGAGGACTGAGGATTCGAGATTGCTCCCTTAAGTTTTGCTATTATCGTTCTAGCTGAAGCTGAGAAAAAGGAGTAAAACAAACCAATAAAAACGTATTAAAAACATTTTCTACGTTTTTATTGGTTTTTTCTTTGTTTTAATCTATTAAATGTTCCTAAACAATGGGTGCTTAAATTAACCTTAGTATCAGATTAGGGTTGGTTTTTCCC
This sequence comes from Lactococcus sp. S-13, assembly GCF_004210295.1. Classification (NCBI taxonomy): domain Bacteria; kingdom Bacillati; phylum Bacillota; class Bacilli; order Lactobacillales; family Streptococcaceae; genus Lactococcus; species Lactococcus kimchii. Next base: position 2,034,347 of record NZ_SDAK01000001.1, on the reverse strand, counting down.
TTATATCCCTCTCTGATTTCATCTTGTCCACTAAAAGAAGTATCTTGTAACTTTAAGGATAGAAGCTCAATTGTAACAAAATTTCCCGAATATTCGCTAATGAACTGCTAATATATAGTTTTTTTGATTATTTCACGCTAAAGTACTTAAAAATTATAGAAATGGGCTCATTTAAGGAGGAGAAAAATGAGTAAAAGGGCTAAAAGAATTTGAAAAACGAGGGTTGAGAGTCCATAAATCAATAAATTTTTCCCTGCTTTTAAAAATTCAACCAGATTGAGCCGCAGTCCAATTGCAGCCAGTGCAATGGTTTCGCACCAGGTCGATAGGAAATGGGCGAAGTTAGCAATTTGTGGCACAAAATGTAAGAGGGTATTCAAAAGACAGAGTACCAGAAAGCCTAAAACGTACCAAGGTAAGAAAGCTTGGCGTTTTATTTTAATTTGTTGGTTATTTTTCTCGTTTTTTTCTTGCTTTTTCCTCATCGCTCCAAAGTACAAAACAACAAAAACAAGAAATATGATGCGCATGATTTTGAATAAAGTGGCTAAAGTTGCTGTTTGTGAATTGACCATTGTCGCTGAAGCTACTACTTGTCCAACGGATTGAATGGTACCACCAATTAAAGCGCCTCGATACAAGTCATTGCTTCCGAAAATTGCAGTACCAAGTGCTGGTAAACTCAGCATCAAAATCGTTCCCATAAGATTGACCATCGTGATAGCTGTTCTTTTTTCACTCGTTTTGGCGCTGATTACTGGGTCGACAGCAGCGATTGCGGAAGAACCACAAACTGCATTTCCTGCGGCCATGAGGGCTGCTGTATTCTTAGAAAAAGCTAGTTTTTTTCCCATAAAAAGAACAAAAACAATGGTCAAAATCATTTGTAAGACAATAAAAATCAGCCCTTGTAAACCTAATTTGCTAATGGTTTGTAGAGTCACCGTTGCTCCCAAAAACATGACCGAAAGTTCAAGTAATTTCTTTTCTGACCAAGCTGTTCCTGGAAATAAAATGGGCTGTTTAAAATAGAGATTCCCCAGAATAATGCCAAGCAAAATAGCAATTGTCGCTGCACCTAGACTGTGAAAAACAAAACGATTGAGGGCATAGCTAAGGAGTGCTACGCCAAAAGAGAGGAAGAAACCTGCAAAAATCTGGTTTGTGGGCTGTTTTTGGCTGTTTTTTTTCATTATTTTTTGTAATAGATTCATCTTTTTTTCCTTTTCTGCTATCAACTAGTTTACACGCTTGCTTTAATTTTGTAAAATGAATTATTACTATCTTTAAGATTAATTTTTTTAATTAAGGAGAAATCATGTTTTCATTGTTTGAAACTTTTATTGCTGTTTTTGAAACGAAAAGTTTTACAAAAGCGGCGCAACAGCTTTTTATTTCGCAGCCAACGGCGACGGTGCGAATCCGGAAGTTGGAGGACGATTTGAAGGTGAAACTTTTTTCGCGGGGGCAACACCAAGAAGTGATTCCAACGGCTGCTGCTTCGCTACTCTATCCCAAAGCACTGACTTATCTGAATGATTGGAGCGAATTGCAGTTAATGTTGAAGAATCAAACACCTGCACGCCGTTCTTTCAAAATTGGGGCGTCTCATAGTGCGGCAACGACTGTTCTGCCCCTGATTTTTCGCGAGTTACTGGCTGATTTGGAGCAGCTCAATGTGGAACTTTTGATGTTGGATTCTCAAGAAGTTTTTGATAGGATTCAAAATCATGAGCTTCATTTGGGCATTATTGAAAAACCGATGATGAGCGATGTGACGACTACTTTCCCACTTTTTAAGGATGAATTAGTCCTTGCTGGTGATTGGGATTCGGAGCTATTTTTTATTCGTGAGGCTGGTTCTGGAGTTGCGCATTATACGCAGAATTACCTGAAAGAAATGAGTTGGACACCTCAAAATATCGTGTCAGTCAATAATAATGATGTTATTATTAGTCATTTGAGAGCTGGGCTGGGGGCGTCTTTGATTTCCAAACGCTTTGTGGGGCGCGATTTGCCTTATAAACAGTTGGGTGAGCGTTATCAGCGAATTTTTTACGGGGTCAGTTTTTCGGCTGAGCAAGATGTGCTGACGAAAAAACTGATTAAACAGATCAGGCATCTTGGTGATTTCTGAAAATGGTATTTTTAGGGAAATTTCATTTGCGTCAGCATTTTGGTCTTAGAGAATTTACTGACGAAAATGAAATCTGCTCAATCCGCTGGTTAAAGCGTTTACTGACCAAAAAATTTCTGTTAATTTCCTAAAAATATGTTAAAATAGAGAGAATAAAATTTACAAGGAGTATTATTTTGGCTGAAATTGAAGAACTTAATGACCAAATGAAAGTCCGCCGCGAAAAAATGGAAAATTTGCGTGAGTCAGGCATTGATCCATTTGGACATAAATTTACCCGTACACATAACTCGCAAGAATTGCATGACACTTATGATGAAAAATCAAAAGAAGAATTGCACGAACTTGCTTTGTCTGGCATCGTTGCTGGTCGTTTGATGACTAAGCGAGGCAAGGGTAAAGTCGGCTTTGCACATTTGCAAGACCGCGAAGGTCAAATTCAACTTTATGTTCGTAAAGATGAAGTCGGCGAAGAAAACTATGAAATTTTCAAAAAAGCTGACCTCGGAGATTTCCTCGGAGTTGAAGGCGAAATCATGAAAACTGATATGGGTGAATTGTCAATTAAAGCCAAAAAATTGACTTTTCTCTCAAAAGCACTTCGTCCTTTGCCTGAAAAATTCCACGGTTTGCAAGATACTGAAACACGTTACCGCAAACGTTATTTGGATTTGATTTCTAATAAAGAAAGTTTCAATCGCTTTGTGACTCGTTCTAAAATCATCAGCGAAATCCGTCGTTACATGGACGGACGTGGCTATCTTGAAGTGGAAACTCCTGTTTTGAATAATGAAGCTGGTGGTGCTGCGGCTCGTCCTTTCTACACACACCACAATTCTTTGGATATCGACATGGCTTTGCGCATTGCGACTGAGTTGCACTTGAAACGCCTGATTGTCGGTGGCATGGAAAAAGTTTACGAACTTGGCCGTGTTTTCCGTAATGAAGGAATGGATATGACGCACAATCCAGAATTTACAACGATGGAATCTTATGAAGCTTATGCTGATTTTGAAGACATCATGGATTTGACTGAAGGAATTTTCCAACACGTCGCTAAAACGGTTGTCGGCAAAGACATCCTCGAATACGACGGTAAAGAAATTAATGTCGGCGGCAAATTCAAGCGTGTACACATGGTTGACGCCATTAAAGAAGTTTCTGGTGTTGATTTCTGGCAAGAAATGAGCTTTGAAGAAGCTGCAGCACTCGCCAAAGAACACGGCATTCATGTTGAAAAACACTTCACTTCTGTGGGTCATATCATCAATGAATTTTTCGAAAAATACGTTGAAGAAACATTGATTCAACCAACTTTTGTCTTTGGACATCCAAAAGAAATTTCACCACTTGCCAAAATGAATGAAGAAGACGCTCGTTTCACTGACCGTTTTGAATTGTTCATCAATGGTAAAGAATATGCCAATGCCTTTAGCGAATTGAACGATCCAATTGATCAATTAGAACGTTTTGAAGCACAAGCCAAAGCCAAAGAACTTGGTGATGACGAAGCAACTGGTGTCGATTATGATTACGTTGAAGCGCTCGAGCACGGAATGCCACCAACAGGCGGACTGGGTATCGGGATTGACCGCTTGGTTATGCTTTTCACAGGCACAACATCAATTCGCGACGTTCTCCTTTTCCCAACAATGAAATAACATAAAACTCCGCTAAAGCGGAGTTTTTTTATGTGGAAAATTTACTGACGGAAACAAAAATAATTAAGTTTCCACAGAGAATTTACTGACGAAATCAAAAAAGCTTAATTTTCTTTGGAAAATCAAACTTTTGACTTCTTTCATTCCAAGATAAAGCTTGGATCAATAATTTGCACCTGTTCTGGAGTAATTCCTACCAGTTTTATTTTTTTATCGCGGCTGATAAAAATTGCCCCATATAGCTCTTCATGCTCACAAAGCCAATCTTCAAGCTCTTCCGCAGCGAAAAAGAGGCGGGTCGTTTCAATTTCCCCATCTACTGACTTCTTCGACAAAACAGTCACACTTGCAATGTCATTATCATGTGGAAAACCCGTTTGAGAATCAATAATATGATGATAAAATTGACCATCCACTTCCATAAACCGCTCCGCAATGCCTGAAGTTACCACAGAAGCTGCACCTGTCACAAGTTGAGCCACAGAAACTCCTGTGTTCGTCAGCGGATTTCGAATCCCGACACGCCATTTTTTATCCACCTGATGCGGAGCATCCCCCATCAAAACGAGATTGCCCCCCAGATTGATAATTCCAGCAGAAAGCCCATATGCCCGCCACAAATCTTGAACCCGATCAGCGATATAGCCCTTGGCAATGCCACCCAAATCCAGCTCCATCCCTTCTTTAAGCAGAAAAATAGATAATTCCTCATCGTTCAACACAATATCCTGTGGATCAATCAAAGCCAAGCGTTCATCAATCTGCGCTTGCTGAGGTACCTGCGCATCCGCAAAACCAATGTGCCATAATTTCACCAAAGGGCCGATTGCGGCATTAAAGCCAAAGCATTCCTGACTTTTTTCCACCGCAACCTTGGTCAACCCGTACACAGCACTTGAAACCTGAACGGCCTCTTTTCCCGCTGCATGATTGACCCTCATCAACTCTGATTCCTCCCGATTGACCGTAAAAATATTTTCATATTCTTTAATCAAATCAAAAGCCATATCCAAAAAGCGCTCCTCTTGTGTCCCAAAAACCGTCAAATCAATCACCGTCCCCAAGGCACGATAACGTTTAGAAATTTTGGAACTCGCAAGTGGTGTAAAGTTCTCTGTCATTGTGGCAAATCCTCTCTTAGCCCGTCCGCTTGTTCCTCAGTCTCTTCTTCACCCACTGATTGAGCCGCCGACCGACCTTTTTCTTCTCTCTCCAAGCGCCGATCAAGTTCCTCAAATGCCCAGATGTCCGCCCCTTCAAAAAGTTGATCGTAGACCGACTTGACGCCTTCATCTCTTGCTTCACTTTCCGAAGCTCCTGTATCCGCATCCGAAGCAACCGCTAGACCCAGAGGCGTCCCTTGATTCCAGCGTTCTATATTTTGAGGCTCATCTTTTGAAACTAAGCTACGACTAGCCGATTCCCGCAGTGGTTTTAGCGTCTTCGCATAGCGCATAAACTGCTCAAAACATTGCTCCAACCACTCAATAGTTCGCTCATCCACCAATTCATCCTGAGCATTAAAAGCCGTCACCGCACGCCCCAATAAAAATTGGTGGGTCGGCAAAACAAAAGCATCCAAACCTGGTGAACTCAAAATTTGTCGCAGATTTTCCTGAGCAAAAACAGTTCCCATATTTCCCAAAGAAACCCCCACAATCATCACGGGCATATTGACCAAAGGCTGCAAAGTCTTCCAAGATAACCACTCAATCAACGATTTCAAACTTGCCGTAATTGCATGATCATACTCAGGCGTTGAAAATATCACCCCATCCGCAGCTTCAATTGCCCGAACAATCTCCAAAATCCGCGTTGGAATTTGCTCAAAATCCTCACAAAAAAGAGGAAGATCGGCAATTTCCACCACTTCAATTTGTGCTTGGGGCTCAAAGTGTTTTTTCATATACCAAAGCAATTTTCGATTATAAGAAAAACTTGCATTAGTACCGACAATGGCGATATATCTCATTCATTCCCTCTTTTTTCTATTTCTAAATACCCTGTAATTCTATTCTTTTTCACAATTTTTGTCAAGACGTTATTCAACAAGCTGTTGCTTTTCTTTGAATTTAGCAAATCTATAAAAAAAACGAGCGTAAGCTCGTTTTTCATGTAAAAATTATTTTTCTCGACTCAAATCAACTTCTTCTAATGGAATGATTTTGGTATTATATTTCCATTTGTAGCCGAAATAAAGGAGAATGAAAATCGGAATTGCCGCATACATGGCAAGCCCTTCTCCCCAGTGTGAGCTAAAGAGCATTCTTGGATCAAGATTGATTGCAATTGCCGCCGTCATCAAAAGTGCAACGAGCGGTCCAAAGGGGAACAATTTCGCTTTATAAGGTAAGTCTGCAACGTCGTGCCCTTGGGCAACATAAGCTCTGCGGAAACGCAAGTGACTCACTGAAATCCCCAGCCAAGCTAAGAAACCAGTCAATGAGGACAAATCAACCAAGAAAAGATAAATCTGTGTTCCGAAAATCCCTGTCAAAAAGGCGATGAAACAAATAATTGTTGTGGCAAGCAACGCATAAAATGGAATCCCATTTTTCGCTGTACGTCCAAAGAATCTTGGTGCGCCCTTTTCCTGTCCTAAAGAGTACAAGATCCGTGTTGAAGCGTACATCACTGAGTTGGCTGAAGAAATTACAGAAGTTAGAATGACCGCATTCATGACTGAAGCCGCCACTGCAAAACCAATATTTTTGAAAACAATCGTGAAAGGACTCATGACCGCTGTCGAATTTGGATTAAGGAGGCGTGGGTCTTTAAAATTGATAATCGCTGCAATAACAATAATTGAAAAGATGTAAAAGAGCAAAATCCGCCAGAAGATAGAATTCATAGCTTTCGGAATAGATTTCCCTGGATCCTCAGACTCTCCTGCAGTAACTCCCAAAAGCTCTGTTCCTTGGAAAGAAAATCCAGCGATTAAGAGTACGCCGACAAATCCTGAAATTCCACCGACAAAGCCGTGATTTCCTGCTGACAAATTGGCCATCACATCAACATTTCCCTGTCCCAAAACGCCGATAATTGTCAAAATACCAACAATCAAAAAGAGAACAATTGTAATGACTTTGATCGTTGACAACCAATATTCTGTTTCACCAAAAGCACTTACGGCAAGCACGTTAATCACAAAAATCAAAATGGTTGCAATTCCCGAGAAAATCCAAGATGGAACGTGTGGAAACCAGAACTGCGTAATCAATCCAGCTGTTGTCAAGTCAACGGCAATCGTAATTGCACCATTTATCCAGTAATTCCAGCCCAAAGCAAAGCCAAAAGCGGGGTCAACATAGCGTCCGCCATAATCTGAAAACGAACCCGAAGTTGGAAGGTAGGTCGCCATTTCCCCAAGGGAAGTCATGACAAAATACACCATAATCCCAATAAAACAATAAGCGAGCACTGAACCCCAAGGCCCCGCTTGACTAATTGTTGCTCCAGAGGTCAAGAACAAGCCCGTCCCAATCGTCCCTCCTAAAGCAATCATGGTAATGTGACGTTGTTTAAGGTTACGCCTAACCTGATTTTGATTTTCCAAAATTTTCTCCTTTTTATCCAAAAAATCTTCATAAGTTTCATTCAGCAATTGAGTACAAACAAATAAAAAGACCGGCTGTCTTTACAACCGGTCTTTCGAGAATCACCGGCATAGATACTTGAGCGTACTCCAAAGCTGTATCTATACCTTAAGTATGACACAACTCTTATCTATGCAAATGATGATGACGTGATGAGAAGTTATTCATTTCGTGATTCTCCTTTCATGATTTTTCTATATTTTATATCTTTTTTCTTAAAAATGCAAGAATAAATTTATAATCACTCACTTTTATGTTAAAATATTGCTATGAATAAGAAACATACCCCCATTCTTTTTACTCTTTTTGGCGTGATTTTAGTCGTTGTGGTTGGACTTTTGATTTTCTTTGCTAATCGTCCGAAATCCACGGATAGTACTAATCAAACGACTCAAACAACAACTCAATCTGGTGAACCGACAGCAATTAACGGCAAAAAAGTCAGTCAAGCAAGTCTTGACAAGCTTGATTTACCTCAATTGTCCAACACAGTTGGTTCAGACGAGGCCGAAGTCCAAATCCAAACAACGGCTGGAAATATCAACATCAAGCTCTTTCCAAAACTGGCTCCGCTAGCTGTGGAAAATTTCCTTACCCTTGCCAAACAAGATTACTACAAAGATAATGAGTTTTTCCGCGTCATCAAAGACTTCATGATTCAAACTGGTGATCCATCAAATCAAGGAACAGGTAGCAAGTCTGTCGTTAACGACAATCAACCTTTCGCCACAGAAATCTCTAACAAGCTTTATAACATTCGTGGTGCGCTATCTCTGGCTAACACAGGTCAACCTAACTCAAGCAGTTCACAGTTTTTCATCGTTCAAAGCAGTCAAGATATGAGCAGCCAACTTTCAACTTTCTTACGTCCAAGCAAGATTGAAGCGGCCTACAAAAATGGTGGTTATCCAAGTCTTGATGGTTCATACACCGTCTTTGGCCAAGTTATTTCTGGTATGGATGTTGTGGATAAGATTGCTTCTGGTGAAGTCAAAGCAAACACAACTTCTGGCGAGCAATCTTCTCCTGTCAAAGCCGAGAAAATTACTGGTGTGAAAGTGATTAAAGACTGGAAATTTTAATTAAAAAAATTACTGATTACTCAATCAGTAATTTTTTCATATCTTCTGGCATATCCAGCTCGACGTGAACCATTTCATCGGTAAAAGGATGTAAAAATTGTAAATGGTGGCAATGAAGTGCTTGACGACTGATGAGATCATGATTGCCCCCATACAAGTCATCTCCCATCAAGGGATAGCCCAAATGTGAAAAGTGAACACGAATTTGGTGTGTACGGCCTGTGTGTAAAGTGATATCAAGAAGCGCTAAATCATTCTTACGCTCACAAACAGCGAAGCTTGTCCGCGCAGTCTTCGCTTTTTCGTCAAAGCGAACTTGCCGCTGAATGATAGAGTCATCCCGTCGACCAATCGGTAAATCAATTTCACCAGAATCAAGTAGCCCTTCTGCTTTCACAATCGCAAAATATCTTTTTTCCAAGCTGTCTCGAAACTTGTGCTGCACCATGAGCGCATGGGCATAGCGATGCTTTGCTAAAAACATGATGCCACTGGTGTCACGGTCTAGGCGGGTAATGATATGGACAGTCTGATTGGCGTAATTTTTTCTAGAAATATAGCCTTTGACTGCATTAGACATGGCACCCGTTGGATGAAGGGAACCAGTAATCGATGGCTTACCTGCTGGTTTTTCAACGACAAGGTAATGGTCGTCTTCAAACAAAACATTAAGAGGAACATCATCTGGAATCAACTTTTCGTTATCGGGTTCGTCTGGAACGGTGACGGTGACGACATCATCTTTGTGAAGTCTATGAATGGCATTATGTTCTTCACCGTTGACATGGATTTTTCCTCCGTCAAACTTGACTTTTGCAAGCAATCTTTTGGAAATTCCGTGGCGGGCAAGCATGGATTTGACCATTGTTCCTTCAATGGTGTTGGTAAAGGCGAATTCCACTATTCGACCTCCCCTATGAATGATTTACTCACGCGCTCCCAAAAAGGGGTGTGGGCGCAATTGGTAAAGGAAATCGTGCTGCCATCCAAACTAAATTCGATGGATTTAATATTTTTATATTCAAAGGTCAGTTGGTCAAAGGTCAAGCTATAATCGTCTTCTGGTGCTGGACAGACGGTGATGACGTCTTTTTCGGCGACAATCATGGGCGAGCCTAAAGTTCGGTAGACGACATTATTGAGGCTGGCAATTTCGGCGATTTGCATAGCTTTTACACGAGGATGGACAACGGCTCCACCAATTGATTTGTTATAAGCTGTTGAGCCTGTGGGGGTGGATATAGAGAGTCCATCCCCACGGAAGCGCTCAAAAAGATAGTCCGAAATGCGAACATCTCCCACCATTGTTTTACTAGCACGACGAATGGTTGCTTCATTGAGGACGTGGCGCACAATTTGGTAGCCGTCGGTGAAGTTAACTTGAACTTTGATGAGGGGGTAATGGATGGCTTTGGCTGGATTTTCATCGTAAAGCGCTTCAACGACTTCAAAAAGATCTTCGTCTGTAAAGTCGGTGTAAAATCCAAGATGACCCGTATGTACGCCCAAAAAACGAACCCGATTAAGTTGATATTCATACATATGCATGGCCCGCAAAAGCGTTCCATCTCCACCTACAGAGATGACGATGTCTGGGTTGATATCATCGAAAGCAAAATGTTCAGCTTTGAGAATTTTGCTGAGTTTGGCCATTGTTTTCTTTGATTTTTCACTCGAATTTCCGATGAGCCAGACTTTTTTACCAAAGTTCATCATCTTCTCCATTTTCTTTTTTGAAATCTTGTTTTTGTTGGGGACGATCAAACAGAAGCTGAGCTTCTTGAATGTCTTCCCTAATGGCGCCCATTTCGGCATCTAGTTGAGCGGCTTCTCTTGCTGCATTAGTCAGTCGGTTTTTGACAGCGTCTGGAATTGAGCCACCGTATTTATAGTTGAGCGAATGTTCAATGGTTGCCCAAAAATTCATTGCTAGTGTCCGAATTTGAATTTCTGCATTGACCAGCTGATAGCCGTCAATCGTATCAATCGGATATTCAATGATGACGTGGTACGAACGATAACCTGATGCTTTTTGATTGTTGATATAGTCTCGCTCTTCAATGATTTTAAAATCTCTACGTTTGCGCAGAAGTTCCAGAACGTCCCAGACATCATCGACAAATTGCACCATGACACGAATGCCCGCAAGGTCTTCCATTTCTGACAAATTCTCTTGGGTGTAGCCACGCAGACGCGCTTTTTTAATGATTGATTCGTGTCGTTTTACTCGCCCTGTGACAAATTCAATCGGTGAATAGAGCCCTTTTTTGAGGTATTGTTTGCGCACACCGCGCAATTTTATTTTTAATTCTCCGACAGTTTGTACGTAGGGATCTAAAAATTCTTCCCAATTAAACATAAGTTCACTTTGCAAAAGTACTGCTTTTTGCATTCTCCTTCCTGAGAATTTATTCATTATTTGTTTTTATTTTATTACATCATCCTTTAATATTTTAACATAAGTTCGAGCGTTTTGGCTGATGATGAGTAGCGAAATCTAATGACGACACCCAAGGATAATTTTACATCAATCCTTACATGACTTCAAGGTGCATTGACGTGATTTTTAGTGAAAAAAATGAGAGAAAATGCTGACGTATTTTTACAGCTGCAGAAAATTTACTGACGAAAATTTTCGTCAGCATTTTCTCTGGCTGACCTGACTTTTATTTGCAAATTGCTTGGCTTACTTGTTTGGTTTTTTGCGCAACTTTACTTCTAGGCTGGGTTTTGTTATACTTTTAAGTAATCTATCGTTTACCCAATTTAAATTGAAAGGAAGAATATTTTATGTATCAGAATATTCTTGAAAATTAGTCAAATGAGTACGAATTTGGAGATTGAGTATAAATCGCTCTTATCACTGGCTGAATACGACCAGCTCAAAAAACGATTCACTCACGTTAGCCCAATCAGACAGACCAACCACTACTTGGATTCAAAAGATTTCAAATTGCGCAAGAAAAAATTAGCTTTGCGGATTCGAACCTTCGACAAATCTGCTGAAATGACTTTAAAAGTTCCCCAAGAAGTCGGAAATATTGAATATAATATTGCGCTTAGTTTGGAAGAAGCTCAGTATTTACTTGGCGAGCGCAGTATTACTTGTGGTCAGACCGACCTGAGCGAGATTTGCGAATTGCTCGTGGAACGTGATGTCGATCTGGACGAAATCACCTTGATTGGTAGTCTGACGACTATTCGTTATGAGCAACACTTGCCAATCGGCCTTGCAGCTCTGGATAAAAATGATTATCTGGGACATACCGATTATGAGCTGGAACTCGAAGTTGAAGACAGCACGCAAGGCAAAAAGGATTTCTTTGAGTATTTGGAAAAAAACAAGATCGAATATCGTTTTTCAAAATCAAAAGTTGTACGTTTTTTGGATTGCTTACGCCATTTACGAAAATAATTTTACGTCAGCATTTTCTCTGGGCAAAACCAGAAAAATAGCATTACGTCAGCATTTTCTCTAACAAAAAAACTGCCAAATCAGGCAGTTTTTTCAATTTGATGTAAATAACGTTGTAAAGTAGCATGGCTACACTTTTCCACTTGTAGACATTCCTCAGCAGTCATAATCAAACCTGCTGGAGAAAATTGAAAATCGTTTTTTCTAAAATCCTGTAAAATCAAAGCCAAATGTTGTTTTGCATAAGGGCGATATTCCATGAAATCAGCCGTCGACACGCCAATCTCACTCAAAATTTGCTGACGCAATTGACCTGTATAATCCAAAATCGTCATTTCTGAAAGCAAATCCTGTAGCAGACTCAAAAAAGCCCGCCCATATTTTCTACCATGAAGATTGACCGTCAGATAATCAAGCGAAATTTTTTGCAGACGATCATGACAAGCATTAAGCGCCGCAACATTTTTCGGCAAATCCTCCGTATCTCGCAGCTCCTTGGCCGTAGCCAGCGTTACAATCGGATATAAATACCAAAGGTTTTGATCAAACTGCTCCAACTGATCCAAAATCGGTGTGAAATAATAATGAATTTCCACTCTATTCTTCCTCAACCTGTTTTTTAGTCCAAAATGACTTTGTCAAAGTCTAAAAACATACTTTCCCTGAAAATATTTAAGAGATTGTCGCTCAAAAATCACAAAATTTCATCAAGCCACTCCCTCACTTAACTAATCTTAACAAAAATTTAACAAGCACTCAAATGATATACAAATAGGTTTTCTAAATTACTGATGAAACCCATTACAAAAGGCGTCAGCACTGTTTCATGATAATTTCTCTAGTGCTTCTTTTACTTCCAAATTCGTTTTGGCAAACGCACCAGAAAAATCTTGATTGAGTGCTTTGAGCCGACCCACGCGCACTTTTTTCACAAACTTTAATTCCTCTAATTTTTTCACTAATTCAGCAACTTCGTTATCTTCAACATACAGTAAGCTATAATGAGATTTTGAACTTGTGTAAATCACATCACCAAACCTCGCCAGCTGTCGTGCCCCTTTATAGGAATGACAATAGACATAAATTGCCACACGCTCTGGCACCTCAAGTGGCCGAATTTCTTTTTTGTCCATGATGTCGTCCATGATGTCCTCCTTTTGAATTTTTTAAAGGTAAATGTTCATCCACATAAATATGCTCAGAAATTCCTTGTGTTATTTTTTGAGTCAATGTTGACAAAATCTGCTGAAGGTCATTCTCAGCAAGACGTAGTGCATAGACTTTCTCGTTCCGATTGATTTCCTGTTGCAAAGCGCGCAAATCCGCCCGAAAAGGTATAAATTCCTTATTTTCGTTCCATATCTGTACCTTTTTTTGCAAGGTCGCATCTGACAAAAACTCAGCCCGTGCCTTCCTATAAGCCTCAACTTCAGAAAGTTGCGCAAAAGCACTGACCAATTTGTCCAATAAATCATCTATTTCCACTAAATTTTGATCAATGATTAACATAAATCTATTATAGCACACCCTTTGACCTAACTTCCACCCTTTATCATCTCACATGCGAAAACAATTTGCTTTTTATGAAAACGATTTGCTTTTTTCATAAAAAAATTTAAAAACAAGCTTTTTTTATTCAATAAAATGAAAAATTTGAACTCTGCTTGCAATTATAAAGCTGAATTGTTATAATATTATATAATTTATTCAACAATAGTCAGAAAAATTAGAAAAGAGGTTTCTATGGAAGAACCACAACAACAGCGCGGCTTACAAAACCGCCACATTCAACTGATTGCAATTGCGGGAACGATTGGGACAGGACTGTTTCTCGGTGCTGGAAAAACCATTAAAATGTCCGGTCCTAGCATTATTTTCGCCTATATTATTATCGGGATTGCGATGTTTTTCTTTCTCAGAGCAATCGGAGAACTGCTTTATCGCGATCCTACACAACATTCTTTTCTCAACTTTGTGACAAAATACGCTGGGGTGCGGACAGGTTACTTTACTCAATGGTCTTATTGGCTAGTCATCATCTTCGTTTGTATTTCCGAACTTTCAGCAATTGGCACCTACATTCAATTCTGGCTCCCACAAGTTCCACTGTGGCTGATTGAAATTGTCATGCTTATCCTCCTTTTTGGCCTAAATACCTTGAACGCTCGCTTCTTTGGTGAAACCGAATTTTGGTTTGCCATGATTAAAGTCGCTGCCATCTTAGGAATGATTGCCACTGCCATCATTCTTGGCTTTGGACACTTCAGCTATACTACTGTCCTATCAGGAAAATCTGTTACTGGCTCCGTTTCTTTGAGCAATATTTTTACCCATTTTCAATTTTTCCCTAATGGCGTTTGGAATTACGTTGGGGCTTTACAAATGGTCATGTTTGCCTTCACCTCTATGGAATTTATCGGAATGACTGCCGCTGAAACGGTCAATCCTCGTAAAAGCTTACCTAAAGCCATCAACCAAATTCCTGTACGTATTTTACTCTTTTATGTTGGAGCTTTGTTAGCAATTATGGCCATCTTTGACTGGCATTATATTCCTGCTGACAAATCGCCATTTGTTATGGTTTTTGAGCTTATCGGCATCAAATGGGCCGCAGCTTTAGTCAATTTTGTCGTTCTGACCTCTGCTGCCTCAGCGTTGAATAGCTCGCTTTTCTCAGCCACTCGTAATATGTACTCTCTTTCCAAACAGCACGACAAGGGACGTTTGACTCCTTTTACCAAGCTTTCTAAAGCAGGCATTCCCATCAATGCCCTCTACATGGCTGTCATTCTATCTCTTTTCGCTCCTGTTTTAACCTTAATCCCCCAAATTAAAAATGCTTTTGATTTTGCCGCTTCTTGTACAACGAATCTCTTTTTAGTTGTTTACTTTATCACCCTTTATAGTTTTTGGCAATATCGCAAATCCGCTGATTTTGATAAGAATGGCTTTTTAACACCAAAAGCAAAGCTGACTATTCCATTTGTTACTTTCATCTTTGCGCTCGTTTTCCTTTCTCTCTTTTTCAATTCAGATACTTTCTATCCAGCAGTTGGCGCTGTTGTTTGGACAATTGCTTTTGGACTCTTTTCTCGTTTTAAGAAAATATAGTCAAGCGCTAGTGTTGAGTAGCCGATGAAAATTTCATAAAAAAAAGGTATAATTATAATATGAAAACAAATGAAAATACAGAAAAGCAAACAGCCACGCGCGGTTTGCAAAATCGACATATTCAGCTTATTGCAATTGCTGGAACAATTGGGACAGGATTATTTTTAGGCGCTGGTAAATCAATCAGTCTAACTGGCCCTTCGATTATTTTTGTCTATTTAGCAATTGGTGCCTTGATGTTCATTCTCTTGCGAGCCATTGGTGAGATGCTTTATCAAGATCCCTCGCAACATTCTTTTTTGAATTTTGTTTCTCGCTATATGGGATCAAAAACAGGCTATTTTATTCAGTGGACTTACTGGCTTGTTGTTATTTTTGTAGCAATGGCCGAGCTGACAGCGATTGGAACTTATATCAATTTCTGGTTACCTCAGTTGCCAATTTGGCTAAGTGAAGTCTTTGTCTTACTTTTGCTGACGGCGCTTAACACACTCAATTCAAAATTTTTCGGAGAAACAGAGTTCTGGTTTGGTATGATCAAAATTGTGGCGATTGTTGGTTTGATTTTGACAGCCATCATCCTTATTTTCACCCACTATAAAACAGGATCAGGAACTGATACAGTCAGCTTAAGTAATATCACAAACGGCTTCCAATTTTTCCCCAATGGACTGTCTAAATTTTTCGAAAGCTTTCAAATGGTCATGTTTGCCTTCGTTGCCATGGAATTCATTGGAATGACCGCTGCTGAAACGGCAAATCCAAAACCAACTTTGAAAAAAGCAATCAACCAAATTCCAATCCGAATCATTCTCTTTTACATTGGGGCTTTGCTTGCAATCATGAGCATCTACCATTGGCAAGATATTCCCGCTGATAAATCTCCATTTGTCACGATTTTCCAACTGATTGGAATAAAATGGGCAGCTGCTTTAATCAACTTCGTGGTCTTGACCTCCGCTGCTTCTGCACTTAATTCTTGTCTTTTTTCAACAACGCGAAACCTTTACTCACTCTCAGTAATCAATGGCGATAAGCTTTTAAAACCTTTTACAAAATTTTCCAAGGCTAATATCCCGCTCAACGCCCTACTTTTTACTGCTTTGCTCATCATGATTACACCATTTTTCTCAATGATTCCAGCGATTTCTAACGCTTTTGTCTTTATTACGAGCGTGGCAACTAATCTCTTTTTGATTGTGTATGTGATTACTCTGGTTTCTTATCTCCGTTATCGAAAATCAAAAGATTTTGATGCGACTGGCTTTGTCCTTCCAGCAGCAAAATTTGTGGTGCCGCTGGCAATTCTGGGTTTTAGCTTGATCTTTATCTCATTATTCTTCTTTAAAGACACTCGAGTGCCAGCTATTGGTTCTGTGCTCTGGATTATCTTTTTCGGGATTATCAGTGTTCTTAGAAAACCAAAAACAGCTGAGTAAATCAGCTGTTTTTTTCTTACTTAATCTTCAAGCTCAAGTTCGATTTCTTCTGTTTCTGGAAGTACATCTTCTGCTTTCTTAGCTTTACTTGCTTTCCCTTTGGGAGCTTTTTCTACTTCAGGAGCTGGGTTGCTTTCTGGTTCTTCATCAAGAAGACCATGCGCAACACGAATTTTGTGGTCAATCTCATCAAAAACTTCTGGGTGTTCTTTAAGATAAGCTTTAGCTTTTTCAGATCCTTGGCCAATTTTTTCATCATTGTAAGCAAACCATGAGCCTGATTTTTTGATGATGCCTTCGTCAACAGCGATTGTCAAAAGTTCTCCTGTCTTGGAGATTCCTTCACCAAACATAATGTCTACGAGCGCAACTTTGAAAGGCGGTGCCACTTTATTTTTAACAACTTTGAGTTTGGTAATCTTACCGATTTGAGTCTTATTATCACCAGACCCTTCTTCAATTTTAGTTGAACCACGAACGTCCAGACGAACTGAGGCATAGAATTTGAGCGCACGACCGCCAGGTGTTGTTTCAGGCGATCCAAACATAACTCCTACTTTCTCACGCAATTGGTTAATGAAAATAGCTGTTGTCTTTGTCTTATTGATGTGTCCAGCAAGTTTACGCATTGCTTGTGACATCATCCGTGCTTGAAGTCCGACAGAACTATCACCAATTTCTCCGTCAATCTCCGCTTTTGGCACAAGCGCTGCGACAGAGTCAATAACAACAAGATCTACCGCTCCTGACGTGATCAATTTTTCGGCAATCTGCAAGCCTTGTTCACCAAAGTCAGGCTGTGAAAGCAAAAGTTCATCAATATTAACACCGAGTGCTTTAGCATATTCTGGATCAAGAGCATTTTCAGCGTCAATGTAAGCTGCGATGCCGCCTTCTTTTTGGACAGAAGCTACAGCGTGCAAAGCAACGGTCGTTTTACCAGATGATTCTGGGCCGTAAATTTCTACAATTCGTCCTTTAGGATAGCCACCTGCACCTAATGCGATATCGAGGGCTAGGGAACCTGAGCTCACTACAGATACTTTCTGGTTGGCCGCTTCGCCAAGACGCATGAGTGACCCTTTTCCAAAGTCTTTCTCAATCAGCGCTAACGCATCCGCCAAGGCTTTATCACGTTCTGCTCCGTATTTTTTGGTAATATCATCAAAATTTGTTTTTTTCTTTGTTGCCAAATTTTTTCTCCGTTATTCTTTATTTATTGTTTAATTATAGCATTTTTCAAGACATTTTATAAGTCCCTTACACCTTATCTATACGTTTTTATTTGCAAAATGTCACCAATTTTTTTACTTTTTTAGTGACTCCTAAATTAGAGCCTTTTTTGCTGACATTTTGGACAAAAATGTGTGCCACGACCGGCAACTTTTATTTTTTGAATAGGTGTCAGACAGCGGGGGCAAGGATCTCCTGTCTTTGCGTAGACTTGCAGTTTTTCTTGCATTCGCCCAGGTTCACCAAGTGCGCTATAAGTCCTGATGCTTGAACCACCAAGTTCTATTGCTTCTTGAAGTAGCTCAATTATGGCCGTATGCAGGCTTTGGACTTCGAGTTTGGTCAAATGATTCGCCTGTGTTTCTGGATGAATTTGAGCGCGCCACAGGGCTTCGTCCACATAAATATTTCCCAGACCTACAACCAAACTTTGTTCCAATAAAAAGGGTTTGATTTTTTTGCTGGATTTTTGTAATTTTTCGGCAAAGATGTGACAGTCGAAGTCAGCATATGTCGGCTCAGGTCCCAATTTTTTCGACAAAAAATAGGCGTCTTCCTGCTCTGCCGCGAGTAACTCCCATGTGCCAAATTTGCGGACATCATTGTAAACCAACTGTTTATCAGCAAATTTCACAGCGATATGATCATGCTTTTGACTGATTTCTCCAAGATTTGCCAGTCGATATTTGCCCTCCATCCGCAAATGTGAAATGAGTCGAAATTCATCAGCAAACTCAAAAATCAAATATTTCCCTCTCCGAGAAAGCCCTGTAATTGTACGTCCCGTCAGCTCTTTTTGCAAGTTTTCAAAACCTGTCAAAACCATTCGAGGATAAGTGGCTTCTAGAGCAATAATTTTTTGATTGAGGAGATGCTTTTCTAGCTCTCTTTTGACGGTTTCAACTTCTGGTAATTCTGGCATTTTTCTCCTTTCAGAAGCGTTCAGCCTGTTTTTAGGCTCTTTTTAGCTTATCTTTTGTCCTTTCGTCAGAGTAATTACTGACGGATTTGAAAAATATTTTCGTCAGCAAATTCGCTGACAGAAAAATCACTGACGAAAGTTGTCAGTGACTATTTTACCATTTTCTACTGAAAAATTTTGACGTTTGATTCCAAAATTATTTTCCTGAATCGCCGTAGTTCGATAAGACACGTGCTGATGGATCGTTCACCTCTGCACCTACCCATTCTCGATTTGGCATCCAAAAATCAAGAATCCAATCATTATATCCTGGATAAAACTCTTCAAAAATTTCGCGATAGAGCAGGGATTCTTTAGTAAACGGTGTGTGGCTCGGATATTTCTGTGCCGCATTTGACAAGTCTTCGTCCGAATATTTTTCTTCAGCATATGCCTTCAAATAATCGACCATAGAGTGGCCAACAGCGTCGGAAAAAGCGGCTTTTTCCCGGAATAAAATCTCATCTGGCAGAAGTTCTGTTCCCTCAAAAGCATGGCGCAAAAGGTATTTTCCTTTGCCATAAGTATTGAGTTTTCGACTTGGATTGATCGACATCACATAACTTGCAAAATCCAAATCGGCAAAAGGAACCCGCGCTTCCAAGGAATGAGCAGCTAGGCAACGGTCAGCGCGTAGCACATCATACATATAAAGCTCGTGTACTCGCTTTTGTGCTTCCTTTTGAAAGGCAGATGCTGACGGCGCAAAGTCCGTGTACTTGTAGCCAAACATCTCGTCAGACACTTCGCCAGTCATCAAAACTTTCAAATCTGTATTTTCATGAATATATTTGCAAATCAAATACATCCCAATGGACGCTCGAATCGTCGTAATATCCCAAGTTTCCAAGTGCCAAATAACATCTCTAAGCGCACCAAGCACGTCATCTTTGGTCATCAGCACTTCCGTGTGATCAGTTCGCAAGAAATCGGCAACTTCACGAGCGTATTTGAGGTCAATTGGATCAGTTTCCATTCCAATTGCGAACGTTTTGATGGGCTGTTCCAATTCGCGGGCGGCAATGGCACAGACCAATGATGAATCCAAGCCACCAGACAAGAGATAACCCATCGGTGCATCGGCGTGCAGACGTTTTTTAACTGCCCGTTCCAATTTGCGGCGAATATGACCTGAGATTTCTGCTAAGGGTTCTTCAACAATGCCAGAAACATCTGCAATGTCATTATAAACATGAAATTCCCCATTCGCAAAATAATAACCTGGTGGGAATGGGGTGATTTTTTCACAAGTTGACACTAAAGCTTTGGCTTCTGAGGCAAACGAAATTTTCCCTGTCGCTTTATTGTACCCGTAAAAAAGTGGGCGGATACCAAAAGGATCACGGGCGGCAAAGATTTCACCAGTATTTTCATCAACCAGAACAAAGGCAAACTCAGCGTCCAACATCTTGACCATTGTTTCAATACCCATGACCTCAAAAAGAGGCAAAAGCACTTCACAGTCGGAATCGCCCGTAAATTTGTAATCTTGGGTTTCCAAAAATTTGCGTAAACTTAAGAAATTATAGACTTCACCATTGCACATCAAACGTTTGCCATTTAACCCAAAAGGTTGGCGACCCAAGTCTGACAAATCCATGATTGACAAGCGACAAAAGCCAAAATCATTGCCCAAAGTATCGCGGACGTGCTGTAAATCGTCGGGTCCCCGATGTTCAATCAACTGCAAATTGCCCTTGAACTCCGCCACTGTCAAATCAGATGATTCCATAAACAAAAAGCCACACATAATCTCTCCCCCAAATCTGAATCTGACTGCGCTGAAATTAGAAAATTAGCAGTTCGAGCTTTGATAACAGCGCTCAAACTACATTTTCATTACTTCAGGAGGCAAATTCAATTATTTCAAAATATATAATTTTCAATATTATACCACAATTATCTGTAAATTTCATAATAAAATAAAAAAATAGCGAAAAAACGCTATTTTTTTTTACATATAATCATCACGATTGTAACCAAAATCGGCTAAATCCATTTTGCGATCACGCCAATCGTTCTTGATTTTGACCCATGTTTCAAGATAAACTTTATCACCAAGCATGATTTCAATGTCACGGCGGGCCATTTTACCAATCTTGCGAATCATATCGCCACCTTTGCCGAGAATAATTCCTTTTTGGCTCTTACGCTCAACGATGATGGTTGCCATGATGTGAATTTTTCCTGTTTCTTCATCACGCGTCATTTGATCAGTAGTTACAGCAATGCTGTGCGGTACTTCTTCACGCGTCAAAAGCAAGATTTTTTCACGAATCATTTCGGAAACTAAGAAACGCTCTGGATGGTCGGTAATCTGATCTTCTGGGAAATATTGAGGGCCTTCGTCCAATTTTTCAGACAAAGTACTCAAAAGTCGCTCAGTATTGTTGCCTTCTTTGGCTGAAATAGGGACAACTTCCGCAAATTCCATTTGTGAAGTGTAATCAGAAACGGTTTCAAAAAGACGATCAGGGTGAACTTTGTCAATTTTATTGACCACCAAAATAACTGGCACTTCAGCTTTTTTCAAACGTTCAATGATCATGTTTTCACCCGTTGAACGTGGCTCATCAGCAGCTACCATGAACAAAACGACATCACATTCGCGCAGAGTAGAGTAAGCAGATTGCACCATGAAATCACCCAAAGCATTGTGTGGTTTGTGAATTCCTGGGGTATCAATGAAAACAATTTGCTCATTTTCAGTCGTGTAAATCCCTTGAATTTTATTTCGTGTTGTTTGCGGTTTGTCAGACATGATGGCAATTTTTTGCCCCATCACGTGGTTCATAAATGTTGATTTACCAACATTTGGACGACCTAAAATCGCCACAAAACCTGATTTAAATTTGTTATTTGTCATAGCGCTATTATAGCATAAAATCTGGCTTTTGAAAGCAAATCTTTGGTTTGCTTGTGAAATTTTACTGACGAAATCTAAAAACAGTAGAGATTTTTCTGACGAAAAGAAAAAACACTGACATAAATCAGTATTTTTCATGTTTAGTGCTTATTTATCGCCACGGCTACGCATTACAAAACCAGCTGATTTTTCAGTGCCTGTTGTGCGTTTGCGTGGTGTTTTTTCGCCAGCTTTGCGGTCATCGAAACGACGGTCATCGCGTTTTCCACGGTAACCTCCACGATTGTCATCGCGATCTTTCCAATTACGTTTACGATCTCCACCGCGTTCGCCATCTTTACCATCACGATTACCACGGTATCCACCACGATTGCCGTCACGGTCGCCATTTCCACGGCCTTTATAGCGTCCGCCGCCGCCTTTACCTTTTTTGTTGAAGCCTTTACCTTCACCATTGAATGGCAATGGGCGTTCAGCTGTGATTTTGACTTCTTCTTGATTGTCTGGGTCTTTGACGCGTCCTTGGAGAAGCAGAGCTACCAATTCTTTAGCGTCAAATTTTTCCAACAAACTTTCAGCTTGTTTGTCAAATTTAGCCAATTTTGCTTTACCAGCTTCATCTGTCAAATCACGCAAAACGTCGTCCATCGCAACAGAAAGTGAGGCTTCATAAGCTTCCTCTTTTGTTGGTGGTTTCAAGCCTTTCATTTCTTTGTTTGTCAATTTTTCAATGGCACGCAAGTAGCCCATTTCATTGTAAGAAACAAAAGTCACAGAGCGACCAGATTTACCAGCACGACCGGTACGACCGATACGGTGAACGTAGCTTTCTTGGTCTTGAGTAATATCATAGTTATAAACGTGAGTTACGCCAGATACGTCAAGTCCACGTGCTGCAACGTCAGTTGCCACCAAAACGTCAATGTGTCCTGCTTTAAAATCGCGCAAAACAGCCAAACGTTTGTTTTGATCCAAGTCGCCGTGCATTCCTTCAGCACGGTAACCACGGAGTTTAAGCCCACGAATCAATTCGTCAACACGACGTTTTGTACGACCGAAAACAATGGCAAGTTCTGGACGTTCAACATCAAGCAAACGAGTCAAAACATCAAATTTTTCAAATTCTTTTGTTTTTACAAAATATTGATCAATACGGTCAGCCGTCATTTCTTTAGCTGCAATTTTGATGTGTTCAGGATTTTTCATGAATTTCACACCAATTTTTTTGATGTCAGCAGGCATTGTTGCTGAGAAAAGCAATGTTTGACGAGCTTCTGGTGTTTTTTCAATGATAAAATGAATATCTTCCAAGAATCCCATGTTGAGCATTTCATCTGCTTCATCAAGAATCAAAGTTTCAAGTTGATCCAATTTAATTGCTTTACGTTTGATCAAGTCCACCAAACGTCCTGGTGTACCTACAACGATATGCGCACCAGCTTTGAGGCCTTTAATTTGTTTTTCAATGCTTGAACCACCGAAAACAGTGCGGACTTTAAGTCCTTTTGATTTTCCAAAACGGAAAAGCTCTTCTTGACCCTGAACGGCAAGTTCACGAGTTGGAGCAATGACAAGCGCTTGGATTGCTGGATTTGAAGCATTGATTTTTTCAATCGTTGGAAGACCAAATGCTGCTGTTTTACCAGTCCCTGTTTGTGCTTGACCAAGAACGTCACGCCCTTCAAGCGCCAATTTAATGGTTTGTTCTTGGATTGGAGTTGGTTGCTCGTAACCAATCTCTGTAAGTGTATTTACGATTCCTTCTGACAGACCGAGTTCACTAAATTTCATTATTTACCTATTTTTTCTACTGCGTGTTCCCACGCCAAAATTTTTATTACAGGGTACGAAACCCTTGTTCCAGGCGAAATTTATGTGACTCGCCTGATGTAACTTATCTATTATAACACACTTTTTTCTCTGAAAATGCTTACGCCATTTAATTTTTTTATTTTTTTTCATAAAAAAACTTACTGACGTAAATTAAAATCAATTTCAAAGCTTCCAAAAAAGCATTTTTCCAGTAAAAATTTACGTCAGCATTTTCTCTCAATAAAAATTCACTGACGCAAATGCGTCAGCGAATTCTCTGCATTTTTAAACGGAAAATTGTTCCAACAATTCAACATCGGGGTACTTATCTTTGAACCAACGCATCGCAAATTCATTTTCAAACAAGAACAACGGATGGTCAAAGCGATCACGCGCTAAAATATTGCGTGAACTTGACATTTTTTCGTCCAAATCTTCTTCTCTAATCCAACGCACCGTTTTTGAGCCCATTGGCGTCATGACTGTTTCTGAGCTGTATTCCCGCTCCATACGATCTTTAAACACTTCAAACTGCAATTGCCCCACAGCACCAAGCATGACATCGCCAGTCGTGTAAGCCTTGTAGAGCTGAATGGCTCCTTCTTGAACCAATTGCTCAATCCCTTTTTGGAAAGATTTTTGTTTCATGACATTTTTCGCTTGAACACGCATGAAAAGTTCTGGCGTGAAGGTTGGCAAAGGCTCGAAAGCTTTTTTCAATTTGCCCGTTGCCAGCGTATCACCGACCTGATAAGTCCCTGTGTCGTAAACCCCAATAATGTCCCCAGCTACCGCATTTTCCACATTTTCACGAGATTCTGCCATAAACTGTGTCACATTTGACAACTTCATTTTCTTTCCTGTACGCACCAAATTCACATCCATGCCGCGCTCAAATTCACCAGAGACAATCCGCACAAAAGCAATTCGGTCACGGTGACGCGGATCCATATTCGCTTGGATTTTGAAAATAAAACCAGAAAAATCAGGATTCAAAGGTTCAATTTCTTCCTCATCTACTGTTTTATGCGAATGTGGCTCTGGTGCATAGTCCAAGAAGGTTTCCAAGAAAGTTTGTACCCCAAAGCTTGTCAAAGCCGAGCCAAAGAAGACGGGAGTCAATTGCCCAGCAGTCACTTCTTCTTTTGAAAATTGATTTCCAGCATCCAAAAGTAATTCAGCATCTTCCAAAGCTTGAGTAAAGAAAGGATTTTTTGTCAAAGGATGACTAGCCGGCACTTCCCCATTTTCATCAAATTCCACAAAGCGCTTATCATCCTCAGGCTGATAAACTTCCACACGACCATGTGTAAAATCATAGAGTCCTTGGAAATTTTTCCCCATCCCGATTGGCCAATTCATCGGCACAGAAGCGATCCCAAGAATCTCTTCCAACTCCGACAACAAATCCAGCGGTTCACGCCCGTCACGGTCAAGTTTATTGATGAAAGTAAAGACAGGAATCCCACGGCGTTTAACAACTTGAAAAAGTTTTTTCGTTTGTGCTTCAATCCCTTTGGCGCTGTCAATTACCATCACTGCAGCGTCCACCGCCATGAGCGTCCGATAAGTATCTTCTGAGAAATCTTCGTGCCCTGGTGTATCCAAAATGTTGACACGCTTACCAGCATAGTCAAACTGCATCACTGACGAAGTAACCGAAATTCCCCGTTCTTTTTCAATGTCCATCCAGTCAGATTTAGCAAAATTTCCTGTTTTGCGGGCCTTAACCGTCCCCGCTTCACGAATTGCGCCACCAAACTTCAGCAATTGTTCTGTAATTGTCGTCTTACCAGCATCCGGGTGACTGATGATGGCGAAAGTCCGACGTTTCTGTATTTCTTCTTGTAAATTCATAGTATTCTCAATTTCTTTTCTTATTTTTCATTATTTTATTTTCATCTTACATTGGCCAAGCCTCGCAAAAATTCTTCCTTTAATTATATCAAAAATCCAATAGATTTTCGATAGTAGAAGCGAAGTCTCTGAACAACCCCCTCCTCATGCTAACAAACCCTAAAGTCATAGCCTTTCACGAAAAAAGAGAACCCCTCATTACTGACGGATTCTCAAAAATCTTTTTCGATTCAAATTTGACACTCGAAGCACGCAAAGCAAATGCGTCAGCATTTTCTCTGTGAAAATCAACTTACAAACTTACATTTTTTCTGTAAATTTCAGCTTCAGCTTCAGTTGAAAATACAAAATGCCCTGGTGTAATCTCGCGCATCTCACGTTCCTGTCCATCCAATTCAGCCGTTGGATCATAGACAATAGGTGTCCGTTCCCGCTCAGAAATTGGGTCAGGAGAAGGAATAGAACTCAGCAAGCTCTTTGTATAAGGATGGATAGGATGATTATAAACTTCATCAGAAGTCCCAACCTCTAAAATTTTCCCCCAGTGCATCACGCCAATTCGGTCAGAAATATACTTAACCATTGACAAATCGTGAGCAATAAACAAATAAGTCAGATTTTCCTTAGCTTGAATATCTTTCATCAAGTTGACAACCTGCGCCTGAATCGAAACATCCAGAGCCGAAATCGGTTCATCTGCCACAACAAACTTCGGTTTTACAGCCAAAGCTCGCGCAATCCCAATCCGTTGACGTTGTCCACCTGAAAACTCATGAGGATACCGCGTCAAATGGTCGTCATTCAAACCAACCAAGCGCAAGAGCTCTAGAACACGCGCATCACGTTCAGCCTTATTTTTGACCAAACCATTGGCATCAAGCCCTTCAGCAACAATATCTTTCACACGCATCCGGCCATTCAATGAAGCCTGTGGATCTTGGAAAATCATTTGCGCTTCAGAACGATAATCCCGCAATTCTGAACCTTTTAAGTTACGAACATCTTTACCTTCAAAAAGAATTTCTCCTCCTGTGATAAAGTTATCATAAAGTTTCAAGATAGCACGACCAATCGTTGTCTTACCAGACCCCGACTCACCAACAAGCCCAAACGTTTCTCCCTCAAAAATCTCCAAAGAAACATTGTTGATTGCTTTATTCGCTCCTTTTTTGCCTTTATTAAAAGTCAAATCAAGGTTTTTAATTTCAATTACTTTCTTACGTTCAGCCATCAAAGCTCCCCTTTCAATTCTTCCCAGCGTTTCCAGCGCGCCAAGATATTATCAGAAGGCGTCACCTTTGGTGCTCGTGGATCCAAAAGCCACGTTTTAGCGAAATGAGTAGGTGAAACTTCAAAATAAGGAGGTTCTTCTTCAAAATCAACTGCCAAAGCAAATTTATTCCGTGCCGCAAAAGCATCTCCCTTAGGCGGATTCAACAAATCTGGCGGCGTCCCTGGAATCGAAACCAAACGATCCACACTTGAATCAACCGTTGGCATAGAGTCCAAAAGTCCCCAAGTGTAAGGATGTTGCGGATTATAAAAGATTTCCTCAACCGTTCCGTACTCTACAATTTCCCCAGCATACATTACCGCTACTTTATGAGCAAAACCAGCAACAACACCGAGGTCGTGCGTAATAAACACGATTGATGAGTTAATCCGTTCTTGCAACTCTGCCATCATATGCATGATTTGAGCCTGAATCGTAACGTCCAAAGCCGTTGTAGGCTCATCCGCAATCAAAATTTCAGGATCAGCAGCAAGCGCAATAGCGATAACAGCCCGTTGGCGCATCCCGCCTGACCATTGGTGTGGGTAATCATTGATGTGTTGCTCCGCATCTGGAATTCCTACTTGTTGCATCAATTCCAAGGCACGTTTCATCGCATCATCCTTACTCATCCCTTTGTTGTGTTTCAACATCGGCTCAGCAATCTGTCTACCAATACGCATGGTTGGGTCAAGAGAAGTCATCGGATCTTGGAAAATCATCGAAATTTCATTCCCACGAATTTTTTGCCATTCTTCTTCTTTAAGGTCCAGAAGATTACGCCCCTTGAACAATAATTCTCCCTTTGGAATCACAGCATTTTTGGCATTTAAACCCATCAAAGTCTTTGTTGTTACAGACTTACCAGAACCAGACTCACCAACAATCGCCAGAGTTTGTCCTTTTTCCAAATCAAAAGAAACATCACGAATCGCTTTCACATCTCCAGCGTAAGTGTGGAAATTGACATGCAAATTTTTAACTTCTAATACTTTTTCTTTTGTCATTTCTAATCCTCACTTGCTCTAGGGTCAAATGCATCACGCAAACCATCTCCAAAGAAGATGAATGTTAATGAAAGCACAGACAAGACAATAGCTGGAATAATTAATTGGAAAGGATAAAATTGCAAACTTGCAATCCCATCATTAATCAATGATCCCAAAGAAGATGTTGGTGGCTTAACCCCAAGGTTAATCGCCGACAAAACAGCTTCATACATAATCATACTTGGAATATCAAACATGATTTGAACAACAATAACACCAGAAACATTTGGAAGCAAGTGTTTCACAGCAATTTTCCATGTGGATTGCCCCAATGTTTTGGAAGCCAAGACAAAATCACGCTCTTTATAGGAAAGAACCATATTCCTTACCTGCCTTGCCATCCCTGTCCAAGCAAACAAACCAATCGCAATGATGATTGATGAAATCCCTTGTCCTAAAAGCAAAGCAAGCATCGTAACCACAACCAAGTTTGGCACTGATTGGATGATTTCAATAATCCGTTGCATGACCAGATCGACTTTTCCGCCCATCCAGCCAGAAATAATCCCATAAGTTACCCCAATAATTAAGTCAATCAAGGCGGCAGCCAAAGCAATAATCAAAGAAATACGCAAACCAACGATCGTTCGTTTAGCCAAAGAGCGACCGTATTTATCCGTACCAAAGATATAGTTTTTACCCTTTTCAACACCTTGTTCCTCATAAACATTAGAGCGTGTGCTAGAACCTGGTGCTTTAAATTCACCATTCCAGAAAGGCAAATCACCTGAAAGCTTAGGCGGAAGATTACCGTATACTTGTGTTTTGTTTGGATTGAAATAATTCGCTTTAGATTGAGGAACAACCACTGCCGAAATAACAGAGAAAGTTAAGGTAATAACAATAACCCACATTGCAACAAGTGCTACTCTATTTTTCTTAAAACGACGCCAAGCATCTTGGAAAAAGCTCAAGGCTGGTTTCGCAATTTTTTCTGTTGAATCTGAACCCTTTGAACCAACAAGGGTGAAGTCTTTATTTATATTTTCCATTTTCTTCAAACCCTCTCTATAAACGAACCCGTGGATCGACAATTGCCGTCAAAATGTCTGTAACTAAGATGAAAAGCATCAAGATTACAGCATAAACAATCGTTGTTGCCATAATGACCGGGAAATCTTTCGCTGGAATAGAATCAACAAACTGAGAACCAATCCCAGGAATTGAGAAAATTTTCTCAATCAAGACCGAACCTGTCAAGAGATTCGCTGCCATTGGACCAATCAAAGTCAACATTGGAATCAGTGAATTACGTACCGCGTGTTTGTTAACCACTTCTTTTTCAGACAATCCTTTAGCACGCGCCAGAAGAATATAATCTGAAGAAAGCGACTCAATCATTTCAGAACGGACAAAACGTGTTACTACTGCCATTGGAGCCAATGACAATGCCAAAGTTGGCATTACCGTTTGTGAGAAAGTACCCCAACCTGAAATTGGGAAAAGATTCAAATTGAATCCGAGGTAAAGAAGAATCAAAGTACCTATAACAAATGAAGGCACGGAAATCCCAAGTACTGATACGAATCCAAAAATCCCATCAAGCCATCCATTTTTACGACGAGCAGACGCTTTCCCCATGAAAGCTCCCAAGATTGTACCAACAATTAAAGCTTGAACACCAAGCTGCATAGAAACAGGGAGGCGTTGGGCAATCATTGTAATTACAGGTTGATTGGTATACACAAATGAAGTTCCGAAATTACCCGTAAACATATGACCGATATAGATAAGATATTGTTGCCAGAGTGGCTTATCAAGACCATAAGCGTGTTTCAAAATTTCCAGCTGATCTGGCGTTAATTTTGGATTGGAGAAAGGTGTTCCGGGCATGACTTGCATCATAAAGAAAGTCAATGTCACAATCAAGAATAAGGTTAGAAGCAACAGCCCCAAACGTTTAAGAATATATTTAACCATAAAAAATTTCCTAATCTAAGCGAAAAGATAGGGTTGGCAATCTGCCAATCCTAACTTTCCTGCTCTAAATATCTGTTATTATTTGAGGTAAGCCGTTTTGAAATCGTACATCAAACCAGTTGAACCGAAATGAACCCCTTTGAGGTTAGGATTGCGAAGAACTGGTGTGGTACGGAAATAAAGCGGATTGAGGTTTGATTCATTGTAGAGCGCTTCTTCAGCCGCTTTATAATCTGCATAGTGTTTTGCAGGGTCAAGGGCGTCTGTTGTTTCTGCTGCTTTAACGGCATTGTCGTAAGTTACGTTATTGATTTTACCGTTATTGTTTGGCCCATCTTTCACAAACAAATCAAGGAATGTTGAAGGTTCAGCGTAGTCACCGCCCCAGAGTGAGATGACCATGTCAAAGTTACCTGTTGTAGAGTCATTCAAACGTTGTTTGAATGGTACCGACTTGATATTGAGTGTCAAACCTGGAAGTTGTTTTTCCCAAGCTTGCTTAAGGAAAGTTGCTGAGTCCTTAGAGGCCGAGCTGTCATCAGTTGTCAACGTCACTGTGAGGTTTGTTTCACCGATTTCGCTCAACCCTTTTGCCCAAGCCGCTTTCGCTGCTGCTGCATCGTATTTGTATGGTTGAGCCGCATATTTTGCAAAGTCTTCACCAGTGTTGGTTTGGGCCATTCCTGCTGGTGTCAAGCCTGTAGCAGGATTAGAAGCTGGTGTTACTGTATCAACATATTGTTGACGGTCAGTAGCAAGGTTGAAAGCTTCACGGATATTTTTGTTAGCAAGTGCTTTATTTTTTCCAGATTGGTTATATTGGATATAAGCTGTTGTGGCTTCATGTAGTGAAGTAACATTTTTGTTATCTTTATTCGCTTTGAAGAGGTCTGGGTCACCAATACTTGCTTGGTCAATCTTACCTTGTTTGTAAAGGTTAAATGAAGTCTTGACATCTTGAACAACTTGGAAGTCAATGGCTTTTGTCTTCACATCCTTTTTATCCCAGTAGTCATCATTTTTAACGATTGAGAAAGTTTGATTTGAACCGTTCCAGCCTTTTGATTTTTCAAATTTATAAGGACCTGAGTAAACCATCTTTTCTGATGATGTACCATATTGTTTACCATATTTTTCAACAACTTTTTGGTTGAGTGGGTAGTAAACACCATTAGCAGTCAAATATTCAAAGTACGGTGTTGGTTGAGCAAGTGTTACAACAAGCGTTTTATCATCTGTTGCTTTAACACCAAGCGTTGATTTGTCCCCTTTACCAGAGTTAATATCATTCGCATTTTTAATTGCACCAAGAAGGTAACCATATTCTGATGCTGTCGCTGGGTCAACTGCACGTTGCCATGAGTAAACAAAATCTTTAGCTGTCAATTTATCGCCATTTGACCATTTCAAGCCATCACGAAGGTGGAAAGTATAAGTCAAGCCATCAGATGATACATCCACTGATTTTGCCAATTCTGGTTTTGCTTTACCATTTTTATCCACACGAGTCAAACCAGCATTAGTATTACCAATGATGATATTTGAGTATGTATCTGTAGCCAATGATGAGTCCAATGTTTGAATTGGTGATGACAAATTCCATTGAATGTCTTTTGACGATGATGATGAGTCACTGTTTCCACAAGCCGCGAGTACGGCTACTGAACCAAGCGCAACGGTACCTAAGGTAACCTTTTTCCAAGTCTTCATGTAATTTTCCCTCTTTCATGAATGATCTCTGACTTTGTAATTTTTAGTATTGTCAGAAAATTTATTATATTGGTATTATACTTAATTCAATCTAAATTGTAAAGTATAATGGCTAGATTTTCTCAAAATTATCATTTAAAAATTTTATAACGGAAATAATTCACAAATTTTCATCCAGATAAATTTTCTTGAAAACGCAATTTGATTTTTTACAGAAAACATTATTTTCAGAAAATTCTGCACTTCTATATTATACCTTCTCTTACAGCGAAATGTCAATAGAAAAAGATGAATTTTCAGAAAATCCATCTTTTTGTCATTTATTTAATATAAGCTGTTTTTAAATCAAAAGCTAGGCCTGTAGAATGGAAATCAAGTCCTTTGATTGCTGGATTCATTAAAGCTGGGTTAGCTTGAAAATCAATCGGATTAATATAAGAACCTTGATAGAGGAACGTTTCTGCAGCTTTGTAATGCGCATCAACTTTCGCTGGATTCAAGACGTCTGGAACTGTTGTTGCTTGTTTAAATGCTGTATCATAATCGGTACTTGAAAATTTCCCATCATTGTAAGATTGCCCTGTGGTGAAAAGTTGCAAGAAAGTTGAAGGTTCAGCGTAATCACCGCCCCAACCTGAAATTACCATATCGAAATTACCATTTTGTGCATCATTGAGACGTTGTTTAAAAGGCACAAGTTTCAAATTGATTTTCAATCCTGGTAGATTTTGCTCATAGGCCGTCTGCAAGAAATTCGCAGTTGCTTGTGAAGGCGCTAGGTCTCCTGCTGCTTCAAGACCAAGTGTAACTTTACTCAAGCCAACTTCCTCCATACCTTTTTTCCAAAGTGCTTTCGCTTTTGCTGGATCGTAAGTATAGCCCTGTTTTGCGTAAGTCGCAAAATCTTCCCCACTTGCTGTTTTGCTCATTCCAACTGGGGTGAAGCTCGTGGCAACACTAGAACCTGGCAGAGCAGCATCGACGACAGCTGAACGGTTAGTCGCCAAATTGATTGCTTCACGGATATTTGGGTTGGCCAGTGCTTTTTGCGCAGCGGGGCTAGAGGCATTTTTACCAGATTGATTGTATTCAATGTAATCCGTCCGGGCTTGTTTAAAAGTCGTGTAGCCTTTAGTTTTCTTATTAGCTTCAATCAAGTCTGTACTAGACAACAGCGTAAAATCGAGTTTCCCTTGTTTATAAAGTTGAGCTCCTGTGTTAGCATTCGAAACCACTTGAAAATCAATTTCTTTAGACTTAACTGCTGCTTTGTCATAATAGTTTGGATTCGCATAAATTGAGAAGGTTTTATTAGTGCCTGTCCATGCTTTTTCTTTCTTGAACATATAAGGACCGTTATAAACGGTTTTATCTGATGATGTTCCGTATTGTTTCCCATATTTTTCCACAACTTTTTGGTCTAGCGGATAGTAAACTGCTTGTGACAGGAGGAATTTGAAATAAGGCGTTGGTGACGCCAACGTAACAGTTAACTTGCTTTCACTATCAGCTTTGACACCTAGGCTATCAACAGCTGCTTTTCCAGCAATGATATCATTGGCTTTAGAAATAGCTCCCAAAAGGTAAGCGTATTCTGAACCAGTCTTAGGGTCAACGGCACGTTGCCAAGCATAAACAAAGTCTTTTGCTGTCAACTTATCTCCATTCGACCATTTTAAATCGCTCTTGAGGTTAATCGTATAAGTCAGTCCATCTTTTGACACATCAATAGATTTCGCCAACGCCAAATCTGGAACCCCTTTGTTGTTCACTCGTGTCAATCCTTCTTCAACATTCCCTGCCACATCATAAGAATACTGGTCAACTATAATCGTTGAGTCCAATGAGGCAATGTCTGTTGGAACTGAAAATTGAATATTTTTTTGTTGGCTCTCCTTAGCTCCGCACGCTACCAAAAGTAAACCTGATAGGACGGCGGTTGTAGTCAAAGCTACTGCTTTTCTCTTTTTCATGTTAAACTCCTTCAATAATTTCACAAAAAACGAATTTTCTTAGTTTTCTGAAAATTCATTATGGCGACTATTATACTATGCTGACCTTAAATTGTCAAGTGAAATTATATATTTTCTGATAATTTAACAAAAGAAAAAATCCTGATACTTACATCAGCATTTTCTCTTAATATCAAATCAATTTTTCGACAACTTCAGACAGTTTCATACTATTAGAACCCTTAAATAGGACTTGGTCTGTCGGTTGAAGATTTGCTGACAAGATTTCCGTCAGCATTTTTAAATCTGAAAAATGACTGACGGGCTTATCCGCAGCAACTTTTTCAAGGTTTTTCATCAGTGGACCATAGAGGTAAACCGCATCGAGTTTGGTAAAATCAAGGCTTTCCAAGACTTGCTCGTGCAGCTGCACTGCTGTTGGTCCAAGCTCCAGCATATCAGCAAGCACAGCAATTTTGCGCCCGTTTTTGTTTTTAGGAATGGCTTGGAAAGTTTCCAAAATCAAGCGCATAGCAGTTGGATTGGCATTATAAACATCACTGAGCAAGTCTGCACCATTTTTAGCTTTTTTCCACTCGGTGCGATTTCTAGTCAGCTCAACTTGTCCTAAAGCACTGCGAATTTCTGGCTCACTCAAGCTATAATGGCAGCCAACATA
Organism: Lactococcus sp. S-13; assembly: GCF_004210295.1. Taxonomy (NCBI): domain Bacteria; kingdom Bacillati; phylum Bacillota; class Bacilli; order Lactobacillales; family Streptococcaceae; genus Lactococcus; species Lactococcus kimchii. The sequence goes on along the minus strand of NZ_SDAK01000001.1, from coordinate 2,000,594 downwards.
GGCTGCTAGCATCGCGTTCGTTGCATTATATTTTCCTGGAACAGGGATACTGATTTCGTCATTCAAAAAGTTAGTTTCAAAAGTCAAACAATCTTTGTGTTCAATCAATTTTGTGATGTACAATTCTTCGCCAGAAGCACCGAATCGCGTAATTTTTTGATTTTCTGGAATAAAAGTATTGATAATCGGATCAGCAGGTGCAATTAATTCGCCGTGTAGACCTGCTGTAATCCCCATTTTACCTTTGGCAATATTTTCCCGGCTTCCCATAAATTCGAGGTGAGCTTCACCAATCAGTGTGATGACAGCGAGCTCTGGTCGGGCGAGCTTTGATAGAAAATCAATGTCTCCTGGATGATCCATTCCCATTTCCAAAACCAATTTTTCTGTGTCGTCCGGCATATGCAAAACGGTATAAGGTAGCCCAATTTCGTTGTTATGATTGCCTTGTGTTTTATAGGTTTTGTATTTTTTAGACAATACAGCTGCAATCATATCTTTAGTCGTTGTCTTACCGTTCGATCCTGTCACAGCAACAACTGGAACTTGCGTTTTCTCAAGATAATACTGAGCAAGTTTTTGGAAAGCTTTGAGATTGTTCTCGACCAAAAGATGAGGCTGCTCAACTGTTTTTTCTGAAAAGGTCATGATTGCCCCTTTTTCAAAAGCAGTCGGGATAAAATCATGGCCGTCGCGCGCACCATGCAAGGGTAAAAAAATGTCGCCAGCCGTGATTAAACGGCTGTCAAATTCAATATTATTTACTGACGCATTTGTCAGCTGTGACCAATCATTTTTTGCGCCAATGACCTGAGCGATTTCGTGAATTGTGAGTTTCATAATAGCTCCATTATAACATTTTTACTGACAAAAAAGTCCGTCAGTAAAATGACAGACTTCTTGTCTTTAGGCAAGATGTGCTTCTCTGATTTCAAAGGCTGATTTTGCCAAATCCACCAATTTTTCAATCAAATCAGAATAGCTCAAGCCCATATTTTCCCAAAGTAATGGATACATTGACCATTGAGTAAATCCTGGAATAGCATTAATCTCATTGAGATAGACATTGCCGTTTTTGGTCACAAAGAAATCACAACGCGACAAACCAGCACCGTTCACTGCTTTGTAGGCTTGTGTTGCAAAATCTTGAATTTTTTGTGCCAAATCTGCTGGAATTTTTGCCGGAATATCCATTTGAATTTTATTATCAATGTACTTAGAGTTGTAGTCATAAAAAGCTACATCTTTGACTACTTCACCTGGTAAAGTCGCTGCAACTTCACCACCATTACCAAGAACAGCACACTCAATCTCACGCGCATCAACTCCTTGTTCAATAACAACACGGTTATCGTATTTATAAGCTTCCAATAGTGCAGGTTCCAGCCCAGTTAAATCATCAACTTTCGAAATCCCAACACTTGACCCCATATTTGCCGGTTTAACAAAAACTGGAAATTCAAGTTTTTCAACGACTTCTTCAGCAATTTCAGCCTGATTTTCGTCAGCAAATGCCGCTACATAAGGCACTTGAGGCACACCAACAGCTTCAAAAACGTGTTTTGCCAAAAGTTTATCCATCGTGCTTGATGCTGACAAAATGTTTGGCCCAACATAAGCCAAACGTAAAATTTCTAAGAAACCTTGGATAGAGCCATCTTCTCCCATTGGGCCATGCAACACTGGGAAAACGACCGCATCTTTTTCATAAATTGCCGCTGGTGAAATTTTTGGTTCAGCAGCTGCTTGATCATTAGACATCAATTTTTCATCGGCTGCTGGTAATTCTGTAAATTCTTGCGTTTTTACAAAATCGCCTGATTTGGTAATGAAATAAGTTTTAACTATAAAACGTTCATAATTGACCGCACGCATCACTGATTCTGCAGACAGAACAGAAACCTCATGTTCAGCTGAACGACCACCATATAACAAAATTAATGTTTCTTTTGACATAATCCATCCTTTTTTACTGACAGAACTGCCAGTAGCTTTTTCCTCATACGAATATTTTGTAACTTACAAAAAGCATCCGTATCGTCTTGTCCATTTTACCACAGTAAAATTTAAATTTCCAACCGGTTCTCTACCGCCTTAGACAATGTAACTTCATCAGCGTACTCAATATCTGAGCCAACAGCTAAGCCCCGCGCTAATCTCGTTACCTTAATACCTGCTGGTTTAATCATCCGTGCCAGGTACATTGCTGTCGCTTCACCATCAGAAGTGGCATTTGTCGCAATGATAATCTCTGTCACCTCTGAGTCCATGAGTCGTGTAATCAATGATTTAACATTGATTTCATCTGGAGAAATGCCATTCATTGGACTAATCGTTCCGTGCAAGACATGATAAAGACCACGATATTCTCGTATTTTCTCCATAGCAAGCACATCTTTTGATTCTTCAACAACCAAAATGGTTGACTTATCCCGTGTTGAATCCGTACACACGGCACAAGGATCATTTTCTGTTAAATTGCCACAAATCGTGCAAAAACGCAGATCTCGCTTTGCCGACAACAAATTTTTAGCAAACTCATTGACTTCTTGGTCGTCCATGCCAATCGTATAAAAAGCCAGTCGAGTAGCCGTTTTTTGTCCAATTCCAGGCAATTTTGAAAACGACTCAATCAACTTGGCAATAGGTTCTGGATAATACATAATTCACCAATTCTTCACTTGTTAATATTTTCTCTAGTTCATCCATTTTACTATAAAACATTTAAAATGAAAAGAAAACAAAACAGGGAAATTTTTCGTGATTCCCCTGTTCTCTTATCCTACTGTGCTTGATAGACTGGATTAGAATAATAAAGATTTGTTATTTCTGTCACGATATTCTGATTGGCCTTTGTTCCGCTGCTTGCGTTAGCTTCCGTGTTATCTGGTAAGACAACTGCAATCGCAATTTGTGGATCATCTGATGGCGCATAAGCCACAGCATTATTAGCTGTTACTGTGACTGTTGTTCCGTCCGGAAGCAGTTTATCTGCTTCGGAAGTCCCTGTTTTCGCTGAGATTGATACATTAGCAACACTCATTCCTCTACCTGTTGTATAACCTCCGCTACCGTGAACGACAGCATACATCCCTTGATGAAGGACATCCATATTATCTGGCGTAATGTTCACCTTGTCCATAATTTTAGGTGTGATATTTTTAACTAAATTTTTCATCGAACCATCTGAACTTCCTTCGTAGATTCCTTGGACGATGTGAGGGGATAGACGCGTTCCGTTATTCCCAATAGTCGCTGCATAAACTGCTAACTGTAAAGGAGTGTAGTTATCATACTGGCCAAATGCTTCAAACAAGACATTGACTCCCGCAGCAGCATCAGATTTTGCAGAGGGAAGATAACCTGTGGATTCCCCAGGGATGTCAAATCCTGTCGAAGCTCCTAGTCCATATGAAGCATAAGCCTTTCTGAGTTCCTCATAGGCTTTTTCTCGATTACTGTTATCAAAATATTGACCGGCTGCTGTGTAAGGTGCCCCCATCATTCTCATCGCTAGTTGAATCATGTAGGTATTGGATGAATATTGCAAGGCTTGAACTGCGGTCAAAGGCATTGGTGAGTAATCCCCCCACCAGTCATTGATTGGTGGAGAACCTTTAAATTGAATGGACTGAGCAGTCAAAGTATCATTTCCAGAAATCACTCCCGCATTCCAGGCGGCCGTCAATGTTCCCATCTTGACTACAGATCCTGGGACGAAGATATTTTGGAAAGTCCCTAAAACATCGGAAGTGATCACCCCTGTACTTGCATCACGATTGTAACCAGACATCGCAAGGACTGCTCCTGTCTTGGCATTCAAGACTACCGCATATGCCCCACGGTTGTACTGACCATAACCTTGTTGAATCAATTGTTGGAGTTGATTTTGGACAATATTGTTGACCCCATCTTCAAAGTCCATATTGATCGTTAATTTTAAATCATCCCCACGTTTACCCGCTTGGATTGTTTTTGTGCCTGAAACATCACCATTTTTGTCAAATTTGACTTTTTTGATGCTATGGGTTCCTTGAAGATCACTTTCATAACCTTTTTCTAAGAGCCCTGTTCCGACACGGTCATTACGCTGATAGCCTTTTTTCAGATAACTATCTAAATCTTCAGCCGGAATCCCTGCCTTAGAGCTTGTGATTTTACCCATAAGTGGCGTTAATGAATTTTGGGCATATGTACGATCCCAAGATGTTCCAATACTAATTCCAGGAAGTTCACTTTCTCGTTCAGCTATGGTCGCTTGTTGCTCTGCCGTGATACTACCAGATGCAATCATTGTGCTGTTATAAACCATTGTGCTGTTCATTTCTTTGAAAAGTTTAGCTGCAAATTCTTGCTCTGGTGTGAAATTCAAGTCGCTGTCTTTTACTTTAGACAATTCGACCTCATAAATATCGGTTCCTGATAAATCATTTCCTTGTTTATCGGTTTTTTCTTTTTTGGTTAAGCTTTCCGAAATCTTTTCAAGATTGGTAGCATCAGCTAAAAAATAGTCCTTTTTATCACGAGTTGTCAAAGTTCCAGCATCAATTGTATTTGACAATATGGTTGCTAACTTATCTGCAACTTCTCGCATCTCACTCGCTGTGGCATTTTGACTGCGGGTAAATTCAACGGCTTGCACAGGCACTGTACTTGCCAAGGGTTTTCCTGTCGCATCATAAATGCTCCCACGCGGTGCACCGCTAATAATTTGAACATTTCCTCCAGCGCTCACTGCTTTCTCTGCATAGTAATGAGGGTTCAGAACTTGCATATTAAAAAGTTTCCCAATCAAAATCATAAATAGAACAAAAATAACAAAGAATAGCAGATTGATTCTTGTTGGAATAGATTTTGTTGGATTTTTTAAGACTTTAGGTGCTTTAGTTGAAGGTTTGGTTTTATTTTGCTTATCGTTTTTTCTTTTATTTGACATTTCGTCTCCAAGAGCTTTGCTTACTCAAAATTTATACTTAAACATTTTAACATATTTATGCTCAGTTTACCTTACAATTTTTGTTACTTTAAGTTTAATCAAGAAAAAATATTTTAGCAAGTAAAATACAACAAAAAAAGGAAAAACTTTAAGTATTTCCTTTTACTCGTTTTTTTAATTTCGAATCAAATAATCAAAGGCACTAAGTGCAGCGGTTGCTCCACTTCCCATCGAGATAATGATTTGTTTATAGCGACTATCGGTGCAATCTCCTGCGGCAAACACACCATCAAGGACTGTACTTTCCGCTTTATCTGTAATGATTTCACCACGTGAGTTGAGTTCGAGGGTATCTGCCAACCAGTCTGTATTGGGAACTAAGCCAATCTGTATAAAAACCCCAGCTACTTCTAGATGAGTAAGGTCACTTTGACCACGCACTTGATAATCCAGTCCTGTCACTCTGTCTGTCCCTCTAATGGCTTTGGTTTCAACATTGGTCAAGACGGTCACATTTTTCAGACGAGCCAGACGTTCTTGCAACACTTTATCCGCCTTAAGTTCAGGTAAAAACTCAAGAACGGTAACATGAGCAACCACGCCGGCTAAGTCAATAGCAGCTTCAATACCTGAATTTCCTCCGCCAACTACCGCAATATTTTTTCCAGCAAATAAGGGGCCGTCGCAGTGCGGGCAATAAGCCACCCCTTTAGTCTTGAACTCTGCTTCACCTGGAACGCCTAAATCACGCCAGTGCGCACCAGTAGCTAGGATGATTGCTTTGGTTTTTAAAACCGCACCATTTTCTAAACTTAACTCGACGAGCTCTTTTTTTTCTAGTTTGACTGCTCGGTGTAAGTTCATGATATCAACAGGGTATTTTTTGAGATGTTCTTTAAGTTGTTGAGCAAGCTGTGTTCCTTCGATATAGGGTGTTCCAATCAGGTTTTCAATACCCAAAGTTTCTAAAGGTTGACCACCGAAGCGCTCAGCAACAAGTCCTGTGCGTATTCCTTTACGGGCAGCATAAATGGCTGCACTTACTCCAGCAGGGCCACCACCAACAACTAAAATATCATATGGGGCTTTGTCAGCGAATATATTATTTGTCTCTGGTCCACTAATCTTTTCAACTAATTCTTCGAGACTGGATCTGCCACTGTGAAATTCTTTCCCATTTTTAAAGACTGCTGGCACTGCCATGATGCCTTTGGCTTCAACCTCTTCTTGGAACATTCCGCCTTCAATCATTGTGTGGCTGATGTTAGGGTTGAGCAGGCTCATAATATTGAGTGCTTGAACAACGTCAGGGCAATTATGGCAAGTGAGACTGACATAGGTGTCAAAATGCATGGGTTCTTTAATTGCCCTGATTTTTTCAATGGTTTGCTCGTCAATACGTGGCGGGCGTCCACTCACTTGGACAAGCGCCAAGACAAGGGAAGTTAATTCATGACCTAGAGGCAATCCTGAGAATAGAATTCCCTCACTGCCTTCACGTTCAACGCTAAAAGCTGGTGTGCGACTTAATTTCCCTTCGGTTATCGAAAGTTCTGGTGACAGGTCTGCTAACTCTGTGACGAAATCTCGGATTTTTTTACCTTGTTCGCTCTCATCTGCATCTACCTTTAGAAAAATTGGATTTTCCAATAGTTCAAGGTAGGGGAGGAGTTGAGCGCGTGTTGTTTCATCTAAAAGCATCTGATTTCCCTCTATTTTTCTTAATCAAAAATAAAGTGAGTAAACACTCACTTTTAGTTATTAAATTTTACCGACGAGGTCAATGCCTACGTGGAGACTTTCTGCTCCTTCTTTCCATTTGGCTGGACAAACTTCGCCTGGATGGTTACGAATGTATTGGGCAGCTTTGATTTTATCAATCAATTGGCTGGCATCTCGACCAATGCCGTCAGCTGTGATTTCAACGGCTTGGATGATTCCATCTGGATCAATAATGAAAGTGCCACGTTGAGCAAGTCCTGATTCTTCATCCAAAACATCGAAAGCGCGTGAAATTTTTTGAGAAGGATCGGCAAGCATGGTGTAAGTGATTTTTGAAATGGCATCGCTATGTTCGTGCCAAGCAGCATGGACATAGTGGGTATCTGTTGATGCAGAGTAAACTTCTACACCAAGTGTTTTCAAAGTTGAATAGCTTTCCTCTAGGTCTTCTAGTTCAGTAGGACAAACAAATGAAAAGTCTGCTGGATAGAAGCAAAGGACATTCCATTTTCCATAGAAATCTTGATCTGTAACAGTGATGAATTTTCCACCAAGATAGGCGTCTGTTGAAAATTCTTCGATTTTTTTACCAACTAATGACATCGCATTCTCCTTTTGTGTCGCAATTTTACTCTTATATTATCTCAATATTTGAAAGCGTGGTCAAATTTTTTGATTAAAAGTATGAAAAAATAGCAAAAAAGGCACAAAAAATCACAGTTTCTACGAAATCTGTGATTTTAGGGTAATTATTTTGCTTTCAAGTAGTATTCGTCTTTAACGTTCAAGTTGTCATCAAATTCAAATACGAGTGGTGGGAAGTTAGGGATTTCAACGTCCATGATTTCGTCATCTGACAATTTTTTGATTTGTTTAACGAGGGCGCGGATTGAGTTACCGTGCGCACCAACGAAGACGTCTTTGCCTTCTTTCAAAGCTGGAGCGATTTGATCTTCCCAGAATGGAAGCGCGCGTTCCAATGTAACTTTGAGGTTTTCAGCGTTAGGGATGAGTGAGTCTTCAAGACCAGCATAACGACGGTCGCCGTGTGCTGAGTATTGGTCATCATGAGCCATTTCTGGTGGCAATGTATCGTATGAACGACGCCAGATGTGGACTTGGTCATCACCGTATTGAGCTGCAGCGTCAGCTTTGTTCAAGCCTGTCAAACCACCGTAGTGACGTTCGTTCAAGCGCCATGATTTTACAACTGGTACCCAAAGTTGATCTGAGTATTCAAGAACAAGGTTTGTTGTTTTAATTGCACGTTTCAAAACTGATGTGTAAGCAATATCAAATTCGATTCCTGCTTCTTTGATCAATTTACCAGCGTCAATCGCTTGTTGTGTTCCGTTTTCTGAAAGGTCAACGTCAGCCCAACCTGTGAAAAGGTTAGCAAGGTTCCATTCAGATTCACCGTGACGTGCAAATACTAATTTAGGCATTTTGTGAATTCTCCGTTTATTTTTTACTGAGCGAAATTGAGTTCGTTCGTTTACAAATTTAATTTTACTATAAATTTTGTTTTTTTTCTAGCCTTGATTTTCTGTAAGCCCTTTTATTTACTGACAAAATTGTCTTTTTTTACGTCAGTAAATTTTCGTCAGCATTTTCTCTGTTCTTTTTTTCTTTGGGTGTATTTTATGGATGCTTTTTTCTGACTCTTTTATTTCGTTCATGTAAAAAACATCTCTGTGAGATATATTTGAAAAGTTATTTTTTACAAAAATTTCGTATAATATAACAAGGAGCTTTGAATACGATATGAAAAAAACTTATTTATTTTTAATTGTGAATATTTGCTTATGGCTTTACAGTCTTTGCAGCCTTTTTAAAGTGCTGAGCGCACCAGCTAATTCGTTTGATTTGAGTCTGAAAAAAGGACTTACCTCTATCCGTTCTGCAGTGGGACTTCAGTGGTTTAATTTACGTCATTTTATTTTTAGTTGGCAGACAATCGTTTTCCTTTTAGGAGTGGCCGCTCTCGTTTTTGTGGTCTTTCGCTTATGGAGTATCACTTTTATCTTTCTTGCCATTCTGACGGTAATGACTGGACTTTGGACGGCTTATTATGTGGTCAATAATCAGTATATCCTGACGAATTATTTTACTTTGATTGTTTTGGCTATTTCTTTAGGAAATATCTGGCTATCAGCAAAAGCCTCTAATCTTTAAATTTAATAACAGAAAGTTGACGAAATGAAATCAGCTCAGGAAATGCAAGATTTTGCAAAACAATACAAACTCGGTCGCCATTTGCTCCCCATTTTGGGAAATTGGCTAGGAAATAAGCACTTCAAATTATTGGAACAGGCCTTGCTGGATGATGAGGAAGTTAAAATTTCATTTCTCATCCGTTTTCAATCAGCAGAATCCGCTTTAGACGAAGAGGGCAAAGAGCAGCCCAGCAAAATCAAATGGCGAACCACGCAAGGTTATTATGCCTTTGGTCTAACTAGCCTCAATCGCTTGATTTACGCACATTGGCAGCCTTTTAGACACACGAGCGAAAGTTTGATGTTCGACCGCTTAACAGATGTGAAAATTGCCACAAATTTATTCATGGGCTACGTCCACGTTGGCTCGATGAAAGAAGATTATTATCTTTATTACTTTTCAGGGGCCATCAAACGAATTGGAAAAATCCTTCAAACCGCAGCTATTGAGCATCGAATCATTGATTTTGCACCGGATGATGAGCTTGACGAAAGTGATGACGGAGAAAATGCTGACGACCCTGCAACAACCGATAATTTTGCTGATGACGAAGAAATTGAGCAGAATTTTTACTGACGGATTTCCTTTTTGAACTGAAAAGCCAGAGAATTTACTGACGGATTTCTTTTTTTGAAGAGGAAATCCTTTTTTTGTAGCCTTAATTTTCGTCAGCAAAAAAATCACTGTTTCGTCAGTGATTTCTCTATATTTTTACCTAAAACTTATAATTTTCAAAATAAACTTCCAGACTCCGTTTGTAAGAAGCTGCGGCGTTGGACAATAAATGACCGCGATGTTTGACCAAAATCAAACTATTGCCGTTGTCTCCGTCCATTGGCACGACGGTCACATTGTGCACACTCGCATCATCAATGAAGCCCAAACCAGTCGCATAAGCATCTGTCCGCTCCAAAATCCCGTTTAGACTGGCCCGGTCAGTCACATTGTAAATCAAAGTATTTTCAAAAGTCTCAACCAAATCCTCTGAGTAATACAAGAATTGTTCATTTTCCTGCGTAAACCGTACCCGGTCAAGTGGCTTCAAATCATTTGCCGAGATAGATTCTCGTTGAGCCAAAGGATGCCCCTTACGAATATAGATATGCGTTTGCGACAAGAAAATTTCTTCGTAATCCAGCTCCAACTTATTAAGCATCCGCAAAATTCCTGAGCGATTTTGCTTATTCAGATAAACCACGCCAAGCTCGCTGTGTCCTTGCGCTACTTCTTGCAAAATATTATAAGTCGTAGACTCAAAAATCCGAAAATTCTTGATTTCACGATTTTTTTTTCGCAAATTCTACCGCCACAGGTGCCAAGAAATCATAGTGCTGACTAGCAACAGAAAAAATCTTGTCTGATTCCTTCGGTTTAGAGTATTTTGACTCAAAAGATTCAAAATTTCGCAAAACCGTTTGCGCCTGCTCGTAAAAACGTTCTCCCTCAATCGTTAATGTAGCCCCCGTATTCGTACGCTCGAAAATCTGAAAACCAAGCTCTTGTTCCAAATCCTTAACAGCGATTGACATGGAAGGTTGGCTCACAAAAAGTTGCTCAGAAGCTTCTCGAAAAGTACCACTATTGGCGATTGCCACCACATAACGTAATTGTTTAATATTCATTTCATCAATCCTTCATATTGTATCAAAAAAAGTGTATAGCCTGATTATACACTTTTTTTCTTTTATTTTGTAGCATTGATGATAGCATCCGTATAAAGTGACAACTCCTTTTGTGACGCTGTTGGCCCACCAAAGAAATAAACTTTATCGTAGTCCATTGTCACAACATGACCCTCTTTAACAGCTTTAAGATTTTTCCAAGCTGGATTATTTTCTAAGGCTGCAAATTGCGCTTTATCTTTCTCAGCAAAATCAACAAAGAGATAATCAGCATCAAAAGCCGCTAAACTCTCTGCATTGACCTCAGCATAACCTGTTCCTTTAGACAATTCCGCCATCTTTTTCGATTGTTTAAAACCTAATCCTGTCGTCAAAGCTTGCCCGCCTCGCGCAAAATTATCACCAAAAGCATAAATCTTATCCCCTTGAAGCTCTAACAAAGAAATCGTATTTTCGCTTGGTTTTATATCAACTTTCTCCAACTTTGCTTTTTGAGCCGCTGCTGTTTTCTTGAAAGACTTCAAGAAATTCTCCTTCTCCGTTTCGCGATTGAGCAATTTTGCAAAATAATCCAAAGATTGGTTCATTCCTGAAAGTTTTTTATAATTCACAAGCACAGTTGGGGCAATTTTCTCATAATCTGCCACCTGATCCTTATCCACAGTGATGATTAAATCAGGGCTTTGCGCAATTAATTTTTCCAAATTAAATTTTGGCGCTCCCAAATCTATCATATTTTTCTTTTGATTTTTTGTCAAAAATGGATTAGGATAAGCCCACGAATCTGTCCCAACGACATTGCTACCAAGTGAAGCAACCTCATCAGGATAATTTTGCACAGCAATCCGCTTAGGATTAGCCGGCACCTTGACCTCCCCATTTAAAGCATGAAAAGTCACTGTTTTGTCATCAGAAGACGACTTTGAAGTGGAAGATGAACAAGCAGCTAAAGTCAATAAGGCCGCTCCTGCGATAAGAGTTGTGAGTACTTTTTTCATGTTTTCTCCTTAAGATGTGAGTTCAGTTGCCCAGAAACGACGAAACTTAGAAAAAATAGTGTGCTTGAAAAGATGCAAATTGCATTTTTTCTCTTTTTCATCAGTCTCTAGCCACTTGAACGCTGTTAAGTAACTTTGCCTTGGCAAATCACTGTTTTTAAGTTTAAAAGCTAAACTTTTTGAATGAGGTAAATATAATAAGGGGCGCCAATGAAGGCAACAACAAAGCCCAAAGGTAGACTTGACGGAGCGATAATCATCTGTGATACAAGGTCTGCAAAACATAGAATTATCATTCCAGAGAGTGCGGTTGCAAGCAATCTTCGTCGTGGTTTAAAACCCATGATTTCACGCGCAATATGTGGTGCAATCAAGCCCACAAAAGCCAATCCTCCAACCAGAAGAACACCTACAGCAGCAAAGAGCAAAGCTAGCAAATAAAGTTGAAGCTTCGTTTTTCTAACTTCCAAGCCGAGCGCTGTCGCCATCTCTTCTCCCAAAGTCAAAATCTCCAACTTTTTGAGAAAAAACGGTAAAACAGCCAATCCACCGAGCAATAACACCAAGCAAACTAGAAGGTAAGAACTTCCTGTTTGCCACACATCGCCCGACAACCAAACTGCAACCTTTTGAAAATCAAAAGCATTAACCGACAGTTGCCCTAAAGTAATCAACGCTTGAAAAAAAGCTGTAATCGCAATTCCCGTCAGAAGGACACGCACCGAGCTAACATTTTTTCGCAAAGCAAAGAGGTAAATCATTGCAAAAGCAACAAGCGCGCCAAGCAGAGCGAAAATAGGATAAGAAAAATTCCACATTCCTGTCAGATCAAAGCGATCCGCAATTAAAAGAAAAGCGACACTCCCCGCCGAAGCGCCTGACGTGATACCAATTGTGCCGCTATCTGCCAGTGGATTTTCAGTGATACTTTGGATGATAAATCCAGCAACGGATAAGGCCACACCAGCCGCTAAAACCGTCAATAAACGTGGCAATCGAAACTCAGGAATCAAAAGCGCTAAAATTTTTGCGTTCAGTGAGAACTGAGTCAAATTCATGATAATGAGCCAAATAAGAGCCAAGATCAATAAGGCAAAACGTTTTTTCATTTATTTCGCCTCCTTTGAAATCACCCAAAGAAAAAAGGGTGCACCAAGAAGCATTGTCACACTTCCTGCTGGAAATTCATAAGGTTTAAAAAGATTACGAGCAATCAAATCAGCACCAACAAGCAAAAACATTCCCACCAAAACCGATAAAAAAATGTTTTGCCAGAAGTTAGTCCGCGCGATTTTTTTGACGATATGCGGAGCAATCAGACCAACAAAACTCACCACCCCAACGGAAGCTACTGTCACACCCGAGGCTAAAGCGACCAAAGTCATAATCAACAAACGCACCTGATTGACCGACACACCAAGTGATCTTGCCAGTTCATCTCCAAAAACCAAAAGTCTGATTTGACTGGAAAAGATAAAAAGCAACAAAAGAAAAATTAAGCTAACAAGTGCCATTAACCACACTTTTACCTGAGTAATCCCTGAGAAAGAACCAACAATCCACCGAAAGTAAGCCTGAGTATCATGACTAGCAAAAGTCAAAGAACTTGCCAAACTCGTCGTAAAAAGTCCAACAGACGTGCCGACCAACACCACTTTGAGAGGTTGGAAATGAGTGCGCGCCGTCAATAGCATTACCAAACAAAGTGCCACAAAGGCACCAATTGCAGAGATAAGTACGGAAATCCCATCATTTGTCGATAAGCCCAACGTTAGCACAATTGATAAAGCAAGACTTGACCCACCAGAAATACCTAGCGTCGCCATTTCAGCGATAGGGTTACGCGTCATCAATTGAACCAGAAAACCACTAACAGCGAGCAAAAAACCCGTTAAATATAAGCTTAGGAGTCTTGGAAGGCGAAGTTGTGTGACCATCTTATTCGTAAAAAGCTGGTCTAGCGGAACATTTTGATTTCCCAACATCAGATAGAGTAGGGATAAAATGAGTAAAGAAAAAACGAGGCTTAACAAGACCGTCAAAAAACGTTTTTTAGGCATCTTTCACCCCAGTAATCATCAGACTTTTCGTAAAGGTATCACAGCCCAAAGTGACATCTAGGCCAAAGCAATCTTTCAAGGTTTTCTCGGTAAATAGTTCTTCTACTGTTCCCTGCCCCACAACTTGTCCATCTTTGACCAAAATAAGACAATCAGCAAAGCGAGCCGCTTGATTTAAATCATGAATTACATAAACGATTGTTTTATGCCGCTTGGTCGCCAAATCTTTGAGCAAACACAAGATATCTAACTGATGTGCCAAGTCCAAATAAGTGGTCGGTTCATCAAGCAAAATAATTTCGCTGTCTTGCGCCAAAATCATGGTAATAAAAACGCGCTGCCTTTGCCCACCTGAAAGTTCTGAAACCTTACTGTCTTTGATTTCCCACACAGAAGTTTCTTTCATCAGTAGTTCTACAAAAAGTTCATCTTTTTTTGATAAATGTTGTTGCATTAACTTTTGGTGAGGAAAACGCCCCAGACTGACTAATTCCAAAACCGTAATGTCCTCTGGTGCTGTGATGCCTTGAGGAAGAAGGGCTAAGATGCGAGCAATTTCACGATTGGTAAATTTTGTTAATTTTTGATTATCAAAAATTACCTCTCCTTCTATCTTAATCAAACGACCTAGTGCTTTTAAAATTGTTGATTTTCCAGAACCATTGACTCCAATAATCGCTGTCGTTTTTCCTTTTTCAATCGACAACGTTACGTTTTTCAATACCTGCTCTTTTCCATAAGACACATTGATATTTTTCGCACCAAAATACATCGTTTTCTTTCCTTTTTATGACTGCTGGTTGATAGCTAAATAGCTCATTAACCGTTGTCCCCAAAGTTTCTGCCAATTTGAAAGCTAGTAGTAATTCTGGGTCATACTTATCATTTTCAATAGCGTTGATTGTTTGCCTTGAAACATGAGCAATATGGGCAATGTCTTCTTGTGATAGATGTTTTTGACGACGCAATTCACGGATTCTATTTTCCATAATTATCCCTTCTAGTTGAGCTGAGAAAAATCATTTTCTCCCTCTTTTTCGTTAATTTTTAAATTTTATTTTTTTATAAATCATTTTTTGTAAAAAGTTTTTTACACTCCCTATTATGCCATTTTCCGGTCATTTTTGCAAGACAACAAAAAGCAGATTACTCTGCTTTCAGTGTGTAGACAAATTTAGTCTGCTCTATTTCACTTAAAGAAAAATGTTTCACGTCATCTTGACTATGGTAAGGAAATTTTTGGCTCTATTTTTAACGAAAAGGATTGAAAAATCGACCTTGATTGACAAAGAAAAGGGCAATCACTGTTAAAACGCCTAAAATTGCGATAAAGATTACAAAATAATCTTTTGCCTGCAATGGTTGATAGCTGTACCAGCTTCTTTTTTTCTTTTTACCAAATCGTCGGAGTTCCATTGCCGTTGAAATGCTATCAATTTGCTCCAAGCTTGAAAAAATGAGAGGGAGCAAAAGTTGTACGTTCAGCTTAATTCGTAAAAACAAGTTGACCTTTTTAGATAAATCCATTCCTCGAGCCTCTTGCGCATTACGAATTGCTATAAACTTTTCTTGCATATCTGGAATATAGCGCAAGGCCAGTGAAACAGAATATGAAGAACGATAAGGTAAGCCAATCTTATTCAGACTGCTTGCAAATTGGCTAGGATTTGTGGTCAAAATGAATAAAAGAGCAAGAGGAATCGTACAGAGATATTTAAGAACGAGATTGAAAAGATAGAAGAGCTCTTCACTACTCAATGGCCCAACCAACATCGTTTGAGAGCCATAAAGTCGTACACCATAACCAGCATCGAAAATAAAAACAAACAACAGGTTAAGTAGTGCAAAGAGAGCTGCAAATTGGGCTACCCGTTTAACTGAGGCAAACGGAATTTTTGAAAAACGGAATAAAATAAGTGAGAAAATAGCAACAAAAGCAAGGTATCTGGTGTCATAAGTAATCATGCTACTGATGGATATCAAAAGAAAAAACAAAAGTTTTGCTGTGGCATTTATTTCATAAATAACACCTGTTCCGGCCTTGAATCCCAAGACTTTAAGTTGATTATTCATGGACTGTCCTTTCTTTAGATTGATAGTTGATAAAAGCAGTTGTCAGCGCTATTGGATCAATAGCAGTCTGTTTTGCAAGCTCATACAGACTCGGTTGGGTGAGATTGCCGCTCATCACAAACTTCTCATTTTTAAGAATTTCGTAAGGTGTATCATCGGCGAGAATTGTTCCATCTGCAAAAACAAGCGTGCGATTGGTATATTCTGTGATGAGATACATATCGTGTGTAATCATAATCATGGTCAGATGGAGTTTTTGGTTCAGTTCATCCAAAAAATCCATGATTTCACGGTAGGATGTCAAATCTTGAGCAGCTGTCGGCTCATCTAGGAGTAAAATTTCTGGCTCTAAAATTAAAATGCTAGCAATGGTCACTCTTTTTTTCTGACCATAACTTAAAGAGCTGATGGGCCAATTTCTAAAGGGATAAAGTCCACAGACTTTCAGAATTTTTTCGACCTTTTCGCTGATGATTTCTTCGCTTATCCCACGCAAGCGAAGTCCTGAGGCGACTTCGTCACTGACGATATTTTGTGAAATCATCAGATTTGGATTTTGCATGATATAGCCAATTTTGGCAGCACGTTCTGAAATACTATCTGCTTTTATAGATTTTTGCCGGTAAAAAATCTCCCCCTCAGCCTCGACAAAATGACAGAGGGCATTGGCAAAGGTTGATTTTCCTACTCCGTTTTTACCGACAATCGAAATTTTTTCTCCCTGTTGAATTTTGAGGTCAATATTCTTTAAAACTTCACGCTGATCAAATTTGACCGTCAGATTTTGTACTGATAGAAGTTCATTTTCACTGGCAGCGACCATTGGTGTTTGATATTGCTTAGAAAAATTAAGAAGAGCTTGCTGGACTCCTTGATGATCTAAACTTTGGATATCAGAGAAATCGGTCAATGAATTAGCGCAATTCACGGCTTTGAGCGCCGAGAGATAAAGGGGTTCACGCAAACTGTTTTCTTCAAAAACAGTGGTGCGTAAAAGCTCATCTGGACTACCGATTGCCACAATCTCCCCCTCATTTACCACAACAATCTTGTCAATTCCTAAGCTGAGGACTTCTTCAATTCGATGTTCAATAACAATTGTTGTTACTTTATTTTCGGCATGAATTTTTTTGATTAGCTGCATGGTGTCCTTGCAGGTTTGGGGATCAAGATTGGCAAGAGGTTCATCAAAAAGCAAAATTGGAGATTCGTCAATCAAGACGCCCGCTAGAGAAACACGCTGCTTTTGCCCTCCTGATAAATCTTGTGGCCGTTGGGCCAAGAGCTTCTTGCTTTCAGTGACTTCTGCCCAATAATTCACAGCTGTGACCATGTCGGCTGGCTCTTTTCCATCATTTTCAAGCGCAAAAGCGATGTCTTCTGCCACAGTAAGCCCTATAAATTGGCCATCCGTATCTTGTAAAATCGTTGAAACTTTAGTTGATAACTCTGAAATCGAGCTTCCAAAGGGGAGACCATCAATAGATAAATGACCGCTCGCTTCGCCTTTATACAGGTGGGGTAAAATGCCGTTGAGGCACTGTCCAATTGTGGATTTGCCAGAGCCTGAAGGTCCGACAATGAGGACTTTTTCGCCAGCAAAAATATCTAAATTTATGTTTTTTAGTGTTGGATTTTTTTGTAAATCGTATTTGAATGTAAAATCTTTGAATGAGATGAGTGGTTCCATTTTTTTCCTTATGTTGAAGCTTTTTTTATTTCAGAATTATTCTAAAAAACACATCTGATAGTAACGCAAAAGCAGCAAATAATTGCTGCTTTTATTTTAGCATATCTTTGCTCTAAATGGATTTATTCTTTATCCAATGAGCCTGATTTTGTGCGTGTTGCGGCATAAAGTTTGAGCAATAAAGTTCCAGCGACCGCAATTGTCACGGCATTGACTAGGCCAGCAACAACCCCTTGAGTGAAAACTTTGTTGGCTGGTTCACTATAGACCAAAACATCTCCAATCGGAGCGATAATTCCCCAAACAACAAGGTTTGCAATGAGTTGGACGGCATTAAAACGAATCATTTCTTTATTTCCAAAAATTCCTTGGGTCAAACGAGCTCGATTGACACCAAATCCAAGAAAAAGCCCCATCAAGCCTGAGCCTAAAACCCAAGTCCACCAAGGAGAACCGTACAAAAACGAGTCTTTCAGGGCGTGACCAATAAAGCCAATCAAAAAACCAGCGAGCGGGCCAAATAAGGCTGAAAAAAGTGCTAAAACCGCATATTGAAGTTGAATGCTGGTGTTTGGGATAGGGGTCGGAATATTGATTAACCATCCAATAATGACAAAGAGCGCTGCACCAATTCCTGTGGCGACAACAACTTTTACAGAATTATTTTTCATTTTTTCTCTTTTCTAGCGACTCAATCACTTTAAATTTTAGTTTTTAAAATTAACGGTGTGAAACACGTTTAGCTAAGAAATCGCCAATGAGCTGGACTAACAGGACAAAGATAAGAATCAAAATTGTCGCAAACCAAGTCACATCATTAGCAAAGCGGTTGTAGCCGTATGATATAGCTGTGTTTCCTAAACCACCGGCACCGATAGCTCCAGCCATTGCGGTCAGACCAATCAAAGAAATCAAAGTGACAGTTGAAACACGAATCAAACTTGATAATTCTTCACGTAGATAGACGGTGAAGACAATGTCCAAGAAGTCTGCACCAACGGTTTGAGCGGCTTCAACTTTGCCGTGATCTACTGATTCTAGTGAGGCTTGAACTTGGCGAGCATAAAATGGAGCGACACCAAGTGACAAAGGGACGAGGGCTGCGGTCACACCGATTTGCGTACCAACCAAAATTTTGGTGAAAGGAGCAATCGCTGCAAGCAAGATGATAAAGGGAAAAGCACGACCAATGGAGACAATTTTGTCCAAAATCCAGAAGATTGGGCGATTTGGTGTGATGCCATCTTCGGCAGTCACAACAACTCCAATACCAAAAATCAAGCCTAAAAGACCTCCAACAATTGCTGAAATGAGGGTCATATAGAAGGTTTGGAAGATTGCTGTTCCCCAGCCTGTCTCACCTCCCCAACCAAGATATACCACGTTTGGAAATGTATGTGCAAACCATGCTATCATTATTTCACCGCCTTTCCGATTTTACCTAAAACTTCATATTGTAAATGGCGTTCTGCCAAGTAAGCTTTGGCTGCTTGCCGATGTTCTGTGGTTCCTTTAATGGTCAAAACGAGTGATCCAAAAGGTTGTCCTTGTAAAAGCTCAACGTTACCATAGAAAATATTCGTGGTCACGTCAAATTTTTTGGTAATGTCTGAAACAACAGGGTCAGCAAGTTCTGTGCCTGAATAGTCTAAGTGGATCAATTCTTCGTCGTCTTCTAGTTGTGCTAATAAATCTGTCTTCGAAAGTCCTGCAATGAAGCGGTTGACTGAGCTAGTCGTCTCGATAAATTGTTTAGTCAGGACTTCTTTAGGTTGGGCAAAAATATCAATGAGGCTATTTTGCTCAATGATTTCCCCATTTTGCATGACAGCAACTTTATTGGCAATCTCTTTGACGACTTGCATTTCATGGGTAATCAAAACCACAGTGATTCCTAGTTTTTCGTGTAAAGATTTGAGTAAATCAAGAATTTGATTGGTTGTTTTTGGATCAAGTGCCGATGTGCCTTCATCAGAAATCAAAATTTCTGGGTCATTTGCCAAGGCGCGTGCGATAGCAACCCGTTGTTTTTGTCCGCCTGAAAGTTGGGCAGGATATTTGTCGGCGAGGTCAGCCAAGTCTACCAAAGTCAAGAGATGATTGACTTTTTCAGCTTTTTCTTGCTTGGTCAGATAACGTTTTTTGCCGTTTTCCTCTTGGGTTTGCGTGTGTTGAAGAGCGAAAACAACATTTTCAAAAACGGTTTTTTCACTCAAAAGGTTGAAATGTTGAAAAATCATTCCAATTTTTTGACGAAATTCGCGGAGTTTTTGACCAGTGAATTGAACAGGATTTTCGCTGTCAAAAATAACTTCTCCGTTGACTACGATTTGCCCCGTTGTTGGTTTTTGAAGGAGGTTGATGGTGCGTACAAGTGTTGATTTCCCAGCACCTGAGTAGCCAATCACTCCGTAAATATCTCCTTTTTCAATATGCAATGTGGCATCTTTGACTGCTGTAATCAGCCGTCCTTTCTGGTGAAATTGCACAGAAAGATTGTTTAATTCAATAATTGCTGTCATATTTTATTTCCTTTATTTTTTTCTTCTCTGTCAATACTGACAAAATTTCCGTCAGTAATTTCTCTGAGAAAAATGATTTTCGTCAGTATTTTCTCTGGGAGTTTTGTTAGCATTGACAGAGAATCTCGCAATGGCGAGAACTCTGGTTTATAATTTTAGATTCCATGCGGGCAATTCGCCTGCGTCTGGATATTCTTTTTTGATGAGCGCTGAAATGTTGGCTTGCTCATAGGCTTTGACAACTTTTTTGTAAGTTTTGTTATTTTTGTCTGCTTTATTGGCGGCAATGAAATTGATCCATTGCGCAGAATCAGCGTTCAAAGGTTCAGCAAAAATTGAGGCATGAGCGGGAATTTTCGCCGAAATTGCAAAATTATAGTTGATGACTGAAGCCGCAACGGAACTGAGTGCACGCGCTGTTTGCGACGCATCAAGTTCTTTGACTTGCAGTTTTTTCGGATTGGCTACGATATCTTTGACTGTCGCCAAAGCACCGCGCGAAGTGTCAAGCTTAATCAAACCAGCATTTTTCAGCAGATAAAGCGCCCGACTTTCGTTGGTCACGTCGCTCGGAATCGCAATTGTACTTCCGTCAGGAATATCCGCCACTTTTTTGTATTTTGTCGAATATAAATGAATCGGTGTAATTATTGTATCACCAATGGACACAATATTTCCATTATTAACTTTATTCCATGATTTTAAATATGCATAATGTTGGAAAGCATTGAGGTCAATTTCGTGATTAACTAGCGCTTTATTGGGCTGATCTCCATCTGTGAAATTCACAAATTTTATCGTGATTCCATATTGATCTTTAGCATTTTTTTGAACTTGCTTCCAGATGATGTCTTCTTGTTTTCCCCCAGGCATCAGGCCCAATTTGACCGTATTGCTGGCTGCTGATTTTTTCGCCCCTTCCTGTCTTGAGACGAAAAGACCAACTGCCCCACCAACGATGACCAAAAGTGCAAGTCCCACAATGATTTTTCGAACTTTAGGATTCATCATTGTCTCCTTTTATCATTTTCTTCGACTTTTTTACTGACGAAATTTACGTCAGCATTTTTTCTGGCTCAAAGCATTTACGTCAGCAATTTCTCTTGCTCACAACTTCAAGTTCCATGCTGGAATTTCTCCGCCATCTGGATATTGAACTTTCATTTCTTTGGCTGTGGCTTTTGTGGCATAAGCTTTGGCGACTTCTTTGAAAGTTTTGTTGTTTTTTTGCTTACTTGTTGTGGCAATGAAGTTGATGTATTGCGCAGAGGCTTTGTTCAAAGGCTCCATGAAGATTGATTCTGATTTTGGCAAGCTGGCAGCTGTGGCATAATTGTAATTGACCACAGAAATAGCTACTGAATCAAGAGCACGTGGCGTTTGGCTAGCGTCCACTTCTTTGACTTTCAATTGGTGCGGATTTTCCGTAATATCCGTCAAGCTGACCAATTTGCTGACGTCTGTCGTGTTCAATTTGAGCAGACCAGCACTTTGTAAAACAAACAAAGCTCGGCTTTCATTTGAAGGATCGTTTGGAATAGCTACGGTTGAACCTGCTTTTAAATCAGCCAATTTTGTGAGTTGCTTCGAATAAATATGCATTGGCGTAATGAACGTATTTCCAACCGATACAATATCACTCTTATGCGCTTTATTCCATGTTTCAACGTAATTATAAGATTGGAAAGCATTCACATCAATATCGCCAGAAAGTAGGGCCTCATTGGGCTGATTATAATCCGTGAAATAAACAAATTTGAGCTTCAAATCATATTTTGCTTTGGCTGTGGCCGCCACAGTTTTCCAGATGCTTTGTTCTTGTTTATTACCGCTCATAATCCCTACGGTAACCGTTTTTTGCGTTGCTGCTTGGTTTGATTTGCCTTTATGATTTAGTGCGAAGAAACCACCCACCGCTACAATGACGACAACAATAATTGCAATAAGTAAATTCCGATTCCTAGGATTCATCTTTTTTCCTACTTTCCGTATTTTTTATACAACATTTTTGCTACTTAGGGCAAAAGTCCCTAAAACTAGGGACTTTTGTTTAAAATTTTACATGCTTATTTCAAATCCAAACCCCAAGCTGGGATTTTGCTTTTATCTGGATAAGCTTTTTCAATTGCTTTTTTCGTTGCGCTTGTTTCATAAGCTTTCACAACGTCTTTGTAAACTTTATTGTTGACATCTTTTTTGTTGGCAACGATAATGTTAATCCACTGTTGGCTATCTTTGTTGACAGGCTCAGTGAAAATCGCTTCTTTTGCAGTTAAATTAGCCGTTGTTGCAAAGTCATCATTGATGACAGCGCCAGCGACAGAATCAAGTGCGCGTGGTGTTTGAGCTGCATCAAGTTCTTTGATATTCAAGTTTTTTGGATTTGAGCTAATATCTTTAACCGTAGCCAATGTGCTTCCAGAAACATCCAGTTTGATCAAACCAGCTGCTTTCAACACGTAAAGTGAGCGGCTTTCATTTGACGCATCATTTGGTACTGCAATGGTATCACCATCTTTGATCTGATCCAAAGAAGTTAATTTTTTTGAATAAAGACGAATTGGTGAAATAACTGTGTCCCCAATCGCTGTCAAAGTTCCTTTGTTTGCTTTATTCCAAGCGTTCAAGAAAGCATAATGTTGGAAAGCATTCAAGTCAATTTCGCCATTTTTAAGGGCTGTATTTGGTTGTGTGTAATCTGTAAAATGCGTGAATTTCAAAGTGATACCATATTTGTCTTTCGCTGTTTTAGCCACAGTGTTCCAAATTGTATCATCTTCTTTTGTTCCAGTCATCACACCAATTTTGACTGTTTTATCAGCGCTTGTCGCCGTTTTGTTCGTTGATTTATGGCTCAAGCCAAAGAAAGCAGCAACCGCAATGATGACAACAACAACGGCAGCAATCAAAATATTTCGATTTCTTGGATTCATGTTTTTTCTCCCTTGATAATGCCTCGCACTATCATTTCCTATAATAAATTCTTATTTTCAAGAGCAACTGACCCTGCAGTTGTCAGCTTCTCTCCTACAAATCTCGTTAAGCAAAAGCAATCCACTGAATAAAAATAGCCCATTTCTAAATAAGAAACGAGCTAAATCGTGGTACCATTCTTGATTCCAGCACTTTGTCACTCACAAGCTGAATATTCGGTTGAACAACGGAAGTTCCCAACATTCATTTACTCGTAAAGCCAAACCATCACTGGAACAAAGGCAACTTTCAAGTTCAATAACGAGAACCAACCGTCGAAAATTTAGTATAAAACCTCATCTCCGCTGCGAAAATCAAGCCATTTTCACGATTTCCATTGTGCCTGTTTTCACCACCACAAGCTCTCTGTACCAATTTTCATCATTACTCACTCGATCGCATTTGCTATCCGAATTTGTCTATAAAGTAATTTTACCAAACTTTATAGACTTTTGAATTACGGATTTTTTATGTTGCCTTAAATATTTTTTAAGTTTAAAAAAAGAAAAGAAAAAAACAATAAAAATCTTAGAAAAAGTGATTTTTATTGTTTTTTCACCTCTTATATTTCAAGTTAAACAACCACTGTTATTCCACTGTAATCTATAACATAATAATTAAAAAGTTTTCCAGAGCGCTTTTCCGCAAAAAATATGCTAAACTTAAAAAGTAACCAAAACATTTGCACAATGGGTCTATTAACCAGGCAGTTAGCCAGTTAATAGCGAGAAATACCATCTGACCTGATCTGGGTAATGCCAGCGTAGGAATGTGTCAAGACAATTGTCTAATCTCAAACCCCTCCTTTTGTGCGCATCAAAAAGGAGTTTTTTTGACTTTTCGTCAGTATTTTCTCTACTGACAAAAAAGTTAAAAGCTCTAGGAGGAACTTATGTCTAATTCTAAATTCAACATCCGCCTACTGACGGAAATTGCTTTCATGGCAGCACTCGCCTTCGTGATCAGCCTGATTCCCAACACGGTTTATGGCTGGATTATCATTGAGATTGCCTGTATTCCGATTTTGCTTTTAAGCTTGCGGCGAGGCCTCGCGGCTGGAGCGTTCGGTGGCTTAATCTGGGGAATTTTAGCCCTTATTACTGGTCATGCTTATATTTTGACGCTCACTCAAGCCGGACTGGAATATCTTATTGCTCCAGTTTGCCTTGGATTAGCGGGACTTTTCGCTCAAAAAACTACAAAGCTCAAACTTTTTCCTGTCCTCAGCGGAATCTTCATCGCTGTTCTGGTCAAATATTTTTTCCATTTTTTGGCAGGGATTATTTTTTGGAGCCAGTACGCTTGGAAAGGCTGGGGAGCCGTTGCTTATTCTCTTGCTGTCAATGGAATCAGTGGCATCTTGACCGCAGTCGCAGCCGGTATCATCTTGAGTATTTTCGTCAAAAAATTTCCTAAAATCTTTCAAACAAAATAAATTGCGTCAGCATTTTCTCGAGCAAAAAATCTAGGAAACTTGTCAGCATCAGCAAAATCTTCTATAATAAAACTATGGCAAAAAAGCAAAAATTAAAGAAAACCCTTGTTGATCAAATTCTAGACAAAGCTAAAATTGAACACAGCAGTCTTGCAATCAATGCGCTAGAAGAAGGCGGATTACCCTTAAACATTGAACGCAGCGACATTTACAAAACGCTGGCGCTCATTGGCGACAAGACTGGCCCCATCATCGGCATTTTGCCTCTGACCGAACACCTCTCTGAAAAAAAATTGGCGAAAGTTTCCGGCAATAAAAAAGTCAGCATGATTCCGCAAAAAGACTTGCAAAAAACAACCGGCTATGTTCACGGCGCCAATAATCCTGTCGGCATCTGGCAGAACAAAAAATTTCCTATTTTTATTGATAATATCGCTCTTGAACACGATCTTATCATCTGCTCCGCAGGCGAAATCGGACGGAGTATCCAGATAGCACCACGCCTGTTAGGTGATTTTGTTCACGCCCAATTTGTTGAGATTCGCGAAATAAACTAAAAACATTACTGACCAAATTACTGACGGATTTAAGAAATCAATTTCGTCAGCATTTTCTCTATTCCCAAGAGCTTTTTTTAGCTCTTTTTTATTAAAAACACTCGGAAATTTGCAAAAAAAATAAATTTTTAGTATATTTTATTTCAACTATAAAATAAAGGAAAAACGAAATGAAAACTCAAACCCTCACTATCATTGCTCTTGGCACGGCAATTATTGCTGCCCTCTCGCCCTTAGCGATTCCTATTGGTATCGTCCCTGTCACTCTCCAAACCCTAGCCATTGGGCTTGTCGCCACTGTTCTCAAGCCTCGCGAGACTTTTCTTTCGATTCTCCTTTATCTCCTCCTTGGCTTCATTGGCCTGCCGGTCTTCACTGGAGGTGCTTCTGGGATTGCTGTTCTTTTTGGGCCAACTGGAGGTTTTCTGGTTGCTTTTCTCCTCATGGGAACCTTTATTTCTTGGGCGCTCCACAAAGTTCATTATAGCCCTCTGCCCGCTTTGATAATCAATATCATTGGTCACCTCCTCATGCTGGTTATTGGCACGATGTGGCTCAAATATTTCACCCAAGTAGACTGGACAATTGCTCTGAAACTTGGCTTTACACCGTTCATCATCGTTGAGATTGTCAAAGCCATTCTCGTCACAGTCTTTGGTCTAGCCCTGATTCGTGCCCTCTCACACACCAACAAATACTTTACAAACTAGCCCAAAACCGCTACAATTAAGCTATGTTTACAAAAGTTCTCATGGCGCTTTATCCTTTTATCACGTTTATTGCGCTCGTTTTCATCTTCAAATTTTTTCGGCTCCGTCGTTTGACGAATCGAAAATTGAAAATTCCAGACGTTTTGACCCTTTTTCTCATCTTAGGTATCCATCTTTTTTCTAAAAATATAACCAGCATTAGCATTTTGCCCTACTATATCCTCATCATTTCTGGCTTAGCACTGACCTTGCTGCTGCTTGATTTATTTTATTACAAACGGTTCACCTATCGCAGATTTCTCAAACTCTGGTGGCGCCTAACATTTATCATTACCCTGATCATCTATATTGTTCTCACCGTGATGATTTTTGTCTAAAAAATACTCCTGAAATCAGGAGTATTTTTTAATTCTTATTTATTTCCCAGCTCTTTCAAAAGCACAGCAAATTCCTCATCAGACAAAGTGATTCCCTTGCCCATTTTTTCGTGATCTGGTGACCAAGTGCGCAAATCATACTTCGGCTCAGCGTCATTCCAAGACACCCGGTTCAACTCTTTACGCCAACCTTTAGCATTCTCCGAAAGCACAATCAATTCTTCGATAATTTCAAATTTTAATTTATCAGCCATCTTTTTCTCCTTCACTTTTATATACGAAAAAATATTTACTTTGTCACAAATCAACCAGTTGAATATCCACACCAACCGCAGTTAATTTTTCAATAATATGATCATAACCACGCAAAATGAACTCAATATTCGTAATTTCCGTTTTACCCTGTGCAATCACACCAGCAGTTACTAAAGCTGCACCGGCTCGCAAATCCGTAGCTTTTACTTGATTACCTGTCAACTCATTTGGGGCTTCATAAATAATACGATCTTCCAAGACAGAAATATCGGCTCCCATACGTGCTAATTCTGGCACATGATTCACTCGTTTTTCATAGATCGTATCAACAATCCAACCACGACCCTTTGTTTGCAACAAAAGCGGTGTGATTGGCTGTTGTAAATCTGTCGCAAATCCAGGATAAGGCACCGTAGTGATATTTACCGCTTTAAGATTTTCTGACTTGTGAACTTCAATACTATCCTCACGAATCGTCATCCGCACACCCATCTCTTCCAACTTAGCAATGAAAGATTCCAAATGTTCATAGATGATATTCTCAATCACCACACCATCTCCCATTGCCGCAGCAAGTGCCAAATAAGTCCCTGCCTCAATGCGGTCTGGAATAACGGTATGTTGCGCGCCATGCATCGTATCTGTTCCAAGGATACGGATTGTATCTGTTCCCGCTCCTCGAACTTGAGCGCCCATATTATTAAGTAAAGTCGCCACATCAATGATTTCTGGCTCGCGCGCCGCATTCTCAATCACAGTCAATCCCTTAGCACGACTGGCTGCAAGCATGGTATTGATTGTTGCTCCCACCGATACCATATCCATATAAATCGTCGTTCCGACCAAATGATCGCCAATGACTTCCAAATGCTCCGCTTCTTCTTGTTGAAGTTTTCTTGCTCCCAAAGCTTTAAAAGCTTTATCATGCAAATCCGTTGGACGCGGCCCCAAATCACATCCGCCAGGTAACCCAACTGTCGCCTGACCAAAGCGTCCCAAAAGCGCACCATTGAAATAATAAGATGCCCGTAACGAATTGATTTTACCATAAGGCAAAGGACGTGAAACGACAGACCGTGTATCAATGACAAGCCGTCCTTCTTCACGATGTCGCTCAACTTTTGCCCCCATGATTTCCATGATTTCAATCAAGCTTTCCACATCAGAAATATCTGGAACACCTTCCAAAGTCACCACATCATTTGCCAAGATGGTTGCTGGAATCAGTGCAACCACTGAATTTTTCGCTCCAGAAATGGTTATTTTTCCCGAGATTCGCTTTCCGCCGTTAATTACTATTTTTTTCATTTTTTCATTACTTTTCAATTTTTTTCATGCAAGTGTAATTGCACCGCCCTTTATTTTATCAATTTTCAGGTCTTTTGACAAACTTCTTTATCAAAAAAGTGAAATAAATCCTATAAAAAAGCAATTTTTGAAGTTTTTCCCCTAAAATCAAACATCTGCTCTCGATATTTGAGCAAAAAAAAGACGCCGGAGCGCCTCTTTCTTATTCAAAGACAAACTGATTATGATAGAGTTCCGAGTAGAATCCACCTTGTGCAACAAGCTCATGGTGATTTCCTTCTTCGATAACTTCACCATCTTTAAGGACAACAATCTTATCTGCATTAAGAATTGTTTTCAAACGGTGGGCAATAACAAATGAAGTACGACCAGCAATAGCCGCTTCCATCGCCCATTGGATTTGTTGCTCAGTCACCGTATCCACATTTGAAGTTGCTTCGTCCAAAATCAAAAGTTCTGGATTCGTCAAAATCGTCCGTGCGATAGAGATTTGTTGTTTTTGACCCACTGAGAAGACAGATTCATCATCAGAAACGTGTGTGTTATAACCTTCTGGCAAGCTTTCAATAAACTCATGAATATGCGTTGTTTTTGCGACTGTTTCAATTTCTTCTTGCGTCGCATTGGGTTTACCAAACTTGATGTTGTCGGCAATCGTTCCATCAAAGAGGACGGACTCTTGCAAAACAATCCCTACGTTTGAGCGAAGGCTATCCAAATCAAATTCACGAATATCTGTACCGTCAAACTTAATCGCACCACCATTGACGTCGTAAAAACGATTCATCAAGTTCATGACAGTGGTTTTACCAGAACCAGTAGGACCAACAAGGGCAACCATTTGACCTTTTTTCACGTCAATATTAACATTCTTAAGGATTGGTTTTCCTGGCAGATACTCAAAGTCAAGGTTTTCAATTTGAATGCCTTGATTGATTGTTTCAAATTTCTTACCATTTTCAGGACGTACTTCTTCAGGCTCATCAAACATAACATTCAAGCGAGTCGCCCCAGTAATAGCAAGTTGAAGTTGACCAAAGTTTGATGAAATTTGCATGATTGGGTTGTAGTAACTTTGAACGTATTGAACAAAGGCAACCAAGAGCCCTAAACCTGTGGCGATTGACATCTTGTCATCATTAAGCACATAAGCTGTACCACCAAAGATAACAATGGCGATTGACAAGAGTTGGAAACCATTCATCAGTGGGAAAATCATACCAGACCATGCTTGCGCAGCAAAAGTACGTTTTTTCACGCTTTCGTTATGGCTCAAGAAACCATTGATTGAATCTTCTTGCAAACCTTCAACGATAATCGCTTTTTGGCCTGAAATTTTCTCATCCATGTAGGCATTAAGCTGCGAAACTTCTTCTTGTTGGGCATCTGTGGCTTTTTTCGATTGACGAATAATGATAATCGCAGACAAAATCGCAACTGGTGAAGCAGCAACCGTCAACCAAGCAAAAGTGATATCTTTATTGAAAATTTGGATAATCACACCGACAAAGACAGCGGCATTAGAAACGACGGAAACAAGGGCTTGGTTCAAGGTATTTTGAATGTTATCCAAGTCGGAAGTAAAACGAGCAAGGATGTCACCATCTTGATGACGGTCAAAATATGAAATAGTCAAACGTTCAAGTTTACCAAACAAACCTTTACGCATACGGTTTGTTGAATGCGCTACGATACGGCTAAAGAGCAATGTATAAAGCAACATTGATACACCAGTTGCGACGTAAACCGCAAGCAATTGCCACATTCCATTCATGAAGGTTGCTGTGCTTGCAGGTTTTGCTGCTGCAACGGCTCTAGCTTGATCAAGCGTCATCCCAGCTAATTGATTAAATTTGTCAGCCGAGAGGTGCATACTGCTGGCTGTTTGATGGGCCATTTGGAAAATTTCTGACATCTTTGTTGAGCCTGGCAAATGCGCTTGGTTAATCAAAGGCGCAAAACCTTCCAGCATTTTCTTGGTGCCGGCTGCGGCTTGATGAGTGAAGAACTCTCCAACATATTTACTCAGGTTTGTAATGGCATCTCCCAAAAGTGAAGGTGCGATAACTTGTAGCCAAGTTGCCAAGATGATGAAAATCATGATGACAAAGAATTGGAGTTTATATTTTTTCAGATAGAGGTAGAAAAAGCGAATGGCACGTGTGGTGTCAGACATTTTCTTTGTTGTTTTTGTATTTTCCATGTCTTAATCCTCCTGTGCTTTCTGTGTGGCGTAGATTTCTTGATAAATCGCGTTGTTTTCGACTAACTCTTGGTGAGTCCCTTGACCGACTAATTTTCCTTGGTCAAGCACGAGGATGTTATCCGCATGGACAACTGATGAAATCTTTTGAGCGATGATGATGGTTGTGGTATCTTTAAGGTCTTTGTTAAGCGCTTCTTGAACCAATTTTTCTGATTTGGCATCGAGTGCTGAGGTTGAGTCATCAAGAATCAAGACGTTGGGATTTTTTACAACACCACGTGTAATAGACAGACGTTGTTTTTGACCACCAGAGAAGTTATTTCCACGTTCTTCGACTTCAGATTCGTACTGACCGTCTTTAGTAGTGATAAATTCTGCGGCTTGGGCAATGCGTGCTGCACGAGTCATTTCTTCTTCGGTTGCATCAGCTTTACCTTGTTTGATATTTCCAGCGATTGTTCCTGAGAACAAAATAGCTTTTTGCAAGACAATAGAGATGTTTTGTTTCAAAGTGCCACGGCTGACTGTTTTGAGGTCTTTGCCACCGACTGAAACCGAACCTTCTGTTGGGTCAAACAGACGAGGAATAAGTTGAGCAAGCGTTGATTTACCAGCACCTGTCGCTCCAACGATACCAACCATTTGTCCGGGTTGAATCTCAAAGCTAATGTCTTTGAGCGTTGCTTCTTCATCATTAGGATAGCTAAATGAAACATGGTCAAATTTGACTGAACCTGAGAGAACTTCGTCTTGGGCATTCTCATCAAATTTCATGGCTGGATCAGTATTTAAAACTTCATTGATCCGACCGATTGACACCATACCACGTGAAGCAAACATGGAAATCATCCCACCCATGATAATAGCAAACATAATCATTCCCATGTAGGTCATGAATGTGGCAATTCCGCCGATGCTATCTTGTGCGACCGTTGGTGAATCAGTTACATAGGTTGAAACGAAATAAATCGCCAGCCAGATTGCGCCTTGGGCGATGACTGTAAAGAGGGGAATCATAGCTGAGAAGAGTTTCCCAACTGCCCAGTTGTGATCATAGAGTTCATCAGAGGTGTCATCAAAATCTTTGATTTGATTTTGTTCTTGAACGAAAGATTTAACGACACGTGCGCCACGCAAGTTTTGTTTAGCAATAGCATTGATACGATCCATCAATTTTTGGAAGGCCATGAAGTGAGGGCCCATGCGTCCCATCAAAAGTGCTGTCACAAGAAGAATGGCAACAATCAAAATCAGGGTAATCCACCAAAGTTTTGGCATTGTTGTGATTGAGAGAACCACAGCACCAATGAGGAGGACAGGGATTCGCATCAAAATTTGGAAAACCATCATCATCAAGTTTTGAATTTGAGTGACGTCGTTGGTCATACGGACAACGAGGTTTCCGGCATTGAATTTTTCGACATTTTCATAAGAAAATGAGTTGATTTTTTTGTAAGTTGCTTCACGGACATCAGCACCAATTTCTTGGGCAATGCGTGCTGCTGACAGGGTACTGAAAATGGCAAAGATAATCCCAATTCCCGCAACAACGAGCAATTGAACACCGTAGCCTGATACTTTGTCTGCCATCTCATGACGGCTATAAGTAGTAGAGGACATCACGGTCATGATGTGTTTCATGATTTGTGGCTGATAGAGTTGAACTCCGGCATAAATGAATGTTGAAATGATTGAAAAAAGTGCAATCCATTTATGTTTCATGATTGATTTGAAAATCATAAAATTCCTTTCTAAGTCTTAAATGTAAATTTTGTTTACATTCGTTAGTTTTTGATTTAATTAAGTGATAAATCATTAAGCAAATTATTATAACATTATTTTTTTAGTAAACAAGTAGTATTTACTAACACTGTTAAACATTATGGTTAGTTTTCTTTTGAACAAACTAATTAAAACAAGCTAATCTTTTTTACTGTCAAGCCCCTCTTTTTGAGCTTTGATATTTTCAATAATTTGATCAACTTTGGCCCATGATTCAAAGGCTAACTGTAATTTTTCCCGACCAAGTTTGGTCAAACAATAGTATTTGCGGCGACCGCCTTGGCTTTCATCACCCCAATATGAACTGATGATTCCGTCTTTTTCTAAGCGATGAAAGGTGGTGTAGAGTGTCGCTTCGTTGATTTCAAAAGCGCCATTTGAAGCATCTCGCACTTGCTTGATAATGCCATATACATAGTTGTCACCGGCTTCAAGAATGTTCAGCACAATCACATTGGTCTGCGCACGCAACATTTCCTTGGGTATTTCTGCCATTATTTGTCCTTTCTCTTATTTTTAACAAAGTATATTGTACTTCATATTACTATGTAAGTCAAGGTACTTGATTAAATTTAATAGTTTTTATTTTCGTCAGCATTTTCTCTCTATAAAAATGTCTTTTTTGAAAAGGCTGACTTCTGGAATGTGTTATAATTAAGGGATGAAAAGTCTGGAGGATCAAAATGACGAGTTCAAGTACACAAAATTTGAAACTTGCAGAAAGAGGCGTTTGGGTCTCCATTTTTGCTTATATTATCCTGTCAATCGGCCAAATTGCTTTTGCTACTATCGTACATTCGAGTGCGCTTCAAGCCAATGGTTTCAATAATTTGACTGATATTTTGGGAAATATTGCAATTTTGATTGGGCTTAGAATTGCACGGATTCCAGCCGACAGTGATCATGTCTATGGCCATTGGAAAATTGAATCCATTGCCAGTTTGATTTCAAGTTTTATCATGTTTTTTGTTGGTTTTGAAGTGCTACGCGAAACAGTGATGTCCCTTCTTTCTAATAAAACAGAAACGATTGAACCGCTCGGTGCTGTCGTGGGTCTGCTTTCAGCTTTTGTCATGGTTGGTGTTTATCTTTACAATCGTGACTTGGCGAAAAAGACAAATTCGCAGGCGCTATCTGCTGCGAGCAAAGACAATTTATCTGATGCGGTGACCTCGATTGGTACTGCGATTGCCATTGTTGCCAGCTGTATTGGTTGGAGTTGGCTTGATCCGATTATGGCCCTGATTATTTGTTTTTTCATCCTGAAAACGGCTTACGAAATTTTCCGCGACTCTGTTTTTAGCCTGTCTGATGGTTTTGATGAAAATCTTATTACACAATATAAGGAAGCCATCTGCCTTGTCCCTAAGGTCAAAGGTGTGAAAATGGTGCGCGGGCGAACTTACGGAAGTAATGTTTTTCTCGATGTTGTCGTTGAAATGTCGCCTGACTTGAGCGTTTTTGAGAGTCATGAGGCGACCGAATCCATTGAAAAACTTCTGATTGAAAATTTTGGTGTTTATGATGTGGATGTCCACGTCGAACCTGCGGCTCTGCCTGAAGAGGAACATTTCGCTAGCCGGGCTTTAGAGCTTTTGGCAAAAGAAGAGCAATTTTTGAACCGGGAAAACCTAGCCGCGTTGACCGAGCGAGATTTCCAAGAAATTTTACCTGACGGACGGCTGGTCACTGCGCAAGAGTCAGAGAATTTGCTGACGGATTCAGAAAAAATGCTGACGAAAAATACGTCAGCAATTCCTCTGGCGATTAAAAATTACAAATCACGTCAGGTCAGCAAAAAAACGTTTATTTTGACTTATAACTATTGGCAAAATGAACAAAATTTCATCGTGACAAGTATTTGGCGTCGTAATGATGTCTGGCGTTGCCTTTACCGCCAAACCACACCGAAGGCGGAGGACAAAACGCATGACTAAACAAGCACAAATCATGGCGAGTTTGACTGATTTATTCAATAAAATCAATGCCCACTATCGCCCGCAAATGGAGGCTGAATTTACAAATATTTCCCTCTCAGAGATTGAAACGATCGAATACATCGCCAAAAACCCGCAGGTCAACGTCACTCGTCTGGCGCAGCATCTCTACATGACCCGCGGCGCAGCAAGCAAAATCACCCAAAAATTGCTCAAAAAAGGGCTCATTGAACGTTTTCAACTTCCTGAAAATAAAAAAGAAATTTATTTTCGCCTGACTTCTGAGGGACAAAAAATCAATACACGTCATGAAAATTTACACCAAAAATTTTCTGAAAATGACCAAATTGTCTTTGACCAATTGACTGATGAATCCGTCAGCAATATTTTGGATTTTCTTGAGCAATACAATGCTCATCTGGATCAATCCATCAGAAAAAATTTGGAAAAATAATTTTCGTCAGTAAAATCTCTGACAGAATCACAAGTTTGACTTGTGGTTCTTTTATTTTGGACCCAGTCATCCCCTCCTTTTTTACTGACGAAAATTATTTCATTTATTTTTGTTGACAAAGAAACAAAAATGAGTTATACTAGTTTTTGTTTCCAAGGAAACTCAAAACAAGCAACAAAAAAACTTCTACGAAAACAACATTCCACCTCTCAGATTAGAAAGGAGAGCGTTCGTCCTAAAAATGAGCGAACGCATCACTTCATCATGAATACTACTAAAAAGAGCTTGGCCTTCGGGCTTATCACAACATTTTTGACTGGGCTTGGTTTTACAATCATCTCTCCTGTCGTCCCCGTTATAGTTGCGCCTTTCACCACTGCTCACAATCAAGCACTGATTGTGACTGCGCTTATGGCGACTTATGGCCTATGTACCTTCTTTTGCGCTGCTGGTCTTGGCTCACTTTCTGACCGCTTTGGTCGCAAACCAATCTTGCTCATTTCTCTGGCAGGCTCAAGCATTGGCTACCTCGTCTTTGGGCTAGCTGGTAGTCTTTGGATGCTTTTTTTGGGGCGCATCATTGATGGCTTAACTGCTGGCAACATCGTGGCCCTCTTTGCCTATTTTGCTGATATCACGAACGAAGAAAATCGCACCAAAGTTTTCGGTTGGGCAGCTGCTGCCGTTGGCATTGGAACCATTTCTGGTCCGACCATCAGTGGACTTCTCGCCCACTTTGGAAATAGTGTCCCCTTCTACTTCGGCGCTGTACTTTCTCTGGCAAATCTTTTATATGGCCACTTTGCCATGCACGAAAGTTTGCCTAGGACAGACCGGGTTTCTAGTCTTTCCCTCAAACAACTCAATCCCTTCAGTCAAATTTTTCAACTTTTGCGCCTAAAAAATCTGAGCCGTCTGCTCTTTCTAGGCCTCTTGCTCTGGTTGCCAAATGCTGCCCTTCAAGCAATCATCAGTCAGTTTTCATTAGATAACTTTGCTTGGACGCCTGTCTTTATCGGACTTGCCTTATCCATAATGGGCCTTATGGACATCCTCACCCAACTCTTTATTATGCCAAAACTCTTGACCGTTTTTAATGACACTCAACTCATCTCCTTGAGTGTCATCTGCGAAATCGCTGCTTATGCGCTTTTTGCCCTCACAGGTTTTCTTAAAATCTGGCCAATCTTTATTCTTGCCATGTTCATCTTTGCTTTTGGTGACAGTATTTTCGGTACGGCCTTCAATGGCAAACTCTCAAAAACTGCACGCCCATCTGAACAAGGAAAACTTCAGGGAGGAAGTCAAGCACTTCAAGCGCTCACGCGCGTTGTTGGCCCTTTGATCAGCGGACAAATTTACATTAGTCTGGGACACGCCGCTCCCGCCATAATGGGTGTGATTTTCCTTACCCTCGCCCTAGGTGTTCTTGCCTCCTCCCGTGAAAAAGTGACTCCTGCCAATTTATAACAAAAAACTCAACGCCCCTAAGAGGTGTTGAGTTTTTATCTCTGCATTTTAAGCGATTAGAGTTTTGTTGCAATATCAGCAATAGCTGATTCAACCGCTGATTTTTGGCTATCAATCAAAGCAACACGCGCTGTGATTTGTTTAATTGCCATTTCGATTGAACGTTTCAAACCTTGATTTTCAAGTTTTGGTTCAAAGAATGCTTTGTATTCAGCCAATTTCTCGGCAGTTTTGAAAACATTTCCTGGGTAAATGACAAATTTGTCATAGCTCATATCACCACCCAATTTTTCTTCAAGGAAGGCCCAATTCGCTTTTTCCCAAGCCCAAGCCGCATCTTGTGAAAAGTCTGTGCGCAAGAGATAGAACCAAGAAAATGCAATGTCTTGTGGTTTCACAATGTCCGCATTTTTGAAACTTTCCAGCAATTCGGCAATGACTTTTTCATCCTTAATCAAAGCCACAGCGCCTTCAAGTTCACGCTTAAGCTCTTGCAAACTTGTCTTGACATAAGTTTCACGATATTTTTTAACCAGTTCTGCTGAATTAGTCGTCTTGATTTCATTATTTAATACAATCGGACGAATATCAGCTGGAATGCTGGCAAGATTTTCTTTGTGTGCCACAAAAATTTCACTTGCTTTGGCTTTGGCATCCGCATTTTCAGCGTATAAAGTCTTGCTCAAAACAATTCCACGAAGACTCTCATCACCAGCAGATTCGCCAGCAACCTTATCCCAGCCCAAGCGTGCATAATTTTTTGCAAAAAGTTTTCCAACTAAGCTTTGGAACGCTTTTTCCGTTTCAGAATCTTCATCAACGAAAAGTTCCAATTCGCTAATAAGTTGGCTCAAACCAGTATTAACAATGTAAGACGCTTCATTAGCAAATGCTGGCAAGATATTCACCACATCTGCAAATGAAATCACACCTGCTTTAGCAAGCAATTTACGGTCTTGCAAGATTTGGAATTTTGTTACATCTTCCAAAGTATCAATTTCTGAAAGGAGGGCAGTCATCAACTCACCCTTGTAGTCAATGATATAATGCGCCATGTTTGCATCGTTCAAGAAAAGTGCTTTACCTTGATTTTTAGCTTTTAAAGCAGCAAATCCTGGAATTTCAACTTTTTCATCAGAAAGTAAATCTGGCAGACCTGTCCAATTTGTATTCAAAGGAACATTCCACAAACGTCCTTTATCCGCACCTTCACCGACAAAGAATTGTTTTTGGCTCAAAACTAAAGTATCATCAATCACTTCAGCAGTTACGACTGGATAGCCTGGTTGGTTAACCCATGAATGCATGAAACCAGCTACATCTTTACCAGAAACTTCAGCCAAAGCATCCCAAAGGTTGTCCCCGACAGTATTGCCATATTGATGACGTTCAAAGTAAAGGGCAAGACCAGCCGCAAAGTCTTTGTCGCCGAGCCATTTACGGAGCATCACCATCAAACGTGAGCCTTTGGCGTAGACAATCGCCGCATCAAAGAGGGTAGCGATTTCGTCTGGATGAGTTACTTCCACATGGACAGATTGGACACCGTCTGTGGCGTCACGGTTGAGCGCCATATTGGCTTCGGCGATTGAGAAGGATTCCCAAACATTCCAGCTCGGCTCCAAAGCATCCATACATACATATTCCATGTTGTTGGCAAATGATTCATTGAGCCAGAGGTCATCCCACCATTCCATCGTTACTAAGTCACCAAACCATTGGTGAGCGAGTTCATGGGCGATAACTGTCGCCACATATTGCTTGCTTTGTACTGTGGCATTTTCTGGGTCAACCAACATACAAACTTCACGATAAGTGATACAACCCCAGTTTTCCATTGCTCCAGCAGAGAAATCTGGCAGTGCAATGTGGTAGCTATGAGCCAATGGATAAGGTGTTTTATAATAGTCTTCATAAAATTCGATAGAACGAATGGCGATATCCAGTGGGAAATCAAGTGCAGCTTCACTATGTGCTTTGGTAGAGAAAGCACCTACTTCAACGCCTGATTTTGTTTTACCTTTTTTATATTGCATCTCACCAAAGACGAAGGCTAAAAGGTAAGAACTCATTTTAACTGTTCGTTCAAAAACGTGGATCCCGTCAATGTTCAGAAGTTCTGGCATATTGGATACAATGATGTCGCCTTCTTCTTCGTCAAATTTAACGGATAAATCAAAGGTTGCTTTTGCTTCTGGCTCATCAATAGATGGGAAGGCTTGACGCGCAAAATGGCTCTCAAACTGTGTTCCAATCAGCATTTTCTTTTCGCCGTTGACTTCATAATATGATGGGTAAATCCCCATCATATTATCTGTAAGCTCAGCTTCGTAGTCAAACGAAATTGTGACACGACCTGTTTCGCCTATTTTAACTACAATTTCTTCATCTTCTTCGTTTTCAATGAAGTTTGTATCAACGCTGAAGGCGCGAACTTTATTAAAATGCAAACCTTTAGCGTGGAAAGTCACTACTGTATCTTTTGCCTCACCAGTAATTGCGACTTGACCTTTGAATTTCTTTGCTTTACGGTCGATGTCAAGGAAAATTTTATAATTTTCTGGAACAAATGTTTCAATTAAACGTTTTACAGCCATAATTTCTCCTAATTTTCAGTATTGATATAATTATATCAAATTGAATAGAAAATTTCGAGTACTAAGAAGGTTTACATTGGTCAGTACTCAAAAAAACCGTCATGGACGGTCGATGTTTCATTTTTAACGGGTTGCTGCTAGCGCAGCAGCGTAGTTTGGTTCTTGAGTCAGCTCCGTTAAAATCTCTTCGTAAACAATTTCACCATTTTTGACGACAAAAACTGAGCGTGCCAAGCGTTGAGCAAGGGGGCCTCCGTCTAAAACTAAACCATAAGCTTGTCCAAAAGTCCCATCATCACTGAGAATGGTCATCTCGACACCTTCGGCAGCACACCAGTCGCGTTGCTCATCAGCGCTGTTATTAGAGATGCTCAAAAAATCAATTTCTGAATGTTGAGCAGCTTCTTGATTAAAATGTTTCGTTTGTAAGGAACAAACGGAGGTATGGATATCAGGAAAAACACTAATTAAGACTGGTTTTGTGAGTTTTGATAGTGTGATTTTATTGCCCTTCAAATCCGACAAAGTAAAATCTGGAGCTGCTCCTTTGGGAACTGGGTTGATTGTTGCTACTTTAGTACCGTGAGCAGAAATTTCAATAGGCATGGCTTTCCTCCTTTTTATTTGGATATTGTAATTTCATTTTATCATAGTTTTCTCATCTGACGAATCCTTTTGGCTTATTTTTCTGCGGGCTTTGAGTAAGTGAATTCGGAGTAGGGATGACGGCATTCTGCGGCTGATTTAAGGAATTGATAGTTGATATTTTTAATTTTAAATGTTGTTTTCATGAATACATCCTCTTTTCTTTTACGATGTACAAAGTATAACAAGCTTTTCTTGCAGAAATCTTAGCGCCTACTCAAATTAAACTTAAGTTCTTGGAAAGTTTACAAAATTCCATGGGCTGAACCTAAAGTATTGTTGTTTTCGCTTTCAGAGGTTATAATTAAAGTATGAAAAAAACAAAATTTACAGTGACTTTGATAGATAAAAATTTAGAAATTGCTCTTGCTTCTGGTGCCGTTCTACAACTTTTGGAGCAAAATCATCCGCGTTTTACCTTGCAAAAAGACGAGCTTTTCTTATTGCTCAAAAAAGGCCAGGTTAAAATGATTGGAGCTGATTTGGCGAGCATTCCTCAGC
This sequence comes from Lactococcus sp. S-13, assembly GCF_004210295.1. Classification (NCBI taxonomy): domain Bacteria; kingdom Bacillati; phylum Bacillota; class Bacilli; order Lactobacillales; family Streptococcaceae; genus Lactococcus; species Lactococcus kimchii. The sequence continues at coordinate 1,961,547 of NZ_SDAK01000001.1, read as the reverse complement.
TGGAATTTGATCGAATTTTGATTATCAATAGTGCGGCATATGATTTAGAAGTCCTTTATTTGTGCCAATTTTTGACAAATTTGGCGCAGGAAAATGGCATCACACTGCGTGAAACGACAGATTCAGTGAAAATTCCCAAAAATATAGTTGGAGTTTGCTCGCGAGCAGTTGAGGAATTTCTGCCTGTCTTGTCTGCTTTTGGAATTAAATTTGAAAAGAAGAAAATTGTCTTGCCTAAGGCGCAACATCGCTGGAAAAAGGCATTGGCCGATGTGGAATTTTTCGTTGACTATCAAGGTAGTAAAGCGACAGTCATTTGGCAGAAATCAAACCAATTGGTCATCAAAGCTGGGGCAAAAATGCTGGAAAATGGTGGTATGAAAGCTGACGGAACACCTGGTTTAGCCTATCGTTTCACGCAAAGTTTACGCGAAGAACAACTGGAAAATTGGGACGCCAAGACCTTTGTGACCACCTCTGATATTATCTTGAAATCCGTCAATGAAGTTGGGCATTTTCTGTATTTTGCGGGAACAAATAGCTGGCTTGTGCTGACGGATGCTGACGGACGCTCGCTACATGAGCGGTCAGTTGTTTAGGGATTTTCACATTTACGTCAGTAAATTCTCTAGGTAAAAAACGTAAAAACGCTTACTTTTTCTTGCAAATTTATTTTCTTAAGTTTATAATGAAGGCATGAGAAGGAGGCGGTTATATGACAATCGCATATGTACTTTATGGTAATGACAAATCCTTAGAAACTCCTGCTGGAGCGCCGATTGGACAAATGTTTGGCTATAGTGAGATCGAGAAACCTTGGCTGAAAAAAGCTCAAAAGCTTGTTGGAGCTGATGTCAAACTCGAGAAAGTTTATCTTTCAGAACTCTTGACTAAAAAATCGGAAGCAATAGATTACATCTTTTGTTATCCTGCGCTTAAATTTCATCATTCCGAACTACAAAAAGATTTTCCTCAAGCAAAAATTTTAATGATTAACGAACTTTAAATCAAAAAAATTTACTGACGCATTTGCCAGTAAATTTTTTTATTGTTTTATCAATTTATCGTACAGTTGACCAACATTTCCAGTAAAGTCAACTTTTTCATCATTGATTATCAAGCTTTCAACCAGTATTTCATCAGCAATGACGTCGTAGTCACTTTGTTGAAGCGCCAAAAAATCGTTAATGCCGTCAAATTCCTCGGTGAAAGTAATGCCGTTTGACAACTTTCCAGTCAATTTCATCATTTTATAACTCCTCAAAAACTAAGCTCGGTTGAGCATTCAAGTCCAATCCCGCCGAACAATTTTCTAATCCTTTTTTCCATTCAACATAAGCTGCTGCTGCAATCATTCCAGCATTATCACCGCAAAGACGCAAAGGAGGAACAATCAATTTTTGCTCTGTAATCTCTGTGTTCAAGCGTTCGCGCAAGCCCCGATTAGCCGAAACGCCCCCGCCAATAATCAGCGTTTTGACAGGATATTTTTCCATGGCCAGTTTCGTTTTGGCAACCAGAACATCAATAACTGCCGCCTGAAATGATGCAGCTAAGTTTTCTAAATCATTGGCGACAACATCATTTCCTTTTTGATTTTCATTGTAGACAAGATTGATGAAGGCCGATTTCAAGCCAGAAAAGCTAAATTCAACCTCATGTGTTGCCATCATTGCCCGCGGAAAATGGTAAGTATCTTGACCCTCGTGCGCCAAATCATCGATCATTTTTCCACTGGGATAAGTCAATCCCATGACCCGTCCGACCTTATCGTAAGCTTCTCCAGCCGCATCATCACGGGTTTCACCAACTTTTTTGTAGCTGCCTTCTTTTTCAACATAAACCAGCTCACTATGACCACCCGAAACCAAAAGCGCCATAGCAGGGTATTCAATCGTATCCACCAAGCCCGCAGCCATCAAGTGTCCAGCCATGTGATTAACAGGAATTAGTGGCAAATGATTGGCCCAAGCGAAAGTTTTTGCCGCCATAATTCCCACCAGCAAAGCCCCATTAAGCCCCGGACCTTGCGTCACGGCAACGGCTGTCAAATCGCTTGCCGAAAGTTCTGCTTCTTCCAAAGCAGCTTCGATACAAACGGTGATTTGTTCCACATGATGCCGACTAGCAATCTCAGGAACCACTCCACCAAAACGCTTGTGGCTATTGATTTGACTTGCAATAATATTGCACAAAAGCTCTTGACCATTTTTCAAAATCGCCACTGAAGTCTCATCACATGAAGTTTCAAAGGCTAATATATAATTATCTTTCATTTTAAAATTGCTCTTTTCTCATTAACAATGCATCCTCAACCGGCTTTTCATAATAATTTTTGCGCCGGTGATAAATCACAAAGCCAAATTTTTCATAACATTTTTGGGCAGGCAAATTAGACGCACGGACTTCTAAAAATAAGCTCCCAGTGAAATTTTCTAATTCCGTCAGTAAATTCGTCGCAAAACCTTGCCCTTGAACATCGGGATGAACCGCCAAATTCGTAACTTCCAGCTCATCCATCAGCGTAGAAATTGCCAAAAATCCCAGCAATTTATCTCCCTCTTCAAGCACAAAATAATCCGAATGTTGCTGACGTAAATCCGCCAAAATATAAGCTTCTGACCAAGGCGACTGCCCGTAAACCACCGTCAGCAGCTCAAAAATCTGCTTGGACAAATCCGTCAGCATTTTCTCTGGCTCCGTCAGTGAATTTTCCACTTTCGTCAGCATTTTCTCTGATTTTGGTATGCGTTTAATTCTCATTTTGCAAATTTTTGACCATCCAAATCGCATCGCCACCGTCTTCATAGTAATGCGGCAACAGCTTATCTGTCGCAAAACCTTGACGACGGTAGAGTCCTTGAGCTTTCGTGTTATCCCGTCGAACCTCAAGTGTCATCTCATGTTTGCCCAGCGCTCCCATCAGTACAACCAACTGCTCAATCAAAGTCGAAGCAATTCGTTGCCCTTGAAAGGCCTTAAAAACAGCTAGATTCGTGATGTGAGCGTCCTGACCATGATGATTGATTCGCGTGCCAATAAAACCAACCACACGCTCCGAAATTTCCGCCACAATGAAAAAAGCATCATTATTTTTGACAATTTCATGTTCAAAATGCGAAAAAGTCCACGGAATATCACCATCATAAACATCACGCTCAATTGCTAAAAGCGCCACAATATCCGCACGTTCCGCCAACCGATAATGCACACCGTCTCTGTCATGTTCCAATTCCACGTCAGCCATTTCTAAATAACGACGTGGGTTAAATTTTTGACTACTAAACCCTTTGAACGTAGTCGTCAGCAGTGTTTTCAGCTTTTTCATGAGTTTCTAACCACTTTTCTTCAGCCTCTACTTTTTTGAGGTATTTTGGCACAAAAGCGTGCACATTTTCTGCGACCAAATCCTGAGCCAACTTTGCAAGTTCATAAGCTGACGGTAATTTAGTCAAACTGTCCGTGACAATTTGGCGACTAGAAAATCCAGCGGCCTCAATTTCTGCCACAAAATTTTCCGTCTCCCCTGTGAAAATCACTTGATCAAAAGTTGTCACTTTCTCAGATAAATCCACCAAGAATTCACTAAAATTACAGTGCTGATCCGCAATAATTTGCTGACCACCTTGATAGACTGCCGCATAAGCATTTCCCCGACGGGCATCCAAGACAGGCACAACAAAAGCCTCCTTATCCTGTACTCGACAAGCAATCGCAAGCAAGCTCGACAGGCCAACAAGTTCCTTATTCAAACTAAACGCCAAAGTTTTACCAACCGTTGCTGCAAGCCGCAAGCCTGTATAAGAACCGGGCCCTTGTGCCACAGCAATCCGATCCAAGGCGCTCGGTTCAAGTCCAGCCTGCGCCAATAAGAAATCAATCGTTGTCATCAAAGTAATACTGTGGTTTTTTTTCAAGTTTAAAGTCAGCTCACCAAGCAAGACCCCATCCGCAACCAAGGCTACCGATAAAGCTTTTGACGAACTATCAAATGCTAATATTTTCATTTTTTACCTATTTAATTTTCTCTAACATTTCTTAGCTACTTCCTTATATTTTACCACGCTTGGACGGCAAGTTCCACCCCTGCAAATTATGTAAGCGTTCCAAAAGTAAAAATAATAGCCCAACTTTCCATTTTCAATCATTTATGCTAAAATGATAGTAATTGCAAAGAACAGCAAACACGAACCACTAAGAAAGGAACGAGCCAAAGCTCGTACATACAAAAATGATTTTTAAAGTTTTTTACCAAAAAGATAAAAGCCGCTCACCACGTCGTGAAACGACTGAAACACTCTATCTCGACCTTGATGTAGAAACAAAAGAAGCAGGGATTATTGCCGCACGGACATTACTCGCTGAAAACACAGAATACCATGTTGAATTTATTGATTCACTTTCAGATGAATCTGTTGAATATGAAAAAGAAACTGGCGTATTTGAAATCACAAGTTTCTAATCCCCAATTAACTCATAAAAGCCACTTTAGGTTCTTGTCAAAGCTGACAATAATCTAAAGTGATTTTGTCGTACCTAAACGTATTATAAAAATTCCAAAGAACAGGAGAAATATGCCAAAGCAACTTAAAATAAAAGCTGATGAAGTCGCAGTTTACGCCATAGGCGGACTCGGCGAAATCGGTAAAAATACTTACGGCGTTGAGTATAAAGATGAAATTATCATCATTGACGCCGGAATTAAATTCCCAGAAGACGATTTATTAGGTGTAGATTACGTCATCCCTGATTATACTTACATCGTTGAAAACATCGATCGTATCAAAGGTCTCTTCATCACTCACGGACACGAAGACCATATCGGAGGAATTCCATTCCTCTTGAAACAAGCCAATATTCCTATCTATGCTGGCCCATTGTCACTTGCGCTCATTCGTGGGAAACTCGAAGAACACGGACTTTTACGTGATGCTAAACTTTATGAAATCCATGCCGATTCAGTCATTAAATTTAATCACTTAAGCCTTGATTTCTTCCGCACGACTCACTCAATTCCAGAGCCTCTAGGAATTGTTGTAAATACCCCTCAAGGTAAAATTGTCGCTACTGGTGACTTTAAGTTTGACTTCACCCCAGTGGGTGAACCTGCTGACCTTCACCGTATGGCTGAACTCGGAACAGAAGGCGTCTTGCTTCTCCTTTCCGACTCAACCAATGCTGAAATTCCAACTTTTTCACATTCTGAAAAAGTCGTTGGTGCAAGCATCATGAAAATTTTTGAACGCATTGAAGGGCGAATTATTTTCGCCTCATTTGCCTCAAATATTTTCCGTCTCCAACAAGCCGTTGATGGAGCCGTAAAAACAGGACGTAAAATCGTCGTGTTCGGTCGTTCAATGGAAAAAGCCATTGTTAATGGTTTGGAACTCGGTTATATTAAAGCTCCTAAAGGAACCTTTATTGAGCCAAACGAAGTCAATCAATACGCTTCACACGAACTTTTGATCATGTGTACAGGTTCGCAAGGTGAACCAATGGCTGCACTTTCAAGAATTGCCAACGGAATGCACCGTCACATTACCTTACAAATGGGTGATACAGTTGTCTTCTCATCAAATGCCATTCCTGGAAATACCCACGGCGTTAACCAACTGATTAACAAAATCGCTGAAGCTGGCGTTGAAGTTATTTATGGTAAGATGAACAACATCCACACCTCTGGTCACGGTGGACAACAAGAGCAAAAACTCATGTTGCGGCTCATCAAACCGAAATACTTTATGCCTGTTCACGGTGAATATCGAATGCTCAAAATTCACGCTGGACTCGCCCAAGACACAGGTGTTCCTAAAGAAAATTGCTTCATTCAAGAAAATGGTGATGTCCTTGCTTTGACCGCCGACAGTGCTAGATATGCTGATCATTTCCCAGCCGCTGATACTTACGTTGACGGCTCAGGAATCGGGGACGTCGGTAATGCTGTCTTGCATGACCGTCATGAACTTTCCGAAGATGGTATCGTTCTAGCCGTAGCCACAGTCGATTTTGAAAATAAAACCGTGCTGGCTGGTCCTGATATGCTTTCACGTGGATTCATCTACATGCGTGAGTCTGGTGATTTAATACGCTCTGGCCAACGTGTCCTCTTCAATGCGATTCGTGAAGCCATGTTAGAGGAAAATGCCAACGAAGCCTCAGTCGCTCGTGCGATGCGTGAAGCCCTCTCACCATTCCTTTACAAACAAACAGAACGCTCTCCATTGGTTGTCCCAATGATTATGACACCGGATAAAAAATAATAAAATAAAAAATCTCTGGCTAATCAGAGATTTTTTGATATTCCTTTGAGAATCGCTCATGTAGCGCTTCTTTTTCTACTTGTCCAATGAAGGCCCCATCAATCGCATAATGATTGATTTTTTCAAAATCAGCAAGAGAAAACTCTGGATACCAAGCTGAGATTTTCTCATATTCTTTCTGCAGAGTTGTCGCTGAAACACAGCGATTATCGGTATTTAATGTCACGTGTATTCCTTTGTCATAAAGTTCTTTAAAAGGATATTGCGCAAGCTCTGTCACCGCTTTTGTTTGAAAATTACTAGTCGGAGCCATTTCTAGAACGATTTGTTTTTCAATCATCATTTCTTGTTCGGCTTTGGACAGATTTTTGGTCATAATGCCATGACCAATGCGACTCGCTCCCATTTTGATTGAATCAAGTATATTTCGTTCACAATCTGGACATTCTCCAGCGTGCAAAGTAACCTGAACACCACGCATGGTAATTTTTCCTAACAAATCTCTAAACTTAATCTGCGGAAAATTCATTTCATCTCCAGCCATATCAAAACCAACCAGATGCTCATCTCTGACTTTGTCAAACACTGAAACTAGTTTATTTAATTTTTCCAATGGCTCTTGTTTAAGACCACAGACTAGCGCATTTGCTTTTAAATCAAAATCTTTTTCAGCTCGTGCCAAGCCAGCAACCACTGCCTCAACGGCTTCTTCAAGGCTCAACCCTTCTAATAAATGTTGGCTCGGTGCGAAACGAATTTCAATATATTTCACATTATCCTGCCCTGCTTGACGTGCCACATCATAAGCCGCAAGCTCCAAATTAGTGTAAGTCTGTAAAAGTGGTAAAACAAAATCAAAACGTGCCAAATACTCTAATAGATTTCTAGTATTTTCAGGCGCTTGAGCTTTTTCCAAAATTTCTTCATCCGTCATCTCCAGGTTAATTTTTGCATTTTTGGCCAGCTGTTTGATACAATTTAAGCTTAATGAGCCATCTAAATGGCAATGAAGTTCAACTTTGGGCATTTGAGCAATTATTTCTGGTTTAAGCACGTTTCTCTCCTTCTTTTGACTATTTTTAGGATAAATAGTCCCAAATATAAAATATTTCGAGTCGCTGACCCGAATCATCTCTTTCAAAATGTATTTTTACTATTCTACGACTTTTATTTAGAAATTGCAATTATTCTACGATATTATTTTATAATCCTGTGGATAAAGTTTATTTCCTTTAAAATAACCATTTTTTGCTATTTATCCCCAAAATCACCCTGTTTATACACAGCTTTTGGGGATAAATGGGAATTTTTGTGTATAACTTCTTTATTTTTTGTCATAAAAAAGACTATTCTTTTTACAGAATAGCCTTTTTTAGCTGTAATTTCCCTCGACATTTTCCACAGCGATACTTTTTGGTATCAATTTTACGTTGCCGCTGATAAAGTTGCCCGCATGATAAGCAACAATAAGAATATTTCATCAGTTTTTCAGCAACTTGCGGTGCGTAACGCAATCCACCCACTTGAGCTAGAAGCTCTTTAAAATCAGAGTCTTGATGCTTGTAACCTCTTTTGGCACGATAAAGGTGATAGTGGGTTAATTCATGAAGAATCACCCGATCAAAATCGGTCAAGTCAGCCATCCTAGGATTAAAATCTAAATGCAAATCACGCGGGAAAAAACGACCACCAGTTGTACGCAAACGTTGGTTCCACAAAGCTTCATGTTCAAAGGGAAGCTTGAAATAAGACAGAGAAATCTGGCGAACTTTCATTGTTAACTCTCGATTGCTCAACATTTTTCTCTCCTTTTTATTTTAATTTAGTCTAATTTTTCTCACGTGGATTAACCAAAGTCAGATTGATTTTACCACGCTGTAAGTCTAAAGATTTAACCCAGACTGTTACAATTTGTCCAACCGCCACAACATCGCTTGGATTTTTCACAAAGTTTTTACTTAAATCGGAAACGTGTGCCAATCCGTCATTTTTAATGCCGATATCAATGAAAGCACCAAAATCAACCACATTACGCACAACTCCTTCAAGCTGTTGACCGATCTGTAAATCTCCTGCTGATAAGACATCTTGGCGCAAGATTGGCGCATCAAAGTTATCACGCAAATCACGGCCCGGCTTTTGCAAATCACTGATAATATCACTCAAAGTTTCCTGACCAACACCAAGTTTTTCAGCCATCTCGAGAATATTTACTGACGAAAGTTTCGTCAGTAATTTCTCTGTACTGACATCAGTCCCTGCGCCCACTTCAACCAAAAGTTGCTCAGTCACTTTATAAGACTCTGGGTGAACGCCCGTATTGTCAAGAAAATTTTTCCCTTCTGGAATCCGTAAGAATCCAGCTGCCTGTTCAAAAGCTTTCGCCCCCAAACGCGGTACTTTTTTAAGCTCTGCTCTTGTCTTAAGAGCGCCATTTTCTTCACGATATTTGACCACATTTTGCGCCAAAGTCTTATTAAGTCCAGCAACGTGTGAAAGCAGACTTGGACTCGCCGTATTGACATTTACACCAACTTGGTTAACCACAGTTTCGACTACAAAATCGAGGTTTTCTGTTAATTTTTTCTCAGAAACGTCATGTTGATATTGACCAACACCAATGGCTTTTGGTTCGATTTTCACCAGTTCAGCCAGTGGATCTTGCAAGCGACGCGCAATCGAAATTGCTGAACGTTTTTCAACGGTCAATTCTGGAAATTCTTCACGCGCCAGCTCACTCGCTGAATAAACAGAGGCTCCAGATTCACTGACAATCACATAATAAACATCAGAAAAATTATTTTCCTTGAGCACTTCTGCAACAAAACTTTCAGATTCGCGACTGGCCGTTCCATTCCCAATCGCAATCATATTCACACCATATTCCCGAATGAACTTTGCTAAATCTTTTTTCGCTTGCGCAATTTGACCAGCATTGGCCGGTTTCACAGGATAGATGACCGTTGTCATCAATAATTTACCTGTTTCATCAACAATAGCAAGCTTAGCACCAGTCCGATAGGCTGGGTCAAAGCCCATGACTACACGTCCTTTAAGCGGAGCAACAAGTAGAAGATTTTTTAGATTTTCACCAAAAACTTCAATCGCAGCACTTTCCGCTCTCTCTGTTAATTCCGCGCGAATGGCCCGCTCCATTGCTGGAATGAGTTTTTTCTTGACGGCATCCTTAATCGCAAGCTGCATATAAGGATTATTCTGAGCGGCAAAACGCGCAGCAAAATAACGCAAGATTTTGTCTTCATTGTTTTCAAATTTAACCGCTAAAATCCCTAATTTTTCACCACGATTTAAAGCCAATACACGGTAATTTGGTAATTCTGAAACTTTTTCAGAAAACTCATAATACATCTGGAAAATCTGCTTTTCATCGACCGCACCTTTTTTCAAACTGCTTGTCAACAGACTATTATTTTTGATTTCACCAGTCAACCAGGCACGCAAACGAGCATCTTCAGAAATTGCTTCCGACAAGATATCCACCGCGCCGTCCAAAGCCTTTTGAGCTGTTGTAAAATTCTCATTCACAAATTTTTCAGCAATATCGAGATTAGCTTCATTTTTTACGATTGATTGTGCCAGGGGAAATAACCCATTCTCTTTGGCAATCGTTGCTTTTGTCCGACGTTTTTCTTTGTAGGGCAAATACAAATCTTCAACTTCTGTCAGTTTTTCAGCACCTAAAATCTGAGCTTTCAGACCGTCAGTCAACTTACCAAGCTCTTCGATTTTTGACAAAACAGCCGTTTTACGTTCTGATAATTTCGTCAGTAAATTATCTTCATCAATAATTTTTTTGATTTCAACTTCGTCAAGCGATCCTGTTGCTTCCTTACGATAGCGTGCAATAAATGGAACGGTGTTCCCCTCTGCTGTCAATTCTAATACTTTTTTAACTTGTGAATTTTTGATGTTCAATAATTCAGCAATTTTTTTAACATTTTCCACTTAGAAATAATCCTTAACTAGTTTTTATCGTCAATTTTAAGCACAATGCTTATCTCTATTTTACCAAAAAATTCACAAAAAACTCGCTCCCAGATAGGGGCGAGTTTAAAAATTATAATCAGTGGTCACAGCATTTTTTGGCTCTATACCAATACTTAGATACATTTAAAATTCTATTAACTTGCATCGTTCAAGCTATACTTTATAGAGTTACATCTGAGGCAACTCATTTCCTTATTTTATTTGACTAAGGACGCATCCATAAATAATTGTGAAATAATAATATATTTTGAATGATCATTTTTATCAATCATTTCCAAATTACCATCAGTATTAACCCTAAATTCATTAACCTTTGTTCTATTCGCAATCGCAGCTCCTCCATCTGGATTAGGAGTGTAATAAATTTTGAATACATCCGCATAAACTAAGCTATTTTCTAAACGGACATCCACACCATACGATAGGTCAAGTTTAGGGTCAGTGCCTTCACTGCTAAAAATAGCATCCTGAACAGCTACTACCCAGTATTTTATTTCTTTTTCATTTAATTTTTTTTGATCAATACTAGGAAAGTTTGTTGAAGATACCTTCATTGCTGGATAATGTTCAAAATCTAAACTCTCCAACTCGCCATTTTCATTTACCTCAAAAGTGTTCCGCGAATCAACCTGAGCCTCTGTGATTTTTGTATTTGCTACCCTCTTACCATCACTTTCTCTATTAAAAACAACAATTCTTTCTGGGCGGTTGTCAAGTGAATTTTCTCCTGCGTAAATTGCCACCCATTGTTTAAATTGTAAATCGGATAGAGTTTTAGTATCAATTACAGTGTCTTGTTGAACCGAATCGGTTGTTTGCTTTTTCGGTGACGAATCTGATGATGATAATTTCTTAGTTTGCAAACTACCTTTTATAGTTTGCGAAGAGTTTTGAGTTTTACTTGTTGTCACTTGCTTACCCGATTCCCTTGAAACATGACTTAAAATTGCAGCCGAAGCACCAGCAATTCCTAATAAAACAATTACTCCAACTCCAACAAAGACAGCTTTTCCTTTAAATTTTTTCATATCTTCTCCTTTATTCTATTCATATTATATCAAAAAAACAAAAAACTTTATTATAATTCAGATATTTTCATCTATTGATAACATCAAAGAAAATAAAAACCCAACTCCCTTCGTACCAAGGAAATTGGGTTTTATTTAATCTTAAAACAGATTACATCATTTTGTTGTAGAATTCGACGATCAATGCTTCGTTGATTTCTGGGTTGATTTCATCACGTTCTGGAAGACGAACAAGAGTTCCTTCAAGTTTATCAGCATCAAATGATACGAAGTTAGCGCGACCTTTAGTAGCTTCAACAGCTTCAAGGATTGCAGGAACTTTCATAGATTTTTCGCGAACTGAGATCACTTGACCAGGTTGTACGCGGAATGATGGGATATCAACGCGTTTTCCGTCAACGAGGATGTGACCGTGGTTTACGAATTGACGCGCTTGACGACGAGTTGTCGCAAGACCAAGACGGTAAACAACGTTATCAAGACGTTGTTCCAAGAGAGTCATGAAGTTGAAACCAACAGTTCCTTCTTGAACTTTTGTAGCAGCAACATACAAGTTACGGAATTGACGTTCAGAAACACCGTAAGAAAAACGAAGTTTTTGTTTTTCAGCCAATTGCAAACCGTATTCAGAAAGTTTTGAACGGTTGTTTGGACCATGTTGTCCAGGTACGTAGTTACGACGAGCGATTTCTTTACCAGAACCAGTAAGTGAGATACCGTAACGGCGTGATTGTTTCCATGATGGACCAGTATAACGTGACATATTTTATGTCCTCCAAATATTTTATTTGAAGAATATTGTCAGCCTCGAATGCGTGTATTTTGGATTCGCCTGATAGCTTCGGTTACTTATATGGAACCCCAAAATAGTGACGCGTTTTCTAGCTGATTGCTATATTCAACTTTTCCATTATATCAAAATCTAGCCATTTGTCAATACTACAATAAAGTTTTAACTTATTATTTTATCCTTTTTTAGTTCGCGCATCTCCTGTCTTTTCACTCTTCTCCTAGATTCTCTCTTCTTGTTTTTTAATTAAATTTAAATTATAATTCACGCTAATTTTCTGAATATACTTGACAACTTAATTTCAACGGCGTATAATGTCAGATATTATAACATGAACTTATCAAATCCATAATCGAAAGGAAGAATTATGCTATGGATGACGAAATTTTAAGTATCGGAATAGACATTGGTACTTCAACCAGTCAGATGATTATCTCCAAATTAAGAATAAAAAATGAAAAAAGCTCCTTTTCAATACCACAAATTGTCATTACTAGCCGAGAGGTTATTTATCGTAGCCCCATTATATTCACCCCTCACTCCAAAGACAACTTATTAGATATCATTATGTTGCAAAAATTCATTGATAATAATCTCAAAATAGCTCATGTAAACAAATCTAACATAACATCAGGAGCGGCCATTATTACTGGCGAATCAGCTAGAAAAGAAAATGCAGAAATGGTTGCAAAATTAATTGCTGCTTCTTCAGGCGAATTTGTTGTTTCTACTGCAGGTCCTGATTTAGAGAGCATTGTAGCTGGACGAGGAAGCGGAGCAGAAAAGTTTTCAAAACTCACTCATCAAAACACCATAAATTTTGATATTGGCGGAGGCACCACTAATCTCGCCTGTTTCTTGGATGGGCTAGTAACCGACACCGCCTGTTTTGACATTGGTGGACGTCACTTAAAATTTGATAGTCAGCAAATTATTAATTATATTTCTCCCAAAGCATTAAAAATAATTCAAAAAGAAAAACTTAATCTTTCTCTCAACAGAAAACTCGACAGCAACTCTCTTCATCAATTAGCTAAAATTTTTGTTCAAGTTTTAGAAAATGCCGTAAACCTAGGGACGCCTTCGCCTTATTTTGATTTTCTCATCACAAATAAAAGTTTAAAAAATCCTCAACCAGAAGCTATTTCATTTTCTGGCGGTATAGCAAAGATATTAAAAGAACCCCAAGAGAATCCTTATTTATACGGAGATATGGGAATTATCCTGGCAGAAGAAATTTCAAAGAGTAAGCTTATGACGCTCAAACAATTTTCAGCAAAAGAAGATATCCGCGCTACAGTAATCGGCGCCGGAACAAGTATTATGCAACTCAGCGGCTCAACCATCAGCTATAATTCATCAACTTTACCAGTAAGAAACATCCCTGTTCTATACACTTCTCCAAAAACAATTTCCAAAGACCTCAGCGAAAAACTTCCTTGGTTTGATTTAAATGAGTTTGATACCATTGCTATTAGTATGAGCGGTATTAAAAATCCTACTTTTAAAGAACTTATTCAACTCAAAAATGATTTACTGAATAACTTAACAGAATTGATTAAGAAAAAAAGGAAGTTGATTATTCTCACAAAAGAGGACAACGCCAAAGCACTAGGCCAACTCTTGCAAAATGCTTTAGCTAGAGGATATCCCTACATTTGCCTTGATGAAATTTCAGCCAAAGACGGAGATTACCTAGATATTGCAAAACCTATAGTAAACGGCAGTGTCCTCCCCGTTTCTATTAAAACACTTATTTTTGAATAGGAGTACCTATGATTTTAAAAACAAAATTATTTTCCAAAACATATAGTTTCAATTCACTTAAAGAAGTTTTAGCAAAGGCAAATGAAGAGAAATCAGGTGATAAACTTGCAGGTATAGCGGCGACAAGTTACGAAGAACGCATAGCCGCGAAAATTGTTCTTAGCCAACTTAGCTTAAAAGATTGCTTTGAAAACCCTATCGTTGATTATGACAAAGATGAAGTTACCCGCATTATCATTGACGACCTTAACTTGACAAATTATGAAAAAATAAAAAATTGGACAATCGAAAACCTCAGAGAGTATCTACTCGCAAGCACAACTGGCGATTTCGAAATCAAAGCCATTTCCAACAGTTTAACTAGCGAAATGATTGCTGCCGTCACTAAACTTATGAGTAATATGGATTTAGTTAAAGTTGCAAGCAAAATCGAAATCACAAAAACTGCTAATACAACCATCGGAAAAAGAGGAACATTTTCCACTCGCCTCCAACCCAATCACCCTACAGATGATATTGATGGTGTTCTAGCAAGTATTTTCGAAGGACTGAGTTACGGTTCGGGAGATGCAGTGATTGGTCTCAACCCTGTTGATGATTCCGTTGAAAATGTTAGCAAAATTTTAAATAAATTCGAAGAGATTCGTAGTAAGTACGAAATTCCTACGCAGACCTGTGTCCTCGCTCACGTGAAGACCCAGATGAAAGCTATAGAAAAAGGAGCTCCAACAGGCTTAATATTTCAATCTATCGCAGGAAGTCAAAAAGGAAACACCGCTTTCGGTTTTGAACAATCAGATTTAGAACAAGCACAAGTTCTTGCCGAAGAAAAAGCTATCAATAGCGGAAAAAACAAACTCTACTTCGAAACAGGACAAGGTTCCGAACTTTCATCGAACGCTCATTATGGAGCAGATCAACTAACAATGGAAGCCCGTTGCTATGGCTTTGCAAGACATTTTGACCCTTTTATGGTAAATACCGTTGTTGGATTCATCGGCCCAGAGTATCTCTATGATGGAAAGCAGGTTATTCGTGCAGGCTTAGAAGATCATTTCATGGGTAAGTTGCACGGCTTATCTATGGGTGTTGATGTCTGCTATACCAACCATATGAAAGCAGACCAAAATGATGCTGACAACCTTTTGATGCTACTCAATTCAGCAAACGTTAACTTTGTCATGGGAATACCTCACGCAGATGACGTCATGCTCAATTATCAATCAACCAGTTATCATGACGTTGCCAGCATTCGAGAAATTTCTGGTAAAGGACCCACAGCAGAATTTGAACATTGGCTCGAAAAAATGGGCATAATGGAGAATAAAAAATTGACTGCCAAAGCTGGCGATGCCTCTATTTTCTATTGAAAGAAAGGAATTAGAATGAAAAAAAATTATATCGATGATTTAACAAAAATTGATCTAAAATCTCAACTTCTCGTTAAATCCCCTAATAGCGAGCGTAACTATCGTCACATGAAGCTGACGACTCCCGCCCGCTTAGGCGTTGGCCGAGCTGGAACTTCTTATTTAACACAGACAATGCTTCGTTTTCGGGCCGATCACGCCTCAGCCCAAGACTCCGTTTGGTCCTATGTTTCCAAAGAGTTTTTATCAGAATTTAATTTTATAGAAGTTGAAACAAGATGCAAAGATAAAGAAGACTATATTACACGTCCAGATTTAGGCAGACAACTTTCATCTGAAAGTCATAGGCTTATTGATTTAGAAGTACCTAAAAAACAGAAAATTCAAATCATGGTCGGGGACGGTTTGTCTTCAGCTGCCATTGAAGCAAATATCCGTGATATGATTCCTAGCTTACAAAATGGCTTAAAAACCTTCAATCTATCATTTGATGAAGAGAGTATAATTTTTGTCAAGCACGCTCGTGTCGCCGTCATGGATGAGATTGCAGAAATCACGCAGAGCGATGTCATTTGTTATTTCATTGGAGAACGTCCAGGGCTTGTTTCAGCAGAGTCAATGTCCGCCTATATCGCATATCGCCCTACTCCTGGAATGCCAGAAGCAAGACGTAATGTTGTTTCTAATATCCACAAAGGCGGAACAGCCGTCGTCGAAGCAGGAGCCTATATCGCTGAACTCCTCGCCAATATGTTGAAATATAAAAAGTCTGGATTAGAATTAAACGAGGTATTAAATAATGGATAAAACACAAGAAGAATATTTTAAAAACAGAAGCTTAGCCAAAGGATCTGCTGGATGGATTTTACTAGCTGGTTTAGGAGTTTCCTATGTCATTTCTGGAGACTTCTCTGGATGGAATTTAGGACTATTAAAAGGAGGCTGGGGCGGTCTACTTATTGCTTTTATCCTCATGGGACTGATGTATCTAACAATGGTTTTTGGACTCGCTGAAATGAGTTCAGCAATGCCATCAGCTGGGGCAGGATACGGCTTTGCGAGACGTGCTTTAGGACGAATTGGAGGTTACATTACTGGTATTGCTATTTTAATTGAATACGCAATCGCTCCTGCTGCAATTGCCGTCTTCATTGGTGGTTATGTCGAAAGTCTTGGTTTATTCGGTATAAAAAATGGCTGGCCGATTTTTTTAGTTTTCTATCTGATTTTTGTCGGAATACATATTCACGGAGTTGGAGAAGCCTTAAAACTAATGTTTGGAATCACCGCCATAGCTGTCTTGGCACTTCTTATTTTTATCTTTGCAATGCTTCCACACTTTAATGTTAATAATCTCTTTAATATCCAACCAATCACTTCTACATTTGGGGCTTCTAGCTTTTTACCTCACGGAATTCCAGGGGCTATGTCTGCTTTAGTTTTTGGAATTTGGTTTTTCCTCGCCGTTGAAGGCGTTCCCCTCGCTGCCGAGGAAGCAAATAATCCCAAAAAAGACATGCCGCGCGGTATTATCGTTGCTATGATTGTTCTAGTAATTTCCGGTTTTTCCGTTCTTTTGCTAGCAGCTGGTGGTGCAGGTAGTAAAGTTATCGGTAACTCCGGAGCACCTTTGGTTGATGCGCTTAAAGCCATTGGTGATAAGAACATCGCAACTTTTGTCAATTACGCTGGGCTGGCGGGACTTATCGCTTCCTTCTTTTCCATCATCTATGCCTATTCACGGCAACTTTTTGCCCTTTCTAGAGCAGGTTATTTACCGAAATTTCTTTCTGTAACAAGCAAACAAAAAACACCTGTATGGGCATTAGTTGTCCCTGGAAGTATCGGCTTTTTGTTAGCAAGTTATTTACAAGTTACAGCAGGTACAACTTTTGCAGGTGATAAATTGATAGATATTGCTGTATTTGGTGCAACTGTTTCTTATGCTTTGCTAAACCTTTCTCATATTATACTGCGGTTTAAAGAACCAAATATGCCACGTGTCTACCAAACTCCGGGTGGCATTATCACTACAGGACTTTCATTCCTCCTATCCCTTATTGCAATCGTTGCAACATTTACCGTTGACACCCAAGCAGCTAGCATTGCAACTGCAGTTTTATTTGCTTTTATTCTCTATTATCTTCTTTATAGCTCAAAACATCTCGTCGCAGGAGCACCCGAAGAAGAATTTGCCTTACTTCAAGAAGCAGAAAGTGACTTAAAATGAGAATATATACAAGATTTGGTGATACAGGGAAGACAAGAACATTTGACGGGAAACTTCTTGCTAAGTCAAATCAACTATTTGAAGTTCTAGGAAACTTGGATGAGCTTAATAGTTACATCGGTTTAGCAATCAGTTTTCTCACTAAAGAAAAAGAACTCACTTTAGAATTGTTAGAGATACAACATCAACTTTTTGATTTTTCAAGTGATCTTCAAGGGATTAAACCAGAAAAAATAACAAGCAAATTCACTAGATCACTAGAGAAAAAAATTGATAAATATAGTGAGTTACTCCCCGAACTCAACCAATTTATATTACCGAATGGTCAACAAGGAGCTTCTATTTTGCATATTTGCAGAACAATCGCAAGACGAACAGAGCGTCACCTCGTTTTACTAAACCAAGAAGAAGGCGAACTCCTTAAGTTTATCAATCGACTTTCAGATTATTTTTTCACCTTGGCACGGATTGTCAATAAAAACTCAGGAGTAGGTGATATTTATTATTAATGCTCATACAAGTAACAAAATCTACTCATCAATTGATTATAAATAGCTATTTAATCAACTACGATTGTTCAATCCATACAAAAATAGATAAATCTTCAATCTCACATAGCAAATAACCAGAGGAAAACTTTATAATATGAACAATAACTTAATACACCGCCTAGCATTAATCGCTGTTTTAGCAGCGCTGTGCTCAACTCTTAGAATTTGGTTCGCATTTCTCCCTAATGTTAAACCAATCACTGCAATGTTTTTTGCTTTTTCCCTTTTTTTAGGGCTTACAAATAGTTTATGGATTATGATTATCACGATACTTGTGACTGGTGTATTTTCTTACGGAATCTGCATTACTCTATTCTCAGGAATAATCTATGGTTTTGGAACCAGCGGCTTTTTAGGGTATTACCTTTCTGGCGTTCCTTTCGACTTCGTCCACGCTTTATCTACATTCATCATATTTCCACCGTTAGCATTCTTTATGAATCGATTAAAAATTCGACGACAACACATATAATTTATATTTTTATTAAAAAGAACCCCTTTTATAGAAAACTGATGTGAACCCCAAAAGTTGGACTTTTAGATGAGAAATTACCTCATCTTTTTTGTTTTAAAAGTTAACAATATAATATTAAGCATATTTTCTAAAAATTCTTGTCGCTGACTTTCAGTTAATTTCCATCCCCAACTTTCTTGAAATTGATCAATGGGATGTTTATCAGAGACCATTAACGCTGAGCAAACGTTCATACTTAAATACCTTCCAACTGAAAATAAAGCTGACGTTTCCATATCAATTCCTACACAACCTTTGTTTCTCCATAACTTTTCTTTATAATAAGTTTGCCTATATATTGAGTCTGTGGTAATAATTGGTCTTACTATTGAGTCAGGACTTTTTTCAGAAATTACATTTAATAATTCTAAATTTGGTGTGCTATATTCAATTTTTTTATAATAATGTAATGATGCCCCTTCTTCTACATAAGCCTTACTTGGGATTACAATATCACCTACATCAACTCCCCCTACTATTGAACCCATTAAACCTATTGAAATTATGTTCTCAACACCATATGATTTGAGGACTTCAATCGTATCTACTGCCATTGGGGCACCACGTCCCCCATCTAATAAACAGACTTCACTCTCTGGAACTTTATAAATTGGGCAAGAATTTAAAAATCTAGGAAATTTTTTCGAAATTAGTTCAAGTTGATACTTTTCTTTTATAGATTCTAACCCCCTCATATACAAAAGAACGGCAGTTTTTGGCAAGGGCTTAAGATTAATATTCCCATGATTTGATTGAGCCTGCTTTTTGCCGGTGATTATTGGGCTTGTGTTATCTTCTTCAAAATACCACACTTTTATTCCTCCTTTAAACTATTGTATGAATAACTAAAATATATTTTATAATTGTTCATAGTAATATATACTGTATTGCCTGATTTTATCTAATAGATATTATTAAGTCAAATTTTTATCAATCTTTATTTATTTATTATTTCGTGGCACAGACGATACTCTATTGGAGATCTCCAGCCTAATTTCTTTTTAATTCGTTCATGATTATAATAATAAATAAAATCTTTAAGGGCTGTTTGAAGTGCTTTAAAAGACAAGAAAACATAACCATAATAAATTTCTTGCTTGAGTAACCCCAAAAAATTTTCCATCACCGCATTATCATAACAATTTCCTTTACGGCTCATAGATTGAAATATTTTATTTTTCTTGAGGAGTATAGAATATTGTTTCATTTGATATCCCCATCCTTGGTCAGAGTGGAAAGTACGTCTGTATTGACAATCTGAGGTAATTTGTACTGCTTGTTCTAAGGCATTTGAAATTGATTGATAAGTAGGAGCTTTAGAAATATTATATGCAATAATTTCGTTGTTAAAGAGGTCAAGAAAAGGGTTAAGATAAAGCTTACGTTGAACCCCATCTTCATAATATTTGAATTCTGTCGTATCTGTTGTGATTTTTTGATGAGGAATGCTAGTCCAAAAGCGACGACGAAGTTTATTTTTAGCGATTCTACCTACAGTTCCTTTATACGAATTGTACTTCCGTGACTTATGCCAGTAGGAGGACACACAAATTCCTAACTTTTTCATTAAACGTTGAACTTTTTTATGATTGATAAAGAATCCTTCCCGTCTTAATGCTTGTACCATCCGACGATATCCATAATTAGGGTTTTTATCATGGATTAAGAGAAGTTCTTGCTCTAGACTTTCATCTGTATTAGGGCGTTCAAAGCGTGCTTTCCAATAGAAGTATGTCGCTTTAGGAAACTTTGTAATCTCTAAGATTTCTTTGAGTTTGAATTTTTTTCGGAGATTGTGAATGAGTTTTGCTTTTTGTTCATTGGAACCTTGTTTCCCAATCTCCGTAGCCCTTTTAAATATTTGACCTCGATTTTGGCATAGCGAAGTTCTTTTTCTAGTTCTTTGATATGTTGTAAATATGCTTCATCTGAGGAATTAGATACGTCACTCATAGGATTTTTTAACTCCATATTCCGTCTTCGACCATGTTTTTTTGGTTCAGGAATCTCTCCATATTTTCTGTATTGATTTACCCAAGTACAAAGTAGCCCCATAGTACGAATATCTAGCTGGCAGGAAACTTCTTGATAGGTAAAATCAGTTGTTAAGTATAATTTTACTGCATTTTCTTTAAACTCGGTACTATAATTCTTTTTCTCTTTAGAATTTTTTTGAAAAGCAGCCTTTCCCCTGAGGCGATATTCTTTTATCCAACCTTCCCTCCCCCAGAAGACAAGATGTTGTATTTTTGTGCCAACTCAGCAGCGCTTATTTCCCCTTCTAAATATTCCCTTACAATTTTTAGTTTAAACTCTGGCGAGTATTTTGTCATAATAAAAGACCTCCAAATGTTAGATTTTTGGTCTAACTTTTGGGGGTCACATCAGATTTAACCATTATGAGTCATTTTTTCGTTAATTTTTCAGTATTTGAGAGATATGATAGATGATTGTTTTTATGCTATAATAATCAGTGGCGCACCTTACCAATGCAGAAATGCCTTAGGAAGGGGGTGAGATAATGCTTCTGCAAATCTTCGTATCAGTAGTCGCTCCTATTGTGGTTGGAGTAATCCTTGAGCTGGTCAAGGATTGGTTGAAAGACCGACATAAGCGCCATTAGTCCACATTCGCTCAGTTTCGCAGAACTGGGCGTTTTTTTTGCATAAAAAAACCGAGAAATTCGCAGTTCCTCGGCTTGTCTTGTGAGATACCACTCCCACAAATCTTCGTTACTTTTATTATAACATTTCAATATTCTTTGTCAACTACTTTATTCTTTGTTGTTTTTACAAATCTTCTTTTGGAGTGGCAACACTTATTCCTGTTATGGAATTTTCTTTTCTATCCATTTTTAATAGTACAGTTCAAAGTTTTTACTTATAATCAACAACACAGTGTTTAAGGCATATCTTAATCACTTTTATTTTTTAAAAATTTAATTAAGAATCGAATTATAGCTATCACCAAAGCAATAAAAACTAATAAAACAATACCAATTAGAGTCATTTCATTTACACCTAACATATAGAACAGAAATTAATCATCCCATACTTCCTTTCACACATAATCTATACCTGACTCAAGTATAAATTATAAAACGACATAAAGCAATAGTAAGCAAATGGATAGATATAAAAAATGGAAAAACTTATAACTTAACGGTTATGAGTTTTTTCAAGCTTCTCAAGCAACGTGAAATTGATTTCTTTTTTGGTTTGTCACTTAGTAGCTCTCTTTATCCTAAATCGACCTATAGCGTAGATAAATCCGCCAAAAAATATTGCTTGTAAAATTGACATGATTAAATTCTTTGGAGAGTGGAAATATGAAACAATATTTCCATCACCACTTACATAGAGCATTAGCATCCTTAAAAAATACATACTTATTCCAAATTGAATGCCAGCCAATACCCCGGCCCTCAAGACTTTTTTCTTAACTACTTTTAAGTCTGATGTTTCTACTTCAACATCATTCAACCTACTCTTTTGACTGGCAATAATTAGATATAGACTTACGGCAAATAGCCCAACAAGTATATTACTCCCAAGATAAACCCATAATGTTTGTACTGGGTATTTAAATGCGAAAAAGAGTGCTATAAAACTTGCAATAAGAAAATACCACCATAACCCCATAAAAGCATTATTTCCTATTCTATTTACTTCTTTTTCTTTATATTCATCATAATCTCCAGCAATTCCATAAAATTTTCTGATTATCCGTATTCTCAAAGGTTCTTTATTTTTCATCAGCTTTTTCCTCCCAAAATAGTTCATTTAAATCTGAATTTAATCTCTTTGCCAATTTTATACATAAATCTAATGATGGATTGTACTTATTGTTTTCTATTAAATTTATTGTTTGCCTGGCTACTCCAATTTCTTTAGCTAAGGCAAATTGTGATAATCCTTCCTTTTCTCTAAAAATTCTTACGTTATTCAAGTAATCAACTCCTTTGGTCATATATATGTGACTACATTAAAAATACCACAAAAAACTCCTTGTGTCAATTATAAGTGACATGATATTTTCTCCCAATATTGGACTAACATTGAATAAATCGCCATACAAAAAATAGATTATAAAGCAACCCCCATGAGCTTTTTAGGTCTGGTTTTCGTTGTTTTTCCAATATTTGAGAGGTAGGGTAGCTAAGCAATTTTATACTATAATAATTAGTGGCGCACCTTTCTGATGCAATTTTGCCTTAGAAAGGAGGTGAGTTTATGCTCATAACAATCTTCGTATCAGTTGTCGCTCCAATAGTGGTTGGAGTAATCCTTGAGCTGGTCAAGGACTGGTTAAAAAACCGACATAAGCGCCTTTAATCCACTATTCGTCCCTTTGGCAGAGGGACGTTTTTTTATTAAAAAATAAAAAAACCGAGGGTTTTTGGCAGTCCCTCGGTTTATGTGGTGAGAATATGCTCACTACAATCTTCGTTAATTACATTATAACACTTCAAACTTCTTTGTCAACCGCTTTATCTTTTAAAGCTTTCATAAATCGTCTTTTTTGAGTAGCGATACTTATTCCTGTTTTTCGCTCAATCATCTTGTATGTCATTCCTTGCTGCTTCAATTCATAAGCAAATTGAATTTGTTCTTCAGAAAATTTCTTTGGACGTCCCTCTTTAAAATTGGGATCATGAAGTTTAGCAAAATTTTTCCCCTCTTGAGTTCTCGTTATGATGAGATCTCGTTCAAATTGAGCAAAGGCACTAAAAACAGTAAAAATTAGTTGACCTGTTGGTGTATTATCAATGAGTCCGATATTTAAAATATGAACTTTGATGCCTTGAGCAAATAACTCTTGAACGATTTCTAGCGCTTCTCGAGTGTTTCTTGCAAAGCGATCCATTCTGGCGACAATTAAAGTATCCCCTGATTTTTAATTACTGCAACAAAATATAAAATTGAGTTCGTTCAACAGTAGCGCCTGTAAATTTTTTCAGTTCCTGCCTCTTTCAAAGTTTCAATTTGATGTTCCAATGTTTGTTGCAATGTGCTAACACGTGCATATCCGATTTTCATCTTTTCCCTTCCGCTTATAACCCTAAGTTAAGAGCCGCTCTTTTCCTTTAAATATAACACATAAAAAACGCTCACAACTTAACAGTTGTGAGCTGATTTGTTTGTATACATATCCGCTTATTTGCTATCAATCCAAATGTTTAAGCAGCGTACCAAATTGTTAATGTAGCATCATCATCCTCTGAATCGCAAGATTGAATAGTAATCACTGGCTCTCCTATTGATAAGCTGTTATAAGCATTTTCGTCGTTTGTAACACCACTCATGACATTATAAACTGTATATGTTTGATTATTTACTATAATCTTTGAACCTACAGCTACCTCTCGTACATCTATACCAATTTGGCCTTTTCTTTCAGCTAAAAGATGTAAGTGCTCTGTATAATCAAGCCACTGATAAACATATTCATCTGCAGGGACATGTCCTAGACCAGAAACCCCCCTAATATCGTAATGCTTCCCATTGAAGTTTAAACCCTCTGAACTTTGAATCGTAGTTTTTGGAAGGGAGGATTCAATTTGATCTTTTTCATTTACTTGATTCTTCGCTTGCTCTTGCGAGGAAGTATTTGACTTTGAAGAATGGGAGTCAGATGTGGAAACATCTTTTTTGTCACTTTTAATTGTAACTGATTTTAAGCTAGGCTGTGTCTCATGAAGTTCATGTGCTTTTAATTGATTAGCAATTGAAAGCTTATGAACTATAAATATTGAGCCAGCAGTCACTGCTAACAAACTTAAAGCTACCTTTTTAATAATCATTATTCAACCTTTCTTACATTGCACCTGATAAATACGGCTTATATACTTAGCAGCCTTTGGCTATTACCTAAAATGTTAGTTTATCAGTATCGATTATCCGAGTTTGGTACAGAGTAGAGGTTATATAGGTAGTCTATTTACCTTTTCCCTCAATAAATCTTAATAATGAATTTTCAACGATAATTCTCATTTTTCACTTACTTTATACTAATGATTTTATCATATAGTCTGAAACCTAACAAGACAAAATGCTCGTTTTAACAAGATGTACAACATTATAAGTGTTTTATATTTTGAAAAATAAAAAACTCATAACTATAAAGTTACGAGCTATCTAGTTTATATATCTTTCCACTTAATTAATAATAGTCCAGCTTCAATCTTGTAGCGATTTATTTATTCTTTGAGCAACTTGAGCTTTCAATATTTGCGATCATGTTTTGCAACATATCTCCTTCTTGCTACAAAAGTTGCAGTAATTCCGAAAATAAGTGCTCCCATAGTCGAAAATTTGAGTCCTTCTCTACTGCCTGTTAATGGCAACTTTGCGAGTGTTGAACGTTTAACGATTGGTCCGTTTATAGCACCAACTTTTGGTGCTGGATTTGCAACTGGTTTTGCAGTTGGTGTGGCAACTGGTGTCGCAGTTGGCGTAGCAACTGGTGTCGCAGTTGGTGTAGCAACTGGTTTTGCAGTTGGTGTAGCAACTGGTTTTGCAGTTGGCGTAGCAACTGGTTTTGCAGTTGGCGTAGCAACTGGTTTTGCAGTTGGCGTAGCAACTGGTTTTGCAGTTGGTGTGGCAACTGGTTTTGCAGTTGGTGTAGCAACTGGTGTCGCAGTTGGCGTAGCAACTGGTGTCGCAGTTGGCGTAGCAACTGGTTTATTTACTCCGATACGGCTTGTAAAAATTGTGCCAAGTTTGCGAAGCGGAAATTTATCATCATCATACTTGCCACTATTTGTTGATAATACTGATGGTTTTTGGATATATTGTGTCAAAGTTCCGTCTTGTGCTGCTGCTTGCACAGATACTTTTAAGGGTACTACATAAATAGCTGTAGGTGTTGCGAACGCTTTGGGTGTTTGTGGCAAAGGAGTTGGAATCAATGGTACTTTTGGTGTAGCAATTGGTGTTGCAACTGGTGTAGCAGTTGGCGTCGGTATTTTAGGTGCTACTGCAGCTGATGGAATACGTTTTTTCGGTACAAATTCAACTGGTGGTGCTGGTATTGCAACTGGAGTTTTTACCGGTGCTTTTGGTGTTGGTACGTTTTCGGGAGTTGCAACTGGTGTTGCAGTTGGTGCTTTTGTTACTTTAGTGGTTGTTTTAGTCGGCACTGCAACTGGTGTTGCAGCTGGTGTAGCACTTGGCGTTACAGTTGATGTTTGTTGATTTGCTTGTGGCACTGCAACTGGTGTTGCAGCTGGTGTAGCACTTGGCGTTACAGTTGATGTTTGTTGATTTGCTTGTGGCACTGCAACTGGTGTTGCAGCTGGTGTAGCACTTGGCGTTACAGTTGATGTTTGTTGATTTGCTTGTGGCACTGCAACTGGTGTTGCAGCTGGTGTAGCGCTTGGCGTTACAGTTGATGTTTGTTGATTTGCTTGTGGCACTGCAACTGGTGTTGCAGCTGGTGTAGCACTTGGCGTTACAGTTGATGTTTGTTGATTTGGTGTTTGTTGATCTGGTGTAGCAGGAGGTGTAACTGGTGGGGCTACAATGACTTGGCCCGAGGAGGGATCATATACTTTTTTACCGTCAATGATATAAGTTCCGCCGCTTGCTGTGATCAATCTATTAAGATTTTGATCAATTATAACTGAATTATTAATGGTAGTACCATGCGCAACATCTGCCGCTTTGGCATGTGTTCCAACTGCAACAATCCCAAGAGCTGCGGTTGCCAAAAGTGTGTATTGTGTAGGTTTTTTCATTTTAAAATTTTTCTTTCTAGGTAATTTTTTTGTAAATTCGTGTTTTCGAAGGGATACACTAACTCAAGAGCCTATCACTAGGTTGATAAGAACTATAAGGTAGGAATTAAAAATATTTATAAATTATTATATCAAAATTAAACATACAATGCAATAAAATTAAATTTGTATGCGTATTCTAATTAAATTCTATGATAATGTGGTCAAAAAAAAATCTTTTGTTGAGCCTCGCCTCGAAGATAAAACTAACCCCATATCATTCTAATAGAGTGATACTACGAAAGTTTGAACACAAAAACTGGTGCATAAGCTGTTTAACTCCAATATTTTTTGAAGTCGTATTGTTTTCCGGCATTGTCTGTCAAGATTTTTTGAGGACGGATTGAAAAAATCAGCATAAAAAACGCCATTAATTCTAGGTTTCAAACCATTAGACTAATTCAATCTGATGATTTTATTATACAAAAAAATGAGATATTCCTATCTCATTCATGTCGTACACCCATAAATTTGGGCCCATGTGGAAAGTCAACGAAAAACTAAATACTGATTTTTCAAAGTCTTTTGGAGAGTTGTAATCTAGAGCTGAATGCATTCTTCTTATATTGTAGTAGGTCTCAATATATATAAAAATTTCTTGGGTAGCCTCAGCTCTTGCCTTAAAATGAGCATCATTAATAAGTTCCCTCTTAGCGTCTTACAAAAAAACTTCATCATTGCATTGTCATAAAGAATTCCTTTACGACTCATGCTAGATTGAGCCCCGACTTGACGAAGGGGGGATTGATAACGTGAGCTTGTATATTGACTTCCTTGATCAATATGGGCAATCAAACCAGGCTGAGAATGTTCTTTCCCACAAGCTTGTAAGAAGCAATCCATAACCAGATCTTTATTCCTTTCTGGCAATCTAGCAGAAATTTTTGCTACGTTGTTTTCTCCTTCTACATAAAGATAAACTCGTCCTTGGCGAACACGGAAGGTTTCTTCTTTTCCTTCAATCTCCTGGTTTTGGCCTCTGCGGGGGTGCTTATGTTCAGGACAAGTTTGCCCTGCTAACAATGCCATTTCTTTAGCGCAATAACGTTCATTATTAATGTAGACAATCAGATTTAATCCTTCTTCTCGGATATTATTTAATCCAAAATCTGCATAGTCTATACTATCTATTTCTTGTTGAGTAAATGCTATTTTTGAATCTTTTAAAAATTTTTCTATATTTTTTTCATACCCCATTTTATTCTCCTTATGAAATTTTGAAATCCTTAAGATCAATTTCTTCTTCTTTCTCTTCGAATTCAATCATCTCATTTGGGTCAACAGGTTGCATTATAATAATAAAAGTTATTGCTTGTGCTAATGACCCAATGGCAAGGGCAAGGACAAAAAGTAAACCATGATTCCCTGTCATAGTTGGCACTGCAAACATCCCAGATGCAGGGATATGACTATCACACTCCCAGAACATTGCTACTGCTCCAAATACGCCACCACCAATTCCGGTTGCAATCATATTTTTTAACCAATTTTTGAAAATAATGGGAAAACACCCCTCAGTAATTTGACAGAATCCCATAGGAATAGCTGATTTTAAAGTCTCTGCATCTTGTTTATCAAAAACATTTTTTCTAAATACTTTTTGCAAAAAGAACACAAATCCGTACCCAAATGGCGTAATCATAGATGCACCAATTAAAACGGTAAGAGGGGGATAGATACCTTCTGAAAACATTGTAAAAACAACAGCAAACACAGTTTTATTGATGGGTCCCCCGTAGTCAATAGAAGACAAAACTCCAATGATTAATCCATAAATTAATAGTTGTGATGGATCAAGCTTTATTAAATAGTTAGTTAATATTTTTACTAAATAATTGATTGGTGTACCAAGAACATAGTACATAACCATTCCTCCAAGAAAAGAGGAGACAAATGGAACAATAAGTGTAGGCATAAGCCCTTCCATCCATTTCGGTACTTTTATATTTTGATAGAAAATCAAGGTAATTATCCCTACCACAAAACCCGAAGCAATTCCGCCAATAAAACCAGTATTGATTCCATGGGCTACAAAACCGACAATTAGACCAGGAGCTATTCCTGGTTTGTCCGCAATAGAATATGCAATCGCAGTTGAAACAACTACTGGCAGAAACCCTAGGCCATATCCCCCCATAGTCGATAGCGTATCTGCAAAAGCAAATGATTTTGAAAAATCAACTATACTTTTACCACCCATTATATTTCCAATTGCAAGTAAAAACCCAGCAGCACATACAACAGGAAGAAAAAAGGAAATAGCTGTCATTAAATGTTTTTTGAAACCTATAGTTTTTAAAGTATTCATGTTACGCTCCTTGGTTTATTTCTTCCAATTTTTCAATTAATTTATTAGGAGACTTTACCACTAAACTTGTGGGTACTTCTACAACTTTTTTACCTTCAAATCGTTCACGACCGCTAATTTTGATGTCTGCAGCAATAATTACTACATCAGCCTCTGAAATTTCTTTAGAATCAAGCTTTTCTTGAATTCCGGCCAAACCTTGAGTTTCAATGCGAATCCTATGTCCGTGTTCTATCCCTGCTTGAGTTAATTTTTCTTTTGCAATATAGGTATGTGCAATTCCTGCCGTACAAGCTGTAATTCCGACGATATTCATAAGTGACCTCTCCTTCTTAAAGTGACCGTTCACTAAATGCGTTTTAGATTGTCCCTTTGATTTAAGTGACGTCAAAGGGAATTTTTAGTGATTATTGGAAATAATATTTGGCTTTATCAATAGCTCCAAACAGTTTGTTTTTATGATGAACTACTTTTTCAGTTTCTTTCATCGGCTCTGGGAAGAGCACATTAGGTTCTCGTTTTTCGGAGTTACCATCATTTAATTCTTCTCGTAATTTTTCGGCAAAAACTATTTTGATATCAGAAGAAATATTTACTTTATTAATACCATGAGTAACAGCGGCTTCGATTTCTGAGTCCAAATTATTTGATGCACCATGTAGAACCAAAGGAATTCTAGTTTCTTTGACAATTTCCCCCAAAACATCAATGGCTAATTTTGGCTGTAAACCTTTTGGATAAAGACCATGAGAGGTACCAATTCCTACAGCAAGCGAGTCACAAGCTGTGCGCTCAACAAATTCTTTAGCTTGAGCAGGATTTGTATAAAGTACTTCTTGGTTTCCTCCTTCAACATTATTACCAGTGTTTCCAATCGTTCCTAACTCCGCTTCTACCGAAACTCCCACAGCGTGTGCTGCTTCGACAACTTTTTTTGTAATTGCAATATTTTCTTCAAATGGTGCCAAAGACTTATCAATCATAACCGATGTCATTCCGAGTTGAATAGCATGAATAACTTGTTCATAGCTAGCTCCATGGTCCAAATGGATGGCAATTGGTAATTTAGTTTTGTTAGCTGCATCAATACATGAAGCAACAAAGTTATCTTCCAAAAAGCTCAACTCATCTGGATGAATTGCAATGATAAAGGGGGTTTGATCTTCTTCACACGCCTGTAGTGTAGCGTTTAACAAAGGCCCCGAACCGCAATTATATGCTGGAATTGCAAAGTTTTGTTCTTTTGCGACATCGAGTAATTCTTTTCCTGTTACTAAAACCATTTGTAGGTCTCCTTTATATAAAAATATTTTTTGGCAAAATTGCCATGTTCACATTAATCAATTTTTGTCAATAACTGATATAAGTTATTGACATTTGTAACTTGAACTAGCTCTTTAAGAAAGTCATCATGTGCTAGAAGTTGAGCTACTTGTTGCAATAATAAAATATGGGTTGTTGTAGCATCTATATCCTTTACAGCAAACATAATAACTACTTTGACTGGTTCACTATCTAAAGTCTCCCATTCAATTTCATTTTCCAGTACAGCGATAGCAATTGTTGTATCTTTAACGGATGGGGATTTTCCGTGCGGAATAGCAACGCCTTGCCCAATACCTGTTACCCCCTCCGCTTCACGTAGGTAGACATCACTTATAAATTCTTGAGCATTATTTACATAGCCACTACTAGCAAGTAAACTTCCTAATTCTTTAATAACCTCTGCTTTATTTTTAGATTTTGATGGAATAATCATCAAATTTTTATGAATCACTTTTTTCAAATCTATTTCTGTCATCATTGTTCACCACTATCTTCTAAAATATAGTTTATTTTTTGAATATCATTTTCTGTTAATAACGGACTAATCATTATAATTGGAACATCTCCAATTTCTTTTATAGGAGTATCAATTGTTGTTAGTATTAAATCCGTATTTTTTTGAAGATATTCTTTATTTTTTTCAGCCTGTCGGTTACTCATTGTCCCAATAATATTTAAGTTCGGAACTTTCTTCTTAATTCTGATTTGTAATAACTCACTAGTCCCTATACCAGTTGAACACACCAACAACACTTTTTTGTTAGTTGTACTTTCTAAAAAAAATTTTTCAAAATAGAGAGTAAGATATCCCGTTTCCGCTTCATCAATTTTTGTTTCAAAAGCAAGTTCTTTATTTATTGAAACAATTATTGTTGATAGTTTTACAAAAGTATGATTGTACTTTAATTTAATTTCATCTAATAAATTATTTTCGACATGTAATCCTACTCTTAATCTAGAAATCATAGGTAAAATATGCTGGTACAGGTCCTCTTGAAGTCTATCAATTTGGTTCAAATTTCTGAAATCTGATTTGTCAAAAAAACTAAGAATTATATGTTTGATAATCTCGTGCGCCAATTCGTCATCAACTTTCAGGCTTTCTTGTCTACTGAGATTAATGGCATATAGTGTCTGAAAGAATAAAATCTGCTCTATTTCATCAAACGAAATATTAAGATATTGTGATAAGTTTTGAATAATTTTTTTTGCCAAATTTGCCAGTAACTTATTTTTAGACACAAGTTTTTCTTCTATATTCGTTATTTTCGGTATGTCCCAAGTAACCTTTCCTTCTCTTGTACGCTTTACAAGCGTAGAGAGATAGAGTTTAATAGTCCAATCATAAGGATAGCTTAGATATTGATTCATTTGTTCTTCAATCAATTCAACTTGAGAATTAATGAAGTTATTATCTCCTTCGAAAAGTTGAAGACTCATATTATTTGTCAACAGTATCAGACTATTTATCGCTTTTCTAATACTATCTTCCTCCCCATTAATCCAAACATAGTGTTGTTCAGCTTTAAAAATAAGATTATATTTTTTAAAAAATTTTTCGATTTTCTTTAATTTGATTATTTTAGCGCTAGCAGATAAATAGTCAGCTTCTAAAACATCATCCCTCCTCTTATAAGGGTGGCTAAATAAAATTGTTAACATTATCCTGTATAATTCATTGTCTTCTTGTTCGATGACCTTTAAATATTTATAAATATTTTTTCCTTTAAAATCATTTGACAGCTTAAAACCTTTGCCTGATTGAGAAATAATTAGCGTATTATCAAAGTATGCTAAGTACTCCTCATTAATCTTGGCTATCATTCTTCTAATTGTTTTATCAGATACAAGTAACTGCTTTGCTAATACTGAAGCTACAACATAATTTTCAAAATTTAGAAGACTCAATACTTGGCGTTCGCTTGTATTTAAAAACATCTCACCCTCCTGTATCCGTTCTCTTTTTATATCTTTATTTTATCTTTTTTTGATGTGGTTCACTACTTTTATTTGTCCATATCTATAGACAAGTAAAATCTAGATTACTATCAAATAATTAGATATAAAAGAAAAAGACTCATAACGGTTAAGTTATGAGCTATTCAAAGGATGAATTGCAAATTTAATTGCAATTTGAATTGACAAAATTAAAGATAACTTATTTAATTTAATTATAGATAATTAAATTAAATAAAAAAGGACTTGCGTCAACAAATCCCATTGTAGCCGATTAAAAGTCGGTGGCAACATTTAGTTCAAGAACCGTTAACTGAGGTTCTTTTATTTTTGATATTCTAAGAGCACTAACAAAAATTACCTTGATTCATTGAACTTCTGTCAAGACCTGATATACACAGTATATCAGCACTTGTTGGAGCAAAAAAACTCATCATTTGCAGATGAGTTAGAAAAAGGTTTAGATTTGAAATTTGACCAAGCATAGCTAAACGCTATCTCAAAGTTTATTTTTCTTCTTTTTTAGCTTCTTTTGTTTGTGGTTTAGCGACTGTTCTTACACCTACTGCGTTAAAGTGTTTTTTACCATTGCGTTTACCAAATTTATGTGATTTATATGCCATTGTGGCTCCTTTCATTCATGCGTGCTCTTTCGATTTATACTCTAGCCTCGCATTATTCACTTGCATTTTATCACATCTTGATAACACTTTCAAGAATTACAAACTTTTTATTTTTGAACAAAAAAACTCATCCACGAAAGATGAGTTAGGGTTAGTCGGTAGTCGGGAAGACAGGATTCGAACCTGCGACACCTTGGTCCCAAACCAAGTACTCTACCAAGCTGAGCTACTTCCCGTAGCAAATATTCAATTAGCTATTCCAACAAAAAAATGACTTACGCCATATTTTGTTTATGCAAGCGGTAGGATTCGAACCTACAACCGCCTGATTCGTAGTCAGGTACTCTATCCAGTTGAGCCACGCCTGCGTTTCTCTCAAACGACTATCTTAGTATATCAAGTTTCCTTAATCTTGTCAAGAATAAACTCGATTATTCATTAATTTTTTTATTTAAAGTCTGCCAAAGCACTGATAGCAAGCATTGGAACACTTGTTCGCTATCTCCATTAGGAGAAATTATAAAGGCTGCTTACATTTTCATAAAATCATTGGATTCGAGTAAAAGACCCTAATATGGTACAAAAAATCGCCGAAAGGCGATTTTAAAGTTTTTTATTCGTTATTTGTCTTAAAATCCAAAAATTTACTGATATTTTTGACGGCAAATTCAAGTGCTGCTTCGTTGGGATCCATTTTTTGAGAATGAAGAGGAGCTGGACTGTCTATGCCTAACCAGAACATCACTCCCGGGATTTTGCTTAGCAAGTAACCAAAGTCTTCTCCGGTCATAGCTGGGGCGATATCAATCAGGTTAACTTCTGGCTGAGCTTCAAAAAAAGTCATGAGCTTTTGAGCCAGCTCGGGATTATTTTCAACGGGTAAGTAGCCCCCTTGTTTGAGCCTTAGATCAATTTTCATATTGAAAGATTGAGCTACTCCTTGGGCAAGCTCGCGTAAACGTTTTTGAGTTAATTCATTGACTTCTTGGGTTAAACTGCGAATTGTTCCGTGGAGAAAGGCGGTTTCCGCGATGATGTTATTAGTGGTTCCAGCTTCCATTTTGCCAAAAGTGACTACAGCGGCGGCAAGTGGGTCAATATTTCGGCTGACTATGGTTTGAACTTGTGTGACAAAGTGACTTGCGGCAACTAATGCGTCATTCGCCGTGTGGGGAAAGGCTGCATGACCTCCTGTACCTGTGAAAGTCAGTTCGACTTCGCAAGTTCCTGCAAAAAGAGTGTGGCGGTTGGTTGCAATATCGCCAACTTTTAAATCTGGTCGGACGTGCAAGCCGTAAAATTCATCTGGTAGCCAGTCACCAAAGGCATTCTCGTCATACATCAGTTTTCCACCTGCTTCATTTTCTTCGGCGGGTTGGAAGAGGAAAAGGAGGTTTTCTTTGGGTTGGCTTTGGCTGAGTTTTTCGAGCAGACCAAGCGCTACTGTCATGTGGATGTCGTGACCACAGGCGTGCATTTTCCCATTTTTACTGGCAAATGTGAGCTTTGTCTTTTCTTCGACCGGCAAGCCATCAATGTCTGTACGCCAACCAATTGTCTTGGTTGGGCTTGTTCCTTGCAAGAAGACCAAAATACCCGTGCGCCAAGTTTTGAGGGCGATGTAGGTTTTATCAGCAATCAATTGATGAATGATTTCTAACAAAACTTGTTGTGTCTCAAATTCTTGAAGGCCGATTTCGGGGATTTGGTGAAGTGTACGGCGGGTTTTGATTAAATCTAACATATTTATAGTCCTATTTTTAGTGTTGCGATTACGGCATAGTGGTCTGTTAAGCCTCTGAAAGTTTTTCTATCATGCTCAAGGCTTTCAACTGCTAGGTTAGTAAAGATTCTATCGATGCGAGTGCCGGCAATAAAAGTCGCTCTTTCTTCTGGTCTATTTTTTGGCTTCACAGTATGGTAAGCGTCGTATTTTTCAGCCATTTTTTTAAATTCCTCAAAATAGTCACGTGCGTATTTATCATCATAATCTGTGTCTAAATTAAAGTCACCGATGACTAAAAAATCTTCCGCATTGGTATTATTTTTCTCAATCCATCGCAAGAGTGGCTTATGAAATTCTTCCGCAACAGAGCTAGCAGCGCAGTGAAGACCTAAAAGATTAAATTTTTTATGAGATAATAGGAGCTTTTTATTGGGGTAGCTTGGAAATTCTTCACTGTGCGCTGTGACTCTCAGTTTTTCTGTATCTTTTATTCCGATAAGGACACATGATTTAGTGCTCCCATTGTGTTTGGCATAATAGATTATGAAATGATGGGCTTCCAATTTAGTTCTAGCTGCTTCAAAGCGTTCTGGATTAACTTCCGTTAAGACAAAAATATCAGGCGATAGTTTTATCATTCGTTCGGAAATTTCCAGATTTCTTTCACTTATGAAGGCTGTTTCTTTCCCAAAACTTTTAAAATCAATATAATTTTTGACATTGAGCGTCAAAATTTTTAATATCGTCACTTTTACAGATTTCTCAGCGCGTCTTCTAGGGCTGTTTTTTGTTGAGTTTTTTCATCGATTTCTTTGATGATACGAGCTGGAACGCCTGCGACAACCACGTTTTCTGGGACGTCTTGGGTAACGATGGCACCAGCGGCAACAACGGAACCTGAGCCGACTTGGACGCCTTCGATAATGACGGCATTGGCGCCGACAAGAACATTATCACCAACACGGACGGGTTCGGCCGAGGCGGGTTCGATGACGCCTGCAAGGACAGCTCCTGCTCCGATGTGAGAATTTTTTCCAACGGTTGCTCGACCGCCAAGAACTGCTCCCATGTCAATCATGGTTGCTTCACCGATTTCTGCGCCAATATTGATAATTGCGCCCATCATAATTACGGCGTTGTCCCCAATGCTCACTTGGTCGCGGATAATCGCTCCGGGTTCGATGCGTGCATTGATGGCGCGGGTGTCAAGGAGAGGCACAGCGGAATTTCTGCCGTCAAATTCAATGGTGTAGTCTTTATCTTCAACTAATCCCTGAAGAAGAGGTTTTACCGCTTGCCAGTCACCGATGATTATTTTTAGGCTGTAATGGGTGTGGAAATCACCGAGCACTTGAATGCCTTTGTTGGCTAATGCTTTAAAATTAGGTCGGCCATTCTCAGCGAGAAACCCTGCGCTTTTAAAGCTTGGCATTCCTGAGAGCGTGACTTTTACTCGCGTTTTTTTCTCGGCTGAGCCGATGAATTGAATGATTTCTTGGGCAGATAATTTTTGTGCTTCCATATGTTCTCCTTAAATTTTTCGGTAAATTACAAATTGTCTTTATTTTTTGTATTGGTTTTATTATAGCAAATTTTGTAATTTTGGGCGAAAAAAAACAGCTCATGCTGTCTTTTTTACTGACGAATGTTCTGTTTTTTATTTTATAAAGTCTGATAAGTTTTCTTTTTTGTTATCAAACTTACGGAAAGTTCCGTCAGCATTTTTTCTAATAAAACTTGGGACAGTGGCAATAGTGTAAGTGCTTCTAAAGGCTTGTAAATCCAAATCAAGATCGGTATTCTCAGTGTCCACGTAGTAAATCGTCTGGTCAGCAAAAGCGGGTAATTGACGAGCAAAGCGACGTGTCCACGGGCAAGTGACCCGTCCAAAAAGAATCAAACTTTCTGCTGGCAAAGTTGCCAACTGCTGAGCAGATAAGGGTTTGAGTGCTTTGATGTTGGTCAAAAATTCCGTGCGAGCCTCGCTGGTGTAGGGCTGTTCAACCCACTCACCTATCACGATAAAGGTGTTGCCTTCTGGCGCAATAAAGCTGAACATATGCTTGCCGTCAACACTTGGTGTGATTGGGCTAACCGGAAGTTTTAGTGCGAGGATTTTGTCATGAATTTCATCAATAATTTCGACTGGGAGAGCGAGTGTCTCCAAAATTGGATCGTAGGTTTCATTGAGGGCGATTTCTTCTTCTAAACCAAGTTCTTTAAAGAAAATTTCGGCGTTTTCTAGACTATTTACATTCAAAGTAATCATATTCTTCTCCGCTTTTTGTCTTTTATGGCATCCTTGTCCATAGAATCAAGAGGGCAGCCATAATGATGATGCTTAATACTAAGAGATTGTCCCGATTTTGCCATTTGAGCTGGCGATATTTGGTGCGACCGTCTCCGCCTTGGTAACCACGGCTTTCCATCGCTACGGCTAAATCATCCGCTCGACGAAAAGAGCTAACAAACAGCGGAATCAAAATTGGAATGACCGATTTGATTTTTTGGAGAAGATTGCCTTCGCCAAAGTCCATTCCTCGTGCTTTTTGTGCGTTCATGATCATGGTAGTGTCGTCCATCAAGGTCGGGATGAAGCGTAAACTAATGGACAACATCAGCCCTAGCTCATGGACGGGAACTTTGATTTTTTTCAAGGGAGCCAGCCCTTTCTCAATCCCGTCTGCCAAAGTCAAGGGAGGTGTGGTCAAGGTCAAAATTGTCGACATAAAGATAATCAATACAAATCTAAAAAAGATGTAAACAGCATTGATGAGCGATTCTGTGGAGATTTTGATGAACCAAAAGCTAAAAATGACGTGTGGGCCGCTTGTAAACAGCATCTGGAAAATCACTGTGAACAAAATAAGTCCAATCATTGGGCGCAGCCCCTTGAGGAAATAGCGCACAGAAATTTTAGATAAAAAGACTCCCGCAAAAGTATAAATCAATAATAACAAGTAACCGAGCCAATCATGCGCCAAGAAAATGACGACCACAAAGGCGAGCATAACTAAAAGTTTTGAGCGGGGATCCATGCGGTGGATCAGGGAATTCCCTGGAATGTAGCGCCCCATAAGCATATTTTGCATCAGTCTTCACCTCCCGAATTTACTGACGGATTTGTTGGCTGAGGTTTTTGGTTTTGTTTTTCCGTCAGCATTTTCTCTGGAAAATTTTTGGCTTTCGTAAGCGCTGAAACAAGCTCTGCTCGTGTGATAGGGAGCTTATCAAATTGAATGGCACCTGTTTTTTGCAATTGGTCAGCAAATTGGGTAGCTTTGGGAACGCCGAGTTCATGGCTTTTCAAAAATGCAACATTTTGGAAAACGTCAGATGGATTTCCTGAGCTGATGATGCGTCCTTTTTCCAAAAGATAAACATAGTTCGCGTAATCAGCCACATCATCCATCAAGTGTGTAACCAAAACAACGGTCTGCCCCGCAGCGTGAATGCTTTCAAAAAGCTTCATCATTTCAATGCGCGCTTTGGGATCCAGCCCTGCTGTTGGCTCATCAAGAACTAACACTTCTGGCTCCATCGCCAAAATTCCAGCAATAGCCACACGGCGCATTTGCCCGCCAGAAAGTTCAAAGGGAGATTTTCCCCAAAATTCTTCGGCAAGTCCCACCATTTCTAACTTTTGGGCGGCAATTTTTTCGGCTTCTTCGCTAGAAACGCCAAAATTTTGAGGGCCAAATGCCACGTCTTTGAGGACGGTCTCTTCAAAAAGTTGACTTTCTGGAAATTGGAAAACAACGCCCACTTTTTTGCGGACAGGTTTGATTTCTTTTTGCTTACTGGTCGAGGTCACAAGGATATCCCCAACAGTGACCTTCCCTTGTGTTGGTTGCAAAAGACCGTTGAGATGTTGCAAAAGGGTTGATTTTCCAGAGCCTGTGTGGCCAATCAGCGCCGTATAACTGCCTTTTTTGACTTCTAAATCAATGTCAAATAAGGCTCGACTGGCAAAGGGGCTGTTGGGTTGGTAGGTGTAATTTACTTTTTCAAATTTAATCATTTTTCTTTTTTCATTTTTACTGAGTTGCTCAAATAAACTTTTATTGTTTGCTAACAAGCACTTTTATTTTTGCACCATTTTCATTTGAGAGTGTGGCGCTGATTTTTCCTTGGGCGTTTTTCTGGAAATCAGTGAGTTTATCATATTTTCCATCTGCAAATTTAAAAGTGATGAAATACTTATTTGCCCATATTGCACTGGTTTTTATCTCTGTATCAAAGGCGTTATCTTGTGCGCTCAAGCCTGATTTTTCTAGCTTATCACCTGCTTCAGGACTGTCGTAAAGTGCGTTGGCAAGTTTTTTGACTTCGGCTGCTGTCGCATTTTCATGAAAACCAACGTAAGAGCTGTCGGCGTGGGCATTGACATCGAAGGCAAAGATAAATTGTGAGTCGGCCTTGGCGCTCACGACATAAGCATCACCGATTGTTAATGGGGAGCGTCCGAGCTGATTACCCGAAAATCGCCATGCAAATAGGACAAAGAGCCCTGCTAGTCCAAGTACCAGCCGCCATTTCCGCGAGATTCTCGGATTAACTTTGGTAATTTTAGCTTGATTGCTCGTGCGATCACTGTCATCCAGTATTGGCTGATTGTGGCGCGCACGTTCTTCTTTTAGTATTTCCAAGGCTTTCTTACGATTGATGTTTGTCCCATTGAGCAAAACTTTGAAAATCAATGATTCATCACGATAGCCTTGACATTTTTGTAAATTTTTTAGTTGCCGATAGCGTTTATCATTTTCATCAGCGAGAATGTATTTTTCAGGATGGAGAACATCACAAATTAAATAATACTGCGTGCTACGTCCTGCAACAACCCGCTCAAGGCGCAAATCAATCATATCTTCCCAAGCAATCGGGCCGACAGGATTTTTGGCAAAAACACCTCCTGAATTGGCCGTAATCCCTGTTTCATCTGCATAAATTCGAACAAGATTTAGGCTACGAATGTAAAGCCAGACGAAAAAGATAATCCCGATAACACAGCCTATTTTTATAAAGATAGAATGGCTAAAAAGAATGGCAACTAGGCACGCGGCGATAAAAAATAGACAGGTGAGTGCTAATTTCCACCACGAAGCTTTAATTTTTAAAGGCCAGTTTTCTCTCTCAATTCCGTTCATATGAACACACTTTCTGCTGATGCTTCAATCAGCATTTATTTTCGCAAATTTTCAGCTAAAAGTTCAACTAATTCGGTTTCACTCAGGTATTTTTGAGGCAAATCAAAACCATTGGCCCGCAAATCTTTCATTAGATTTGACGAGAAGGGGACGTCCAAACCGAGTTCAACCATGTTCTCACTGGTCGCAAAGAGTTCGGCTGGCGCAGCTTCTTTGATGATTTCGCCTGCGCGCATGACTAAAACGCGATCAGAGCTTGCGGCTTCATCGAGGTCGTGGGTAATGGACAGCACGGTCAAGTGATATTTTTCTTTGATGTCGTGAATCACGCGCATGATTTCGGCACGTCCAGTTGGGTCAAGCATCGAGGTGCTTTCATCAAGGATAATAATTTCTGGACGTAGCGCAATGATACCAGCCACTGCCACACGTTGTTTTTGACCACCTGAAAGTCTGGCAGGTTCCCGCGTTTTGAAGTCCAACATATTAACCGCAAGGAGGGCTTCATCAACACGTTTGAGCATTTCGTCACGGGGAATGCCTTGATTTTCCATCCCAAAAGCCACATCATCTTCAACAGTCGCACCGACAAATTGATTATCTGGATTTTGAAAAACCATTCCGATTTTCTGGCGCAGTTGCCAGACGTTTTCAGCAGTCAAGCTCTCTCCATCAATCTTGACTGTGCCTTCAAATTCTTCAAAAAGTCCATCAATAAGGCGCGCAGTGGTGGATTTCCCTGAACCATTTTTGCCAATGATTGATAGCCATTCGCCCTTTTGGACAGAAAATGATACACCGTTAAGCTGATTGACATCACTTTCTTTTTCATATTTAAAAACTAAATTTTCTACTTCGAGAATTTTATTCATAAGCCTTATTATAGCAGAAAATCGCTTGCTTTTTCCACTTTTTTCATTTGGAAATACGGACTTGTGAAAAATTTTACTTTTTTTGGATTTCGTCAGTATTTTTTCTGGAAAAATCATGAAAAAATTTACGTCAGTAAATTCTCTTATGCTTTTATTAGCAAAAATGATCTTTTTTTTGATATAATAGAAGGGTCTTGGGGAGGTGTCCGAGAGGCTGAAGGAGCACGCTTGGAAAGCGTGTAAACGCGTAAGCGTTTCGGGGGTTCGAATCCCCTCCTCTCTATCATTCAAACGAACCTTTTGGTTCGTTTTTTTAACTAGAAAAATGAAAAGCAAATGAAAACAATATTAGTCATTGAAGAAGCAAAATACTGGGGAGATTTGAAGGCGGAACTGGCAAAGATGAATGTGCTCTTCCTTGGTTTTGACAAGAAAAAACCGAATCGCAAGGAAATTGATGAATTGGTCGCCAAGGCTGATTTTGTCGTGATGCGCAATCTCAACGTGGCTCATCACTCGATTAGTTTTGCGAAAGCCGCTTGCAAAAAGACTGGCACACCTTTTTGGATTGGGCGAAATTTTGGTTTGGACACAATTATCGAAAAATTTAATGATCAATTTCCCAAAGAAAAACTTGAACGGGTCAAAATTGCCCCAAAACCTAAGCCCAAACAGGTGACTTCACCGTCCGCAACTCCGGTGTCAAAGCACGCTAAATCCGCGAGTCAGACTGAGCAAAAAGCCTATCTCAAAGGGAAAAAGCAACATTTGCCTCTCAAAAATGCACTAAAAAATTTCCAAATCGATGACGACGAGCCTGATTTCACAAAAATCTTTCAGAAAAAACGCTGACGAAAATTCCGTCAGCGTTTTCTCTATGATTTTGACTTTTCGTCAGTAAATTCTCTCGTTCAACAATCCGTCAGTTCAATCTAAATCAATTTTTCTTTATGAATTTGCTCAAAAGCTTGCTCACCGTCATTAAGTTTTTCCCAAATGACCACTTCACCTGCTGCCCGTGATTGAGGGACATCAATAATCCGTTGATTAGAAGAGCCTCGAAATTGCAACATCAGATTTTTCTTAGATAATTCAAAACGTCCGTCAACAAGAATATCGAGTAAATCAAGCATTTCTAACTTATCATCAGTTTCAAGCATCAACTCTTCCCAAGTATAGCCTGTCCAAGACCAAATGTCTTTTTCTGGCAATTCACGACGGATTCGCTTTATAAGTGGCAGCAAGAAGGGCGTGTTCAAAAAAGGTTCGCCACCAAGCAGTGTTAAGCCCTGCACATAAGGTTGTGCCAAATCTGCCATGATGCGTTCTTCCAACTCTTGAGTGTAGGGTGTGCCATAGCGAAATGACCATGTCGCTTGATTATAGCAGCCTGCGCAATGAAACATACAGCCCGATACATAGAGCGAGCAGCGCACCCCTTCGCCATCAACGAAATTAAAGGGTTTGTAATCTGCAATGTAGTTTTGTGAGAGCTCTTCAGCTCTCCATTCGCCTGGTTTTGGATTGTTCATGCTTTATTTCTCCACAAAATATTTTGATTTTGCTTCGTCAACCTCAACTGAATCAATCAAATCACCATTAGAAAGTGCGCCAACACTGCCGTTCATATGTTTGACACGAGCAGAAATTTCTTTGTGACGTCCGTGAACCATTGGGCGCGCTTGGGGATTGCCGAGGTAGCCACAAGTTCGTTTAACAACATCACAGGTTTTAGGGTCATCATTGCCACATTGTGGACATTTGAAACCACGTTCAGTTGGCGTAAAGTCGCCTTCAAAACCACATTCGTAACAATGGTCAATTGGGGCATTTGTTCCCAAATAGCCAATACGGTCATACGCAAAGTCCCAAACGGCTTCCAGTGCTTTTGGATTTTGTTGAAGGACTGGATATTCACAGTAATGAATGAATCCACCATTGGCATAAACAGGATAATCTTTTTCAAATTCCAATTTTTCAAATGGTGTTGGGTTTTTGCGAATATCATAGTGGAAAGAGTTAGTATAGTAATCTTTATCTGTGATGTCGGCCACTGAACCAAATTTTTCCTTGTCCATCCGACAGAAACGGTCAGTCAGACTTTCTGAAGGTGTGGAATAAACAGAGTAGTGATAGCCCGATGCCTTAGACCACGCTTCGCAGTCTTCGTGCATTTTTTTAACAATTTCAAGTGTGAAAGCTTTCGCTTCAGGATTGCTTTCCCATGTTGGCCCATAGAAGGTCGTTGCCACTTCGTAAAGCCCAATGTAACCAAGGCTGACCGTAGCACGTTCGTCTTTGTAAAGGTCATCAACAGCACCGTCAGCTTCAAGTCGGCCCAAAGCGCCATTCATGAAGAGGATTGGTGCATTTTTAGGTTGGGCTTCTTTGGCACGTTCCACTCGAAAAGCAAGGGCATCATGGGCAATTTCGATGCGCTCATTGAAAATCTCCCAGAATTTTTCTTTATTTCCAGCAGCTTCAAGGGCAATCCGGGGCAAATTGACCGTCACAACGCCGAGGTTATTACGCCCTGCTGTCACTTCATTGCCTTGCGCATCTTTCCAGCCTTGTAAAAAGGAACGGCAACCCATAGAGGCTTTGAATGATCCAGTCAATT
Source organism: Lactococcus sp. S-13 (assembly GCF_004210295.1). Classification (NCBI taxonomy): domain Bacteria; kingdom Bacillati; phylum Bacillota; class Bacilli; order Lactobacillales; family Streptococcaceae; genus Lactococcus; species Lactococcus kimchii. The sequence goes on along the minus strand of NZ_SDAK01000001.1, from coordinate 1,918,674 downwards.
CGACAATCTTGTCATAACTCAAAATGTCTGGATACATTCTTTTAGTGGAACATTCGAGGGCAAGCGCCTTGATATCATAGTTTGGTGTGCCTACTTCCAGATTAAGTCCCCGTTTGAGTGTAAAGATGAGTTTAGGGAAAATGGCTGTCCGATGTTCTGAACCAAGTCCACCAATACGGACTTTCAAAATCGCTTTTTGAATTTCACGCGCATACCAGTCTTCTCCAAGTCCAAAACCAACAGTAACAAATGGTGTTTGACCATTTGAGGTGAATAAGGTATTGATTTCGTATTCAAGAGACTGCATGGCATCATAGATGTCTTTAGTCGTTTTTTCACGCGCGTATGCTTCACGCTTTTCTGGATCTTCAATCCATTTTTGGGCATCTTTTATATGCTTGTCATAGTTGAGCTTAGCGTAAGGTGCAAGGACTTCATCGGCACGGTCAAAAGAACAGCCACCATATTGGCTACTTGCGACATTGGCAATGATTTGACTGGCTTGAGCCGTTGCAGTTTGGATTGATTTAGGGCTGTCGACTTGGGCGTTACCAAGTTTGAAGCCATTTTCAAACATATTTTTGAAATCAATCAAACAGCAGTTTGACATTGTAGTAAAGGGTGAATAGTCCAAATCATGGTAGTGAATATCCCCTTTTTGGTGAGCATTGGCCACGTGTGGGGGCAAGATTTTCAGCCCAATCGCCTTAGACACTGCTCCTGCGGTCAAGTCACGCTGGGTGTTGAAGACGTTAGAGTCTTTGTTGGCATTTTCATTGACAACGGTTTGGTCACGATTGATGAGTTTTTCAATGGTAAAATTGATGTCTGTTGCTTTTGCGCGCGCTAAATCACGATTGGCCCGGTAGCTGATATATTCTTCAGCAAGTTTTGTTTCGCCCGATTCCAATAATTCTTGTTCAACGATGGATTGAATTTCGTAAATTTTGACATTGTTTGAGAAACGTTCTGAGATTTCACCGACGACTTTTTCAGTGAGTGCTGAAAGGATCGATAAGTCTGTCAACTCGATTTTTTCAGCAGCTTTGGTCAGAGCGTCAAAAATCTTCTGGCTGTCAAATTTAACCGACCGTCCATCACGTTTGATAACAGTGATTTCCTCTGTTTCGGTAGCTTGATATTTGACTTGTGTTTTCATTTTATTTCCCCTTCGACTCATGACTTTTGAATTCTATTTTAGCAAATTTTTCAGCTTAACACAACATATAGTATTAAATTATGTAAAGCACTACAAGATGTTGTGTTGCCAGCTTTCTTAGCTTTTTCAGCTCTGTGAAAGACAAAATGAGCTGTTTTGTCCAAAAAAATTACTTTTTTACTGACGTAAATTTGCGTCAGCATTTTCTCTCTATTTTTTAATCGTTCCCAAGTTTTGGGGGCAAAATTTTGCTTTTCCAAGAAAAACGTTTACAAAACGCCATAGAATTGACATGATTCTTCTCATTTTTTTGTCATTTTGTTATCATTTTATAGAATACAAATGTTAAAATAGGGAGAGCACTAATCTGCGATTAAATCACTTCAAGAAAGGAAGTTTCCCTTATGCCCGTATCTCGCGTTAAAGTTAAAAATAGACACCTCAAAAAGAAGGCAAAAAAACCAATTACTTTTCATAAGCCTGCTTCCAAATTCGCTGGTGCCGTTTTGATTGCTGGCAGTTTAACGACTGTCCACGATTTGCTCATTCAGCAAGACAAATCAGTTGTTCAGGCCTCTACATCGTCCTCAGCTGCCTTTATCGAAAATATCGCAAGTTCCGCAAAACCAATTGCCGATGCAAATGGACTTTATCCTTCTGTCATGATTGCTCAGGCGATTTTGGAGAGTAATTGGGGAACCAGCCAGCTTGCTAGAGCACCTTACTACAATTTATTTGGGATTCAAGGCTCTTATCAAGGAAAGAACGTCATTTTTAAAACGCAGGAATTTCTCAACGGCAAGTGGATTACCAAAGATATGCCGTTTCGAGTTTATCCTTCTTTCATCGAGAGTTTCCGCGACAATGCCTACGTTTTGAAAACAACTAATTTTGGGAGCGGGCCTTATTATAGCAAGGCTTGGCGTGCAAATGCTGCAACTTATCAAATGGCAACCGCAGCATTGACTGGAAGATATGCCACTGATCCCAATTACGGCTCATCCCTCAACCGCATCATTTCACAGTACAATTTGACGCGTTTTGACGGCGGCTCCGTAGCAGCAAGCGGCACGGCAACTCCCCCCGTAGCCACCAATCCTGCGACAAGCACTCCTTCAACTACCAGCACCACAATTTACACCGTCAAATCAGGGGATACTTTGTGGGGCATTTCTCAGCGCTACGGCATCAGTGTTTCTCAAATCCAAAGCGCCAATCGCCTGCAAGGCACGGTGATTTATATCGGACAAAAATTGACCCTAAGCAGTGCAACCTCAGCAACGGCAACGCCCACAACACCTGCCCAAGCTCCCGCTACGACAACACCGACAACCTCAATCACCCCAGCCAAACCAAGCGCGCAAACTAGAATTACTGTCAAATCTGGCGATAACCTCTGGACACTTGCCATGCGCTACAAAACCAGTGTCGCTCAACTCAAAACTTGGAATAATTTACGCTCAGATTTGATTTATGTCGGGCAAAATCTGATTGTTTCGATGACCGCAGGGACAACAAGTACGCCTACGGCTACCCCAGCAGCTCCAGCGGCAACACCAAGCACGCAAAACACAATTCATAAAGTTGTTTCTGGAGATACCCTCTGGGCGCTTTCGCAAAAATCAGGAAGTCCTGTCGCCTCAATCAAAGCGTGGAACCACCTTTCAAGCGATTTGATTTTGGTCGGACAATATTTAAGAATCAAATAAAAAAAGAATGAAATGATTTCATTCTTTTTTCATTTGATAACTGAATTTTCCATTTCGTCAGTAATTTTTGCTGACGAAACTTTACGTCAGTAAATTCTCTGACTTTTTTAAGCATTTTTGATTTCAACTTGGCAAGAACGCAGTGTTTCAAGAGCTGCCAAATGTTTTTCAAGAGAAACACCTGCACAGCAGGCAGCGTCAACGCTGATTTTAACTTCTGGTGCGTAAGTTTTAATCAAAATCGCATTGGTCACCACACAAATATCCGTGCAAATCCCAATCAATTCAACTTCGTCAATCTGTTCTGAGCGGACAAATTCTGCCAGTTCCACTGAGCCAAAAGTTGATTTTTCAAAAATTTGGGCATAGCCAACTTGCGCTTCTTGACGCATTTGCCAGCCCACACTTCCTTTTTGACAATGAAGAACGGGAAGATTTTTCCCCTCTTGCGTCGTCAAATAATCCTCAAAATGAGTATCCAAAGTTGCCAATCGATTTTCAGGTGCATACTGATCTAATTTTTCAAGCACAGCAGGGACAATCGCTTGCGCCTCACTTGTCCCCAGACTTCCGTCAATAAAATCATTTTGAAAATCGATCAAAACAAGTATTTTTCTCATTTTCTCCTCATTTCTGTCAGTATTTTCTCTGCAAATGAGAGCTTTCGTCAGTAAATATTCTTAAAAATCAACTTCATCTGGATTCGTAGCAAGCCCTGCTTTACCATGCAATCCGTCAATCAGCGCAATATCCTCAATACTCAAATCGAAATCGAAAATGTCAGCATTTTCCTTGATTCGGCTCGCTGTAACTGATTTTGGCAAAGGCAGATAACCTTTATGCAAAGACCAACGCAAGACAAGTTGAGCCACCGTTTTGTTGTATTTTTTAGCCAAATCAACCAACTCTTCCACAGTGAAAATCTTTCCTGTTCCAAGCGGGCTATAAGCTTCGGTCAAAATATTATTGTCGATGTTGAAGCTGACAATTTCTTCTTGTTGATCACTTGGGTTGACCAGAATTTGATTGACCGCTGGTTTAATTTCAGCGACTTTCAAAAGAGGTTTCAAATGATGCGGATGGAAATTCGAAACACCAATTGCGCGAGTCTTACCAGCCTTTACAGCCGCCTCCATAGCTTTCCAAACTGCCGCATTACGAGATTCAAAATCCGGACGAAAAGCCTTTGGATTTGGCCAATGAATCAAGTACAAATCGACATAATCAAGTCCTAATTTTTCCAAAGATTCATCAAGCGCCTTTGCCGCATCCTCAGTCGTGCCAACGCCCCAGAGTTTTGTTGTGACAAAAAGCTCTTGACGCGGAATTCCTGAATCAGCGATTGCTTTTCCGACAGATTCTTCATTTTTGTAGACTGCCGCCGTATCAATATGGCGATAACCAGCATCCAACGCCGTTTTCACAGCATTATAAGCTTCCTCACCACTTGCCGACTGCCAAGTGCCAAAACCAACTTTGGGAATTTTTACGCCATTATTGAGCGTGTAAGTATCTGTTAAAGTCATGCTTTTTCTCCTTTATAAAAACTTTCTAAGGTCATTTTATCACTTTCCAATGAAAATAAAAAAAGATTTTACTTAAAAAATGGTAAAATAGAATCAGAAAATTAAATAAAGGAGGGATACTGAAGCGAGCAAGCTCACATAGCAAGTCTCAGTATCAGATAATTTTATGGCAGAAGTAGAATCTTTCCAACTCGATCACACCGCCGTTTTGGCGCCTTATGTCCGCTTGATTGGCAGCGAAACTGGCCCTAGTGGCGACGTCATCACTAACTTTGACGTCCGCTTTGTCCAACCCAACGCCAATGCTATTGGCATGGCGGCTTTGCACACGATTGAACACAGCATGGCAAGCCTCATTCGCGACCGCATCGCTGGCATGATTGACTTTTCACCATTTGGCTGCCAAACAGGTTTTCACATGATTATGTGGGGCGAACACTCCGCTGAAGAAATCGCGAAAGTCATCAAAGCTTCACTCGAAGAGCTTGCAAGTGATGCTTTTGGCTGGGAAAATGTTCCAGGCGTTGCCGAAAAAGAATGTGGCAACTACCGCAACCATTCCCTCTTTGGCGCGAAAGAGTGGGCGAAAAAAATCCTTGCCGAAGGCATTTCTAGCGACCCTTACGAACGCAAAATCATTTAATTTTAAAAAAGAAAAAGGAAGAAATGGGTAGTCTTGCTACCTCAAAAACTTATGGGAAAATATCAACTTGACAACAAAGGGCAGAAAGCTGTCGGAAAATTTCACGAAAAAAATTCAACAGTAGGTGGCAAAGGCATCAATACCAAAAATGCCACCCAAGCTAAAATCGAAGCCCTCCGAATAAAAATGGAGCAAAAAAAGAATGACAAAAAAGCTTAATATTGCCTATGTTGGTTTTGGTAAATCAACCAATCGTTATCACATCCCTTTTGTGAAAACGCGCGAGAACATCGTCATCAAACGCATCGTCAATCGCACCCTAGGCAAGCGACCAGAACAAGCCGAACTTGAGGCGACAGGAACCCTTTTTTCAACGGATATCAACGATATCATCTCCGATGAAACAATTGATTTAGTCGTTATCGTTACGCCTGCCTTTGCTCACTATGACTACGCCAAACAGCTCCTTTTAGCGGGCAAAAATGTCCTTTGTGACAAACCCTTGGTCGAAACATTGGCTCAAGCTCAAGAGCTAGTTTCAATTGCCCAAGAGAAAAAACTCTTTTTCATGCCCTTTCAAAATCGCCGCTTTGACAGTGATTTCTTGACCATCAAAAAAGTCATTGATACAGGTTATTTAGGTGATTTAATTGATATCACGGTCAATATGGATCATTTCCGTCCAGCTGATGCGAGCCAAGGCGAAAATTTTGACGGAGCTTGGTATGGGCATGGCGTCCATATGGTTGACCAAATGGTGTCTCTTTTTGGCAAACCTCAAGAGGTTCAATACGACATTCGTGCCACGCGCGATTATGACAGCGTTGATGATTACTTCTCAGTCAACTTGCTCTATCCCAACCTCCGCGCAACCGTTGCCGCGACAGAACTCGCAGCCTTACCTCATCCAAAATGGGTACTTTATGGCACACGCGGAACTTTTATAAAAAATGACGTTGACCAGCAAGAAAATGACTTAAAAGTCGGCTTACTTCCTGGCACAGAAGGTTTTGGACAAGATAGCCCAGCTGATTTTGGTCAATTGACCTACTACAATCAAAATGGTGACCGCATCGTCAAAACAATTCCGACAGTAGCTGGCGATTATGCTCGAGTTTATGATGCGGCTTATGATTGCCTTATCAACGGCGCTGAAAAATTGATTACTGACGAACAAATCCTCACCGTCATTGAAATTTTGGAAAATGGTTTTAAAAAATAAAAAAGAAAAAGACTTAGGATTAAGTCTTTTTTTTGTGTGAAATTTATGATTTTTTCTTGAGCTTTTGAGCTTTTTTAAGTAAATTTTTGAATTGACCTTCAAAAGTGAGAACATTGTTAAAAATATCTTCACCTTCATTGAGCATTTTGACCGTGACCCAGCCCAATGTTTCTGTAATTGTCGTTGCCACAGTCGCATTGATGAGACCACCCGTCACTGTCCCTACTGCCGGAATAAATTTGAGTGTGTTGCCGACCACACTTCTTCCTAAACTCACCACCACTAATTCTTTGGTGATACCTTGCGCAAGGCCTTCTGACCAAGAGGCACCAAAAATTTTATGCAGGCGCAACATCATTGTCAGCTGAATAGGCACCAACAAGAGCGCGTCTGAAAAAGGAATCGGAGAAAAGGCCACAATCGCGGCCGCTAGGGTCGCAAAATGAATGGTTTCGTGACATTTTTTACGTGTTTTTTCATCAAGACCAACTAAAAATTCATCAAATAAGTGATCAAACTTCTGGCTATTTTTGTTCACAAAGCTTTCAGCTTTCACTTTGGTTTTTTCTAAAGAGGATCGGATGAGTGCTGCCGATTGAGCGGGCATTCTCATCAGAACTTGACTAAAAAAGGCGTCAAATCCTTCGGTATTTTCCTTCAAATCGGGTGTTTTGCTCATATTTTTCTGAACATCGTGTTTTCCATTTTTGAACATTTTTGCTCCTTTCAGCCTACTTTTAACTCATTATAACAAAAACTTTCTTGAATCCGTCAATAATTGGCGCAAAAAACCTACCAGCATCATGAGCACTGGTAGGAAAAGAATAGGAGACACATTTAACTTTGCTCAAAAGAGGAACAAGAGAACTTGTAAAAGCCCTGCTAGAGCGTAAAAGCCGTAAGAGAATTTTAGGATTTGTCGGTGCGTCCTCATTTTTTGGCTACTCATGAGGAGTAAACCATAGAGAATGAGCGCGACAATCAGTCCTGAAGCGTGCAAGACCGCTGTGGTTGCTGGCTGGAGCATGAAATACTCGGCCAATGAAGCAATCACCGCAACAGGCAGTAAGCTTGCGAGTGTCCAATGATAAGTCACACCGTAGCTAAATCCTGTGGCATTGCGACTGGAGCGCCATTTGGCAATGGCGTAGTGAAGACTTGCGAGGACGACTGAAAATAGAATCGGCCCTGTCCAGAGAATGAACTGGCTGAATGCTGAAAATTCTCGTTGCGTCTGTAATAGCGGCCACTGGATCATTAGCGTTAGCATCATAAAGGTCATCACAGAGCCCGCCATTCCAACTCGGGTGAGTTGAAGTTTTTTATTAACTAACTTGTAAGAACTTGTAAACATCGTTTTCTCCTTTCGCTTAGAGGTTGAATTGTTCTTTAATCTATTTCTTATATTTTTATTATACTATTCTTATTTCAGAAAAGAAAATGATATGCAAGAAAACAAGCGACAAATTTGTCACAAGAAAGTCATCGGTTGATTTTTCATTTGGCAAATTGTGACTGGTAAAGCTTGGCATAGATGCCATTTTTAGCCAGCAAATGGTGATGGTTGCCCTGTTCTACGATATTTCCTTGATCCATCACCAAAATTTGATGGGCATCGCGAATCGTAGATAAACGGTGGGCGACTACAAAGCTCGTCCGTCCTTTGAGCAAGCGGTTCATGGCCGATTGAATCAGTCGTTCGGTGCGGGTGTCCACGCTAGATGTGGCTTCATCCAAAATCAGAATTTCAGGGTTGACCAGAAAAGCGCGCGCAATGGTCAAAAGTTGACGCTGACCTTGCGAAATGTTGGATGCTGATTCGTTGAGCAGGGTTTGGTAGCCTTGGGGTAAACTGCTGATGAAATCGTCCGCGTGCGCCATTTTTGCGGCTGCAATCACTTCATCGTCGGTCGCATCAAGTTTTCCATAACGCAAATTATCCATGATTGTCCCTGAAAAAAGCCAGGTTTCTTGCAGCACCATCGCTATCCTACTGCGGAGTTGATTGCGGGAGATTTGGCGAATGTCTTTTCCTTCCAGTAAAATTTTTCCCGCAGTGACTTCATAAAAGCGCTCCAGTAGGTTGATCAATGTGGTTTTTCCAGCACCAGTTGGGCCCACGATTGCCACCATTTCACCCTTATTGACCGATAGATTGACGGAGGTCATCAGCGGCTGATTCTCCTGATAAGCAAAAGCAACTTGCTCAAATTCAATGAAAGCTGGCTGATTTTCGACTCCGTCAGTGCGCCGTTTGTGCTTTTGATTTGCGTCAGCATTTTCTCTAGCATTGACAGCTAAGTTTACACTTTCGTCAGCATTTTCTCTGGGTTTTGAGAGAAGCTCGGCCATTTCAGGCTCGTCTAGCACTTCAAAGATTCGCTCGGCAGAGGCTACGGTTGCCTGAATGGTATTGAGCATATTGGAAATGTTGGTGATGGGTTGGGCAAATTGATTGGTATACTGCAACATGGCTTGGACGTCGCCCAGATTGACCGTGCCCGAAACGACTTTGATGCCACCGATGACCGCCATTGCTAAATAGTCCAGATTGTTGATAAATCGCATGGTGGGGTAAATTAAGGTCGATACAAATTGTGCTTTCCAAGCGGCTTGGTAAAAGGCTTCATTTTGTTTGGCAAAATTTTCCTCCGCACTTGCTTCGTGGTTGAAGCTTTTGATGACTGTATGTCCAGAATAAATTTCCTCGATTTGATTATTTAAAAGGCCCAGTTTTTTTTGTTGCTCGGCGAAAAATTTTTGCGATAAAGGAGCAACGATTCGCACGGTAAGCATTGCCAGAGGAACTGTGATAAAGGCCACTAGCGCCAACTGCCAAGAAATTGTGAGCATAAAATAAATCGTCCCGACAAACTGCAAAATGCTGGTCACTAACTGAATCAGCGTTTGGTTGAGTGTGCCTGAAATATTGTCCATATCGTTAATCATCCGACTCATCAAATCGCCGTTAGGATGACGATCATAATAAGAAACTGGCAATTTTCTCATTTTTTCCTTAAATTCACGACGTAAGGCGTAAACCGTGCGCTGCGAAATGCGCGTCATGATCGTCTGTTGCAGGATTCCTGCCACAAAAGCAATCAGATAAATCATCATGACGTAAAGCAAAATTGACCCTACTTTTGTCATGTTAATCTGGATACTGGTCTGATTTTTCAAACTCTGGCTTACGCCGTCAAAGATGACTGTTGTCGCATTTCCAAGGATTTTGGGTGCTTGGACTGACAAAATGACCGCGAGTGTCGCAATGAGCATTGAAAAAATGACGCCCCACCTATCACGGCGCATATATTTGAACAACCGCACAATTGTCGGGAAAAAATTTTGCGCTCGTCGGGCTTTCTGAAAGCGTCCTGCGCCTTTTCCACCACGATTGAGATAATTTCCACGCATCATTGGCGCTTTCCTCCTTTCATCAGTTGTGAAGGGCCTGTGTTTCCACTTCTGTCATGAGTTTTTGATGAGATTTCCTCATTTTCAAGGCTTATTCCCATTTTTGCCAAATCTTCATCGGACAATTGTGAACGCATAATTTCTTGATATTGTGGGCAAGTTCGTGCCAGTTGTTCATGATTTCCAAGGCCCACAGTGCGCCCATTTTCCAAAACTAAGATTTGCTGTGCATTCATGACCGTTGCAATGCGCTGTGCGACAAGAACTTTAATTTTGTCTTGATGCCGCACAGAAGCGTTCAACGCCTTTCGCAATCGGCTATCCGTAGCAAAATCGAGCGCCGAAAATGAATCATCAAACAGATAAATTTCTGCAGGTTTTATCAGCGTGCGCGCAATGGAGAGCCGCTGGCGTTGCCCTCCTGAAAAATTAGCGCCATTTTGCTCAACCGCTAAATCCAAGCCTCCTTGCTCCCTAACAAAATCTGCTGCCTGCGCAATTTCTAGCGCTTGCCACATTTCAGAATCACTGGCATCAGCCTTGCCAAACCGCAAATTTGAGCGCACCGTTCCAGAAAACAGCATCGCTTTTTGTTGGGTCAGTGCCACTTTTTCATGCAAATCCTGTTGACGCATCTGACGAATATCTTGCCCGTCAAGTTCAATTGACCCTTGCGTCACATCCATCAGCCGCGCCAACAGATTCAATAAAGTCGACTTGCCCGAACCCGTTCCGCCAATAATTGCAAGCATTTCGCCAGCTTTCACTTTCACTGACACATCCTGAAGAGCTGGTCTTTGCGCCTCGTCAAATTTAAAACTGACATTTTTTAACTCCAAACGAGGCATTTTATTTACGTCAGTATTTTCTTCTATGTTGACAGCTAGGTTGACAATTACGTCAGCATTTTCTCTCATGTTGACAACTGGGTTGACAATTACGTCAGTATTTTCTCTCATGTTGACAACCGGGTTGACAATTGCGTCAGTATTTTCTCTCATGTTGACAACTGGGTTGACAATTACGTCAGCATTTTCGTCAGTAATTTTGTCCACACGGTTCAAAACTTCACGAACTCGAGTCGCTGAAACTTGCGCTCGCGGTACCATGACCGCCACCGCCGAAAGTTGCATAAAGGACATCAAGATTTGTGTGGCATAAGTCAAAAAAGCCACCAATGATCCCATTCCCATCAAATTTTGCCCAATGAGCTTCGCCCCAAACCAGACAATTCCAACATTTGTAAAGCTCAAAATCACCGTCATAATCGGCATCAGCAGGGCAATTGTCGTCAAAACCACTCGACTCGTCTTGGTCAAATCACGATTGGCATGGTCAAATTTTTCAAGCTCGTACGCATCCCGATTAAAAGCACGAATCACTCGTACTCCCGTCAGCCCCTGCTGAAAAATCAAATTGATTTTGTCAATTTTCTTTTGCATTGAGCGAAAACGTGGCATGGCAATCGCAATATTAACCGCGACAGCGACCGTTAAAATTGGTAAAGCAATTAAAAAAACCACCATCAAATCATGTGACAATTTCCACGCCATAAAAATTGACCCAATCAGCATCATTGGCGCCATTAACATCATCCGCAACATTGTTTGATAGAGATTTTGCAGCTGCGTCACATCATTTGTCGTCCGCGTGATGAGCGTCGCATCGCCAAAATCCTGAAAATGCCGCTCATCCATAAACAGTACTTTTTTAAACAAATCTCGCCGCAATTTCATTCCCAAACCTTGCGACTGTTTGGAAGCAAAATAAACATTACCAATCGCAGAAAACCAGCTCAAAAGAGCCACCAGAAGCATTATTGCCCCCATAGACCAAATATACTTCATATCCGCCTCAGCAATTCCACGATTGATAAGATCAGCTGTAATCGTTGGAAGCCAAAGGTTCGTCACCACTTGAATCACCAACAAAAAAAATGCCCAAAAAACTGGCCAAAAATTCAGATAGCGCCGTCCAATAGCAAGCATTTCATCTCCTTTTCAAAAACTACAAAGCGTAGTTTTTATTAACTATCATTAGTTCTCTAACAAAATTATACACCTTTATCTCAAATAGTCAAAAAAAAGCCACCAAACTCAGCAGTGACTCTTCGCAAAAACACATTTATTTCTAATCCACATCCACCGCCGGATAAACTTCCTTATAAAAAGCATCATCTGCGCCAAAATAAGTCACCGTCCGTGCCGTAAAATCCACCTCATAATGCGTCACACCAGCCTCCCAAGCCGCCAGCAAAAATTGCCCAAACGTCATTTTTCCCGCTTGATCCGCTCGCAAAGTCCGAATCAAAGCCTCCTCATCAAAGGCAGGCACCTCGTAAGTTCCCGTCACCAAAGGCACATTCGTCATCACAATTGACCCTTTGACCGTCCAAAAAGCACTTTGCGCCGCAGGCAACGTCCAGACATTTTTCAAGACCCCGGCCTGCCGCAAACACTCTGCCAGATAAGGAAAACCGCCCACCTTTGGTCGGATTCCTTCTGCTTTTTGTAACGCTTTTTGCACTAATTCCACTGCATTCATTTTGATTTCCTCATTTCTACCTTTATTTTTAAAAATAAACTGACCAAATCACTGACGAATAGCTCCAAAAACTTTGCGTCAGCATTTTTTCTAGCTGATTACAACTTTTTTTATTTACGTCAGTAATTTCTCTCATATTTTTTCATAAATTTCGGTAAAAGTTCAATAATTTGACTTGGCAACACCACATAAGCCTCTTTTGCCAAATCTGACGCAATCAAACTATGTAAATAAGTGGCCGCCCCGACAACTTCGCTCAGCTCTCCTTTGAATTGTCCCAAGAAAGCACCAATTATTCCCGCTAGCGTATCACCCATACCACCCGTCGCCTGCGCTGCCGTCCCAATCGTCAACAGTTGAGTCACTTTTTTAGGCGCAAAAATTCTCGTTTTCGCCGACTTGGCAACGATGATCGCTCCCAAATCCTCAGTAAATTTTTGCACCGCCAAAGCCTCTTGCGCTCCAATCTCCAAGCCCGATAAGCGTTGCAATTCCATTTCATGAGGCGTGAAAATCACATTTTCAGAAACAGGCAAAGTCAATTTATTTTCCGCAAACAAACTAATCGCCGACCCATCCATCACCAAAAATTGCCGTTTATCCAGCACTTCCAAAACCAGCTTCAGCAAGTCCACACCCAGTGCTTCCAAGCCCAAGCCGCAGCCAATCACTACCACATCCGAAAGCAAAATCTGATTTTTCACCGCCGCAAGATTCGCCGAGTCCAAGACCATCGCCTCCGGCAAACGAGCGTGCAAAGCCCCATGATTCACCTTCGCACAAGCCACAGTGACTAAGCCCGCCCCCGCGTAAACCGCTGCAGAAGCCGCCAAAATTCCCGCGCCACCAAACTGTTGATTCCCGCCTATGATTAAAACACGCCCAAAAGTCCCTTTATGAGAATTTTCAGGACGCTTACTAATCACTTTTCTAAGCACTGCTTCATTTAATTCATCCATAAGACCATTTTAGCGCAATTTAAGCAAAATAGAAAATCTCCTGAACCATTTATTCGCCCAAGCCACAGCCCTTTACCAATCCCACCCCGCCCTTTTTTTGCTATAATAAAAAGATGACCAAAACAGTTAAAAATTTTGACGTAATCGTCGTTGGCGCAGGCCCTTCAGGCATGATGTCAGCCATCTCTGCCGCCCAATCCGGAGCCAAAGTCGCTCTGATTGACAAAAATAAAAAAGTCGGGAAAAAATTGCTCATGACAGGCGGCGGACGTTGCAACGTGACCAACGCTCACTCCGTTGACGATATTTTGAGCAACGTCCCTGGTAATGGACGCTTTTTGTATTCCGCTTTTTCACAGTTTTCCAACCTCGACATTATCAAATTCTTTGAAAACAACGGTGTAAAGCTCAAAGAAGAAGACCATGGACGAATGTTTCCCATCACTGACAAGTCCAAAACCATTGTTGACGCCCTGTTCAACAAAATCCTAAGCTTGCACGTGAGCTACTTTCCTAGTCAAACCATTACCCAACTTCTTTTTGAAAATCAAGCCGTAGTAGGTCTCGAAACCGAGTCGGACACGTTCAAAGCCCCATCTATCATCCTCTCAACTGGTGGACGAGCCTATCCCTCCACTGGCTCCACAGGTGACGGCTACCGCTTTGCACGCTCAGCTGGTCACCAGATTTCTCCACTCTATGCCACCGAATCCGCACTCGTCTCTGACGAACCTTTCATTCTGGACAAGACTTTACAAGGCATCTCCCTTCGGGAAGTCCAACTTTCTGTCCTTAATCCCAAAGGAAAACCTATTATCTCCCATCAGCATGACCTGCTGTTTACCCACTTTGGTCTTTCAGGCCCAGCAGCCCTGCGTTGCTCCTCTTTCATTAACCAACAGCTCAGCAAAAATAAGGAAAATTTTGTCTTTGTCAGTCTCGACCAATTCCCCACAAAAAGCCCAGCTCAACTCAAAACAGAACTCAACAAGGCTTGCCAAACGGAAAAATCTGTCAAAAACGCCCTTGCCAGCCTCACGCAAGAACGAATGCTCCTCTTTATGCTAGAAAAAGCAAACATTCCAAGTACTCTTCCAGCTAAAAATCTAACCCCTCAACAAATTGAACAATTGACCCAATTTTTCAAAAACTGGCAAATTAAAATCACCCAAACCTTCCCCATTGAAAAATCCTTCGTCACAGGTGGCGGTGTTCTCCTTAAAGAAATCAATCCCAAAACCCTTGAAAGCAAGCTCACCTCAGGGCTTTACATCACTGGTGAACTTCTTGACATCAACGGCTACACTGGTGGCTACAACATCACTTGTGCTTTTGTCACAGGCCATGTTGCTGGACTCCATGCCGCCGAAACTGCCAGCTTTTTTAAAGCATAACAGCTCTCTAAAAATAAGCTGAGACTTGCACAATTCCGTCAGAAATGATATGATATTAAAGTAACATTTCGCGGTGGTGGCGGAATTGGCAGACGCGCAGGATTAAGGATCCTGTCGGGAATTTTCTTGGTGCGGGTTCAAGTCCCGCCCACCGCACTAACCAACTCAGCTAAGGCTGAGTTTTTTTTATATCAAAAAAGCACCTCATGGTGCTTTTAATATTTTTCGTAGTGTGCAAAGAGATATTTCAAATCCTCAATGTTTTTTAACAACTCTTCACCGATATTTGTATCTTTCACGCGCTTTCTATGAGAAACCTCCTCAACAAGCCGTTTGGCACTAACAATATCACTTCCCTTTTCAACCGCAGCCTCTACCGTTGAAAAAGGCTGATGAGCGACCAGCTGAATCCCAAAACTATTATAAAGTAAAGTATAACCAGCAATTCCCGTTTGCTTCTGATAAGCTTTTGAAAAGCCACCATCAATAACAATCAACTTACCATCCGCTTTAATCGGATTTTCTCCATTTTTTTCTTTGATTGGCGTATGACCATTGATGAGATGACCTTCCACTCCCAAACCAAAATTCTCTAAAATTCTGGCAATAATTTCTGGTTGCTCCCGCAATTGATAATAAGCATTTTTCTTTTCAATATGCGTTTCTTTCTCTTTGATATAATAGCGTTCAAAAGTGGTCATCGCCGTTTTTCCAAACAAAGAAGAACACTCTCCTACCCACAAATACCACATCAAATCCGTCGCCAAATCATCAGAAATTTCGGGATGCGCCAAACAGCACCTCACCTTCTCATCAAAGAAATCTAATAAAGCTCGACCAGAAAAAGAGTGATGACCAATAC
The DNA here is from genome assembly GCF_004210295.1 of Lactococcus sp. S-13. Classification (NCBI taxonomy): domain Bacteria; kingdom Bacillati; phylum Bacillota; class Bacilli; order Lactobacillales; family Streptococcaceae; genus Lactococcus; species Lactococcus kimchii. The sequence goes on along the minus strand of NZ_SDAK01000001.1, from coordinate 1,903,242 downwards.
GTAAAGACTTAAAATCTCCATTTTGATGAAGAGGCAAACACCCATGAATAAGTAAATTGCCATTATAAGTCAAATACATCGAACCTTTCTCCTGTAAAAAAGCCATATGCCGCTTAAGTTTATCAGAAGCCTTAAAATTTTTCAAAAGTTGAGCTAAAATTTCCTTCTCTTCTTCTGTCAGTTGAGCAGGATACTCTGGGTCAACCGTTGGAGCTTGGAAATCACTTAAATGATATTCTTGATTATTGAGGCAGATTGTTTTCTGCTCAAAATCAATAAAATTCAGGACATCTCGATGTTCAAGATGAAAGTCTGGACGTCGAGCAATCAATTGACTTTCCAGTTTAAATTGTAAGATTGCTGAAGCCTGTTGCAATTTATTGAGCGACTGACTTTCTTCCAGCGAAAGATGAACACCTTCCACCAAACGTGGCGCAAAAACTGGACTCGCTTCATAATAGCGCTCTGCGTAGTCAAAAACATTTCGCAAGCTAATCCCATAACGCTCCTCCAGAATATCAATATTACCATAACGAGCGCAAATTCGTATAACATTCATCATTGCCAAAGGCGATCCAGAAGCTGCTGCCATCCAAACAATATCGTGATTCCCCCACTGAATATCCACAGATGGCATCTTCATTAAACGATCAATAATTTTGTCAGGATAAGGCCCGCGATCATAAATATCGCCAACAATATGAAGATGATCGACAGTCAATCTACGGATTGTATCCGCAAGCGCGATAATCAAGCTCGGCAACTCTTCCAACTGGTACAAAGTCTGCAAAATAGAGTCAAAATAATTCTGCTTATCCGTTGTTGCCTCCACTTCATTAATCAATTCTTCCAAAATATAACGGAACTTCACCGGAAAAGCCTTACGAACCTTTGAACGTGTGTATTTTTGCCCCACAAATTTGGCAAGTTGCAACAAACGAATTAAATTTTTCTGACAGTAATCCGCAAAATCCTCTTTTACTTTCCGCTGGCAAACCGAACCCAGTTTTTCCTGTGGATAATAAATCAACGTTGCAAGTTTAGAAATTTCCTCAGAGGAAAACTCTGGGAAACAATCCCTTAATTTTTCCTTAATACTGCCTGAACCATTACGAAGAACGTGATTAAAGGCGTCGTACTCCCCATGCACATCACTCATAAAATGCTCCGTTGCCTTTGGTAACTCACAAATCGCACTTAAATTAATAATTTCTGTAAGTACAGCTTCTTTTGAAGAAAATTGTTTTTTCAACAGTTGATAATATTTTTCATCCATAATAAAAGCAAAATAGGTTTCAGCCCTATCTCATTGACACACTTTCTATTTTTAATTTAAAAGTTTTGACATCTATCCCTGTATTTTAGCACATCTAAAAACCCCTGTAAAGCGCTTTCCGCTTTTGATGAAAATAAATCTGTCAACTGACAGATTTATTTTTTAATCTTAACAAAGAGAACTTTTAGATAATTTCCTTCTGGGAAACTGTCAGCAATGTGAAAATCAGCGGGTAATTTTTCTTCTTGGAAAATGGTAAACTTTACGCCTTTATTTTTGAGCGCTTCTTCAACCATTTGACGGAACTTTTTATCCGAAACATTCGCTGCATTGGTCGAAGCAATCAATGTCCCCTTATTTTCTAAGATATCCACAGCCTCTTGCACAAGCTCGCCATAATTTTTAGCCACTGAAAAGGTCTTTTTACCATTCCGAGCAAACGAAGGAGGATCAAGGACAATCATGTCATAAGCCAATTTCTTTTTCTTGGCATAATTAAAATAACCAAAAACATCCATCACATAGATTTTTTGACTTTCCGGTTCAATGCCATTGACCAAAAATTGTTCTCTCGTTTTATCAAGCGAACGTTTCGCCAAATCTACCGACGTGGTTTGACTACTCCCTCCAAAAGCTGCTGCAACTGAAAAAGCCCCAGTATAACTAAACATATTGAGTAGCGTTTTACCCATCGCTAACCCATTCACAAGTGCCCCGCGAACATTTTTTTGATCAAGAAAAATTCCTGTCATTAATCCTTCATTGAGATAAGTCGCATAAGTCACACCGTTTTCCATGACTAACAAAGGTTCAGGTGCTTCTTCACCAAAAATATGTTGACTTTCTAAAGCAGCCTCAGAAAAACGAAGTTTTTCATAAGCCCCTTTAATATCTGGGAAAACAACTTGAAAAGCCTTAACAATCGCCTTTTTTTGACTATATATAAATGGATTATACCAAGAAAAGACAGCAAAACCATTATAAAAATCAATTGTTAAGCCACCTAATCCATCTCCTTCGCCATTAAAAAGACGAAAAGCGTTCGTTAATTCATCCTGATAAAAATTCGCACGTAAAGCCCGGGCAGCCACAAATTTTTCCACATAAAAATGGTGGTCAATTTTTACTGACGAAGCAGCTAAAAGCCAACCCACTCCTTTATTTTGTTTCGAAAGATAGCCTGTCCCCAGTTCTTTCCCTTTTTCATCAACAAATTGGGCAAAATCATCCGCTGGCACTTCTCCCACCAAATCTTCTGCTACCACGAGAGGATAAGCTGCTCGCATTTTTTTCGCCGCTTTCTGACGCACTGTAATTTTTTTCATGGTCTTATTATATCATAACTCCTCACACGATATTTAATAATAATGACCTTCAAAGGATGAAGATAGCTTTATGTCATCTATAAATTTCCACACCTTGAAAAAGCAACATAATATAGTATAATAAGAAAAACTATTTCGAAGGAGCAAATTTATGGCCTGTACAACATTTCTCGTAGGAAAAAAAGCCTCATTAGATGGCACAACTTTAATTGCACGAAACGAAGACGGTGGAGATAAACCTAACCCACAACGTTTTGTTGCCATTAGTCCTAAAGACCAGCCAAAACACTACCGCTCTGTCACAACAGGTTGTGAGTTTGACTTACCAGAAAATCCGTTAGCCTATACCTCTACTCCCGATGCCGATGCCACTTATGGGATTTGGGCTGCAGCTGGGATTAACAGCGAAAATGTTGCTATGACTGCGACAGAAACTTCTACCACAAACAGCCGAATCTTAGGATTGGATCCTTACGTTGAAACAGGACTGGGCGAAGAAGATTTCACAACAATCACCCTTCCCTATATCCAGAGTGCGCGTGAAGGAGTTGAACGAATAGGCCAACTCTTAGAAAAGTATGGTACTTATGAGTCAAACGGGATGGCTTTTTCTGACAAAGATGAAATTTGGTGGCTGGAAACACTTGGAGGTCACCAGTGGGCTGCTATGCGTATTCCTGACGATGCTTATGTCATTGCTCCCAATCGTCTTAACATTGATTGGTATGATTTTGAAAGTTCAGAAACTCTTTGTTCTAGCGGTTTGAAAGCCTTCATTGATAATAATCATCTCAATCCCGACTTTGAAGGTTATAATCTCCGTCACATTTTTGGTTCAAGCACCATAAAAGATACCCGTTACAACAATCCACGCGCTTGGTATGTACAAAACTATTTTTCTCCGGAAACAACTGAAAACAATGATCCGTTTAACCAAGATTTACCCTTCATCTGCCATGCCAATCGCAAAATTTCCATTGAAGAAATTAAGTTTGTCATGTCAAGCCATTACGAAAACACTGCTTATGACCCTTACAGCAGCACCTCAAGTCCAGCAGAGCAAAAGCTGATTCGCCCGATCGGACTTAATCGTAATCTGGAACTCCATGTTTTGCAAATTCGAGATAATGTTGCTGCTGAACTTTCTGGAATCCACTGGTTAGCCTTTGGGGCTAATACTTTCAATAGCCTTGTTCCTTTCTATGCCCATGTAACCGACACACCCGCTTGTTATCGGGATACAAAATCAGATTTTGACCCTACCAAAATGTATTGGCTCACTACACTGACCGCTGTTTTAGGAGATAGTAATTTCCAAAGATACGTAGACAAACGAGACAATTTCGATTTGACAACAATGGCCAAATTAAGAGCTGTTCAAAATGAAACAGATCGAGCAAGCGAAAAACAATCCCTTGAAGCAGTCAACGAAAAACTTGCACAGATTGCTCTAAGCGCTCAGACCGAACTTCTTGGAAAAATGGTGATTTCTGGATCAAATCATATGAAGCTCCGCTTTGATTTTAATGATTAAAAAATACGGTTAATCAACCGTATTTTTTGTTTTTAAAGTGGTGTCCTGCTTCTTCAAACTTTGGCGCACATCAAATATCTCATTCTAATCAGCGTTTAGTGTTGCAGAGCGCGTGAGATTACTTGTGGAGCTTTTTCCATTCGTGTATGTCGTTCGCCTAAAATTGATGGAGACTGTCTTTCTGTTATTCGTAAAATTTACAGAGTAGTTTAACTTCACATAGTCCGTCCCGTTCTTAACCAATGCATTCAAAACATTTGTTGCATTTTGCAAAGTCATTTTATCAGTATTTAGAGTGGAAGTATCAGACGCTAAAGTTTTTTGATATTGTTCGAGTAGTGACTGGTGCTGTGCCGAATCAAGTCCATGTTGCTTATCAGCTGTAATAGCTGCATTTGCCTGATCAACTAACTTTTGAGTCTCGCTGACTTTTGTCATTTGGGTATTGACCGTAGCTTGAGCATTGCTAACAGCTAAAGTATCTTTGGACTTCGTATTAACCCAGTTTTGACGTGCCTGCATATCTGCGTAATCCGCACTTTTGGCATCGGCTTGCAACTGGGTATTGAAGTTGAAGACCGCATCATTATAAGCGTAGAAAGCATTATTCCCAGAGTATGTCGTCGTCCGCCCCTCGGTTGAGGTTAAATAGTCAAACTGCGGAAGATGAACATCTGTTTCCTGCCCAGAATAGCTATAGGTAACCGTATCATAGTACCAGTTATACTCTGCTCCTGAGGCGTAAAAGGCCACGCCCTCATATTTCCAGCCTTGGCGCGGAAGAACGTTTTTCTCATAAGCATCTGTGGTGTAAAGGTGAGAGCCAAGCTGAGGATTATACAGACGATAAACTGGTATATTACCTGCAGAATAAGCGAAAATCCCTTCATAATGCCAGCCTATTCTTTGGAGGCTATTGCGCTCATTCGCAGCTGTCGTATAGAAATGTTCTCCACTTTTGGGATTATACATTCGATAGATTGGAGTTTTCCCAGAAGATGCTTCCGACCAAGCCAAACCTTCATACTTCCAACCGATATGAATCAGGCTTTGTTTTTCATTCCCATCACTCGTCCAAAAATGTTCCCCACTTTTAGGGTTATACATTCGATAAACGTTGGTATTAGCGTGAGCTAAGTTTGCCCCCATAAAAAAAGTCAGAGCTACACCAGTAGATATTAAAATTTTAAGATTCTTCTTTTTCATCATAATCTTACCTTCCTATTTCCTAATTCAAAACATTAAGAAAAATTTTTAACTGCCTTTTGATTTTTATTAAGGACAAAAGCCATTACAAATGCCGCTCCTTCAATCAAGAATATGATACCCCCTAAAATATTCAGGCTTAGTAGGCAAATAATCGCCCAAAGCAGCGCTAAAATCCCTATTATCAGAATAATTTTCCACCATATTTTTGCATGATTGCCTTCTATTTTTCTAAATGCTTGAAGTGCAACAAAAGTTGGAAGAGACACTACCGATACCGCCATAATAAATGCAATAGCAAAAGCAAAGAAATCACTCCAATTAGCAATTTTCATAGAAGTCCATGCCCCAATACTATTCTTTATCAATTCAACAATTAGTTTAATCGCTGAAATGATAATCCCAACTAAAACCAATTTTTTTGGATTACTCATTTGCTGTCTTCCACCTTTCCATAAGCTCATCATATAACTGACTAAGAGGGATTTTAAGCTCTCCAGAATTTATCAAGATAGCCCCATGTTCTTTTGTTTTTATTGTAATTGAACCCGATCCCACCTTAAAATTTGTCCAAGGGATGATAATTTGATTGCCATTTAACTTTATATTTTCTACCTCTTTCCAACTATAAAATTTCTTATGTTTAGATTCCGGGAGATATGTCATTCCTGTTGATTCAAGGTACAAAATATTTTCACCTTTTTTAGACATTAAACTGAGAATAGTGAGTATAAACCCTAGCAAACATACGATAAAAACAAGGCCTCCCCAACTTCTATTCGAAGTATAATTTCCCAATTCAATATCTCCTCCTTTCACATATAAGTAAAAGTATGCTCCTATTAATAAACCAGAAATTGAAAGAATCATTGTTAAAAGAGAATTTATTTTTGAGTTTGACTTAATATATATGTCTGACTTCATTTTAATCCCCCTCGCTTGTATTCGCTTTATGATTAGAAGCATAAGTTTCTATTTTATCCCTTACCTTCTATTTCTTTCAAAATAAAATCTATCATTCTTATTCTCTTAACCCCTGTTATAAACATCAAGAACATTGCTAAAACTGACATTAGAAGCACCATCAACAGGAGACTGGTGTGTAAAATAATAATTATGGATAGCAGGAAGATTAGTAAAGCAGATCCAATAAGAAATTTTTTCATTGTCCGGCTCTCATTTCTTGCCAATGAGTAAAGGTTTTTTAGTTCACTATCATTCATTTCCTCATGCTCAAATTCTCGAGAACTATTTATCTTCATAATTCTTTGACCTCCATACCGATAAGCATAAACCCCAAAGGGAATTGATAGGAGGTATAGAAATATTAGAATAAGAAAATTTATCATTTTAGAGTTTGAAAAAATTAAGTATTTCGCCACCATTGCTATTACTCCGGCAGACAACCCTGAAAAATATGGCAGAAACTTGATAAACTTCGTTTTTTTAGCTGCTTCAATATCTTCTTTGTTATCATGCGGTGTTGAATATACTTGATATGTTTCAGTATCAATAAAGTAATCTCTATAAGCTCCTGTACGGAGTAATAACTTTCCCTTAAGGGGCATTTCCTTTCTCCTTTTTTCTCCTAATATCGTTTATTTCTTATCATGTTTTTTCATATACCGATAATAAAAATTATAGCTAATGAATCTTTAGCGGTTATTGTCTCCTCTTTTCCTCGCCAACATTTTTCAAAATAAATGACATTATGAAGCAAGAGGCCTGGCTTAATTCAATTACTCCATTCGAAACATTCCCATAAGTAAAAGCTCGAATCGTCAGAAATAACCCTAAAATTCCCAAGATGAAAAGAAATACTCTCCATCCTTTTTCGTTTGGAGTATCCAAGCACGAAAAAGCAAAAATCTTAGCTAAGGCAAAAAGTATACCTATAACCGATTCGAGTACCAAAGCCTCTTGATTTACTTCTCTTCTTTCAATTGCTATTATTCCTAAGGGAATATTAATTAATGAAACAGCGAGCGCAAAACCTACACCGAAAGCTGCAAATCTTTTCCCTATTCTCATTTTTTCTCCTTGTCCAAGTAATCATCAAAAGCACTTAAAGCATTCTAAGACCTTTTATACTTTTATTACACACCTTTTTCCCTTTCTTTTTCAGTATCTCTTATTTTTCATGGTTTTTACTCTCATGGTAGCTTTTAATAACCTTGCTTGCAGTATGCCATTTTTTAACTCCTGATATTCCAAGTGTCATAAAAAGCAGGGTCGCTATGTATAAAATTAGGGTATAGTTTGTTGCTGAGAAGACAAAATAAGTAGCCGTTACAATCACAAGAATAATTGAGATTACTAAAACAATTTTTGCGGTATAAAGTTGATTAGTAGTTTCTTCCAAAAGTTTGTCTTTTGCGTCTAAGGAGATTTCTACTAGAATAAACTCGCTCTTAGCTTCTTTCTTTTTCCAATAACTTGCCTCTATCATACCTATGAGATAAAGTAACAACAAAATAAACACGAAACTCAAAATGACAATTAAGCCATTAATAAGTTTACTTGTGAATTGATTTTTTAATCCCTCAACCAATGGTTGCAGTATTACAACACCTACTCCCGAATAATAGATTAAATTTCTTGAACCTGCTGTTTGCTTGACATTTTTTCGAGGAAGTTTATAAATCTCGTAAGTTTCCGAATCTATATAATAATGAAAATCAGACTTTTTCTCTTTTGCTTGTATTAGTATTTTACTCATTTTTTCTTACTCCTTTTATCATATTCATATGAGAACCACATTCCAAAACAGCTTTTCTTCAATTCTTTCTTGAAGTTTATGAAAATAGTTTCTTTCGGTATCTATATAATGATTTAAAAAACTATTCATTTAGAGTGCCTGTTCCAATTTTGATTTGAGTCCGTACTTATTTGGTATTTTCTACACTCTTCCTTGTCTTTTGGTAGTCTTGAATAAGATTTGGATATTTTCCCTTCAAACTTTTTGCTGTTAAAAATGTAAGAATAGCAGCTATCATACGCACTAAGAGTGATATGATATTAATTATCAGTACTGCCACATATAAGCCATAAGTATTTTGATTCGTCGCTACAAATGTTAATGTCGTAGAAATTAATCCTAGTAGCTCGGAAAGATATATAAGAACGGGGCCTGTACTTCTGATTTTCAGTTTTCTACCTTGAATGTGCGCAAAAATTGCAAAAACAAATACAAAAAAATCAAGTATTATTCCATATCCGCTTACATCAATAACTCCCGTAAAATTAATTAGTACGAAAGCAATAATTAATGCAATGTAAATACTTATAAACTTATTAAAGAGATATGCCTTATATAATATTTTTATTTGTTTTTTATCAATATATTCTTCCATTTTTAAACCTCTAAAGAATCCCATCCATATAAAATCGTAAAAACCAAAACAATATAAGAAAAACTATTACAAGTATTGTCAGGAGGTTATTTATTCTTTGCTTCTTTACTTCTGGTTTTGTCAGTATTTTTTTTACAGGGATTTTTCCTTCAGGCAGTATTTCTTTGAGTTGCTCAAAGCTGATTTCTTCCCCATTTTGGATGATTTTTCGAATTTTATATTTGCTACTATAAGTCATCGGTGTAGAGACAATAGTATCAGGTAAAAAAATCCCCCAAAAAACAGGATATATAAGTACCGTTAAAAAATTGCCACCATAGTTTAGAATGACCCAATAATTTATAATCGATACACTCGCAAGCACGAAAACATACACGATGTTTATCAATACCGTTGTTACTTTCGGAACTAGATAAATTTTTATTCCTTTTGTCTGTGGTACATTTGAGTAGCCGCAAAATATTCTACCATAAGCATGGGTAATACGGAATAACATCCAAAAAATCGCTACACAAGTTATAATCAAACAACAAATAATCGGAGAATCTTGAAATACAGCGAAGCTCAACATAGCAAGCAACATTGCAAAAAACAATCCCCCCGTGTACCAGTCAGCAAAAGGCGCCACTTTTTTATCTTGCTCAAAGAATTTATCATCAAATTTCCGAAGCTCCATACCGTGATAAATATAGGAAAAAGGCAGGGGGAGATAGGGAACAAAGCGTAACAAAATAAATGTTGTACCTTGAATTTCTATTCTATCAGTGAAAGTTTTTAACGTGACAATTCTATTATCCATATCATTTTTTCTTTTTTAATTTTCCATAATCTTAAATTAGTGTTAGGTATTCTTTTCTCAATTCCCTAGCAGCTTTAAATGCAAAAATGGCTGCAACAATTTGAATCAGCAAATTGACGATATTTATTAATGCGTATAGATCCAATTCATCCCTATTGCGTGATTTGATTGCAATAATAAATATAAAAGCCCCGCCAATACTTAAGACGTTTGCAATATATATTAAAATCGAAGGGACACTTCTCCTTTTCAGCTTAATATTTTGAATGTGTAACATGACGGCAAATATGATAATAGCCAACCCTAACCCTAGGGTTAGGGTATGATTAAGGGGTATACCTATAATTCTCAACAGGACAATAAATATAACAACCAAAATCCATATATATAGGTCTGTATTATAGCGATAGGCTTTGCGAAGAGTCATCTCTCTTTGAAAATCATTATTTTTTTGAATCATTCTTTCATTTCCTTATTGGTATTTAGCTTATTGAGAACAAGGTTTTTCATATTTTTTTGTCTAGCTATGAACCAACAACTGTAAAGTCCAACTTGCACCAACAGAGTTGCTAGAATGTACATTAGCCACATTTCTATATCTGGCGACATTATATAAGCATTTGCAAGCGGTAGAGCGACCGCAAGGCCTATAACCGAAAAAGTGCCTAAAAAAACAAACGCTCCGACTCCATCTTTGGTTTCTTTTAATATTTTAAGACTTTTTATATCAATATTGTCAATACTTCCTAGTCTCTCGAAATTCTCATAATTTGTACAATGTTCTGCGATTAATAATTTAAGTTTTACAACCATAAAGACAATAACTATGAGAGTAAGTGTTGATAAAATGACCCAGTAGAGGGGAGGAACTCTTGTGTAGAAATAAAATAATCCACCATACAACCCTGTACCTATAACAGGTCCAAGTCCGATTGCTTTCCATACAACACTTTGTGTATCATTATCTCTTGCATAGATTTCTTGATTCTCAAAATCAAAAGCAAATAGTTGTTCCTCATTTCCTCCAATCTGTTTAAGAATAGGTTTTTTAGTCATTTTCTTCCCTTTCTATGGTCATACAAATAGTCATATCCAGCGGACAATACCCCCCCAGCCGACATGGTCAGAGCCAATCAATATTCCTGTTGCAATAGAAGTTATCATTCCTGTAATGTACACCTATTTATTTCCCTTTTACTCGTTTCTCCCTCAATAGTTTTTGTCTCAAAAATGCTGATTTCAGTGATGGAGAAAGAAGGAGAAACAAAAATACAGCGATAGAGAACAAAGTTAAGTAGGTAAAGACTGAGGTGACAATAAATAAATAAGAAAAGATAATCATCGCTGCTAATATAACCATCAGAAAAATGCAAAACACTCGGAGTCCTTTTATACTTTTATCTATCACATACCTTTCTTCAACTACTACTTTTTCATAGTCCCTTTTTTGTTCTCTCCATCCGTCCAATTTTAGATATTTCATAAAACAGAATGTCAAAATAAAAGTAATGGTAATCGAAATAACAATTAACACCATTCTCGTGGCAACAGTTGAATATGGCATAATATGGTGTGTTAAAACCGCACCTCCACTTGTCAATGCACCAGAAATCATGGGAAGTTGACCAGCCTTTTTATCAACTTTTTTTGCTCTCTCTGGCTCAATGTAAAGTGAAGAAAAGATTGAATAATTGAAATCATCTATGAAATACTCAAAATATTCATCTCTAATCAAGAAGATTTTCTTACCTTCTTTAACCGTTTTCGCTTTCTTCACTTCATTTCTCGTGTGTTTGCTATTTTTCATTATTTTTTACGCTTTTTCTTTTTATTGAATATAGAATCATAAACAGCATCAAAGTTCATATTGAGTAATGTTCCGATAGCTATACCGACCCCGAATCCAACAGCTATACCGACCCCCGGTTCAACAAGAGTACCTAAAAACGCACCACAGATAAGCCCTGCCGGCCTCAATGTTCCACCCAGTAATGCAGCTAAGGAACCTGCCCAAACCCAATCTACTATGGCATCTGCCGCAGCTGTTGCTAAGATTGCAATAGCTGTATATCCAAAAGTAACAGCTAGCGCCTTTCCTTTGTATTATTTCTAGCGATATATTTTATATTTTTTCCACTTAGCGCAAATCCTAAAATAAAGCAAATTCCTTGAACTAACTGTAAAAGGCTATTAAATATTTCAAAATAAAAACTACCATTCTTATTGTTAATTTTCGCTCGTTTTCACCTTCCAACCGCTTGCTAAAAGACCTTGACGTAAATCTTCATTTGCTCGAAAAGCATAGTATAAATTTATCATCATGGGAGCCCAAATAATTGACCTCAGATTAAAGATAGATTCGATAATTGCTAAAGTCAAAAGTGTAACAAGGATAAATAGCAATCCTCTCCACTGTCGACGAATAATTAAGGCAAACATTCCCCACAGGAAAACTGTCCAGCTAAAGCCATTTTTTACTCTACACTCTACTGTTTGACCTTGGTTATTAATTTTATAGAAAGTCTCTTTCTCCCCTTTAGGGACGGTGCTAGATGTTTGATTTTCCACTTTATTATCCCTCCATTTCCAATTCCAGTTCTTTTGCAATATTTATACGGATTTTTAACTCATCTTTTCCAAAGAAGAGACTACTTTCAAAAATCAAACAGAACATCATGAGAAGTAGAGATTGGAGTAGTGTCGTTATTAGATAGAGTATCAAACATATTACTAATAATATATTCATAATGGTATGCACTCTTCTGATATTCTTTGGACTACGCAGTGCGATTTGTATAAGTTCTAATTTTTCAGAGCTATCTATATCCATCAAAACATATTTTCTCTTTCTATTTCTAGTACTCTTATTAGCTAAATATCCTAAAAATATTGAAATTGGAATAGCAATAATCAAAAATATATATGTTAGTGGGCTATCCCACCCTAAACTTTTTGATAGTACCGGAATATCCTTTCCTTTTACTAGGGCCATAAAAACAAATATAGTCAAAAACCATATCCCAAATGTATTCTTTGAAGTATAAAATTCTTTTGTATTTGGATCAATATAATAAGTAATGCGCTTTGAGGTTGTTGCAAAATTTATCATTTTCATCTTATTTCCTTACACTTGTTGATTGAGTTAACGTAAAAGTTCCTTCTATCACTTTGTACATCTGATATCCTTATTTTTCTCAAAACTATTTTTTCTCTATCACTTTTTTTGTAAATTCTGAACACTCTTGAACATCCTTTTTCAACAAATGAGAATGAACATTTATAAAAAGCGTTAATGAAAGTATGATAAGGAAAACAACCAAAGTACTCAACATATACAAAATGTATAGCAAAATAGTCAATATATTAAGAAACAGTATTTGTTTTTTATATGTTTTATACGCTTTTACTGCTCCTATCAGGAGAAATTGTTTTTCATATGCGTTTAGATTTGCTCTTATATATTCTTTCTTTATGAGCTGGGAAAGTTTATTACCAGCAATAGCAACAAATATAGGAAGGATTGTTGTGGCCATCAGAATAATAAAGCTAGTAATTTTATCAGGATTTAAACACTTGTCGTACTAAGCAATCCAGAATAGTCAAGCCACCCTGCAGCTAAACTGTGAATAATAACTGTTACCACCGATAAGATTTTTCTTACCTTTCCCTTTTTTATATAATATATCTCCAAACTTTCAGTATCGAGATAATGTGGGGCGTATCCCTGACTAACGCCTGTCGTCCATCTTATTAATTTCATATAGTACTCATTCCTCTTTAGCTCTTCTTTTCATAGCTGGATATATATATTTGTCCCATAAAAAATCAAATAGTGAATTAGCTGCAGCCGAAACTAGCCAAGCAGCAGGTATGCCAATTATCGTTCCATCGAGTGCGGCATTAAGCGCAGCAGTAATCATCATATGAATGCCAGTTTTCATCAATGCACTTGTAGTATCTCCGTCTGAATTTCCAAAGTTAACCAATGCATCTAGGAGCGTTCCAAAAAAAATACTCATCGTTGATAGCACTAATTACTTTTGAAACACCACTCGCAACATCATTACTTTTTACTCTGTATGGATATCTTATATACTTTTTTTAAAACCCCAAACTTGTAATAATGTAGAAAAATCATGCTGTATAGACAAACATTTGCCAACAGAAGCCAAATCGTAGATGATGTAATAACAAAAGAAACAAGAGTTGCTATAAGTATTACGCAAGATACCAGAACAACGAAGAGGGCATATTTGTACTGCTTTTTTATAATTTTCCTAATTTGCATTTGCTCTTCTTTTTTTAGATTTTTAATTAGTTTGACACCTGCCCCTACTCTCCTCCCATCGTACAGAAATATCTTTTTCAGAATAATGTTTGTAATAAGATATACTGCTCCTCCTAAAGCAAAGAAAATCAAGAGCTTTCCAACGGTTATTCTCTGAAAGACAGCAAAAATTAACTCAAGCACACTTATTACTACTACGACTAGTGCGCCAACAACAGCCCCAATATTTTGGTATCTTCGATCGTTGATTTCGCGTTTTTCATCATGATTTGTAATATAGAAAGATTTGTTTTCAGAATCAATGAATAAATCTAACTCTTTATTCTCGCTAATAAAAATTTTTGACATATTTCCTCCAACACAAATCTAGCGATTTTCATTCCACATTTCCTTTAACTTTTGGTAGTCCGTATAATCACAACCACTGGTTATTTTTCCATTATGTTTTGTTATGATATCTAGATTATCCTTTGACGTCCTCAGTCCCACTCCTCCGATTATAAAAGTTGGATAATAGTTAATTTCTTCCACATTGCTCCAACTCAATGGTCCAATTTTTTTTCTTTCCTGTTTAATTTTCTGAGAATTAGCTGATAGACTGTCAAGGAAATATACTTCTTTGAACACAGTCGTGGGAATATATGTTAACCCCTTCTCATTTATAACTATTATTGAGTCACTCTTTAACAATGTAAAACTCAAAAGCAAAAGAACTATACCAACAATCATTAGAAATATTCCCCATGCATGAGCAGTATATGGTATTGGAAGCCCATGAGCTGATGACCCTCCAGGCTTTACAAGTTTTGCAAACCAAATTACATCTATTACATTGCTTTTTAAAAGTAATAGATGTATACCAAGTCCTAATAGTCCCCCTCCAATAAAAATCCAAACTACAAAACCTCCAACCCTTGAAAATAGCGAATTTTTTATGATTGTTTCATTTTTATTATCCATCATATTATTCCTCATCAACTTTCTCTGCAAGATCATCTATAAAATCATTCAGAAGATTATCCACAATCGTTTTTAATCCCCAAGCTAACACCTTAATTATCCCTGCTGCAATTCCTCCAATAGCCAAAGCGAAAGTAAACAGCCCCAAATCCATTGCCACTCCGACAGCTTCTACCCCAGTATCTATAGCTAAAGGTGTACTCCAGCCATCTATGGCATTATTTATGAGATTATCTAGAATTACCTCCATGGCGGAAACTCCGACATTATGATTATGATTATAAGCGACCCAAAAGTCGATTCCTGAAAAGATTTTTTCTATCTTTTCTTCCAGGTCAATAGCTGTTGCAAGTTTTTTGAAGAATTTTGTTGATGCCTTCTCTGATATATAGTGAGATAACCCTTCCACTATATTATCCTTGATGTAATTATAAATTTTGCTAGGCAACTCTGTTATGTATGAATAAATCGAGTTTGCAATTTTAGAGAGGGTATTTTTATTAGATTTGTCATGCCTAGAACCTCCATGATATATTTCTCCATCGTTGACTTTGCTACCAGATGAACCTGAGCGAGAAGCTACTACTGCTCCGCCTGATCTTCCAGAATTGGGACGGGCTGAATCACTTTGATTTTCTCCACCTGAAGAGCCTTCAGAGGCTGAAGCCGTAACTGGTGGAGAGTAGTAATAATAGACATTTACCGATTGATTATAATTCGCAAAACCTCCTGTATAAGTTGTTCCTCCTTCAATATAGTAATCTCCAAAACTAGCCGGAACATTGTAGGTAAATCCAGTTCCATACCAACCTGAGACGACAGCCGAGCCGAGAGGTTCTCCGTCTGTGCCGATATAGTAAAAAGTAACACTGGTCGTGATGTGATAATAGTTAATAATCCGATAAATCTGAGTTTGATTAAAGTAGCCAGAGATAGTGTTTGGTCCCGGATAAGGCGTGAGATAAGGGTCATTTTCATTTGGGATATGGAAGAAATAATTATAGCCCAGCCAGCCCTGATTGACCGTGGTAACACCAATCGGACGATTATCCAAATCAAGCGTTGTATGAACATAAGCAGGGATGTGCTTATAGATGACCGTGATTGTCGCTTTAGGTTGACGGTAAATCCCTGTCAATACTTTTTGGGCGGGATTTTGCAAAGTCAAGTTCCAATAACTTGGATTTTCAATTCGATACGGGTAATTCTCATAACTGGTAAAGGTACGCGTTTCAAGAATCTTTCCCCAATCATCTTTGTCAATCACAGTAATCGAAGCTTGTCTTCTGGTATAGTGAACCGTAATATCCGTCTTAGGTTGATTGTATTTTCCCGTGATTTTCTTCTGACTTGCATAAGTCAGACTATCAAACCAAGGAACTTCCGGATTATAGGTGTAGGAGTCATTGTAAGAGCCTGTGATGGTCTTATTTTGGTAGACGGTCTGGTTGATGTCATTGATAAACTTGAAGGTGACTGTACATTTTTGGGGTTGATATCTGAAAATCAGATGTTGGTAGAGCTGATTAAAATCGACTGGATAACTACTCAGCGTGCCTGCTTGTATCTGGTAGCCTTTAATGGGTAAAGCCTTGATGGTTCTCGCACTGCCATAATAACCTACGATAGTTTGAGAGGGGGCGATTGGATTGCCTTTGGTATCCAGATAGTCCACTTTTACAGTATCTACGTTGGGGTCGTAGTAAAGACTGCGCGTTTGGTTGGGTAAAAGCTGTTGAAAAGCAACTTCGTTGCCCGTGTTGATAAAGTCGTAATTTCCGATATTTGGAATATCGATGATCTGCCAGTCACCGATGTTGCTGGTGATTCGCTCACTTGGCAAAAGTGATAAGCCCGTTTGAGCATTGAGATAGTTAAGGGTTAGAGTGCCTGTATTTTTGACATAGTATACTGCAATGGTTTGTGCTGCATTGGTATAGTTTCCTGTCACACTAGGAGTGACTGGTTTTTGATAGTCTTGGAGCTGTGGCAAGTTATAAGTATAAGCATCGCCAGAATATCCTGATAATGGGATAGACTGAATTATTTTTGCAGTACTCGTTGTCTTATCAACAAGATTAACCGTGACTGAGCTGGCTTGAGCGTAGTAGAGATTGATGTCTCGATTTTGCGCTTGATAGGTACCTGTTAGAGCATCTGAGATGCTTGGGTCAAAACGATGATTCGTGATGGCTGGTGCTACAAGATTATAGTTTTGAAGCTGAATACCTTTGAGGACTTGCGTAGCCTGAATGGGTTGGTGGGTTTCAAAGTCTAAAAAGTGTAAGGTTATCGTTCCAATGTTGGTATACTGAAAAACGGTGGTCGTGTTGCCTATCTTATGATTATAAGCACCCGTGGTAACACCCGTCGTATGCTCAAGCGAATAACCATGAATTGCTGGAGCAGTGCTTTGATAAGTCGTGCCATCCGCCCCGTCGGTCAAAGTTGGGGCTAGTAATGCCTTGCCATCTTGGTCAACATACTGTGTGATATGTTGGGCATTTTTGTAGTAGCTATAAGTTGCTGTTGAAAAAGGATTCGTAGCTGTTGGCGTATAGCTACCACCTGAGTTGAGCGTAGGGCCACTTGAGAGGGTATAATCTGGCACTTTTGGCGCTGATAAGGTGGGAAAAGTATCGCCTAAAACACCTGTCAAGGTAAGCTGACCGTTCGTTATCGTTTCTGCTTGGGCAGGACTAGTAGCTTCCTGTGAGCTGAAGCTCCCTCCAAAAGTCCCATTATAGTCCAAAAGGTCACCTGCTAAATCTACCAGATGGTAGTTCATGACGATTCCGGTCATTGGTAGAGTTGCGCCAAAGCCTTGGATCACTTCGGGTGCAGTGATATCAGAATTGTGAAAAGTGATTTGTGCGTGAAGCTTTCCTGCCGCAAAATTGTTTTGCATAGAGGCATTAGTCGGTACAGAAGCGCTGGGGGAGGTCGAGACAGCATCATCTGCTGTGATACCATCAATGCCAAATGTCATTGTGTCATTCAAATCAGGCGATGTAACTTGTGTGTTGATGGTCACTTTTTGACCAATAGCTGGGGTTATTCCCGGCTCAGTTGGCATATAGACATCTTGTGTTGCTCCACTTGACTGATAGTCATCGATTGCAAAAGTATTAACTACAACTTCTTGTAAAGGCAAGTTGTCATTTTCAATGACAAAGTAGGTGTAGTAGCCTCCAGCACCAGCTCCCGAAACGTTAGCACTGTCCGCTGAAAGTGAAATGCTGTAAGTTCCTACTCCAAGATTTTTAAGACCGGATTGGCTGAAATCATTGGCTTGCATGATGCCATTTTGAAGTCCCCCTGATGCAAGCTGACCACTCGTGTTAAACATATCGCCAATACCAGTAAAAGTGTATTGAGCCGTGGGATTGCCATAATAAGATGTCCCATCAGCTGTAAGGGTCATTCTGTCTGACGTTGGGAGCTGCGAACCAACTATTTCAGAACCATAACCTGCATAGGCACCGACAATAATGTCCCCTGAGTTAAGGGTAAGTGCATAAGTTTTTGAGCGCTCGGTGACAAGACGATAATGGCCAGCAAAATGATAGGTTTGACCACTGTAAAAATTATGAGGTGCTGCATCTAGTGCGAAAGCTTTAGATGCCGAGAAAAGCGCCACAAAAGCAGTCACAAACGAAAGAATAATCAAAATATTTTTGGATTTTATATTTTTCATAGCAACCCCTCATCGTAGCGCAAGCGCAATCTTTTTAATTTTTTGATTATATTATATACCTTTTTAGACAAAATGAGTTAAATAAAGTTACATTATTTTACTTTTTTCCTAAAAAAGCAATATTTCTGATTTATTGATTCCTTTGTTCTGAAATTTTGGACAAAAAAAAAACGACCTTACGGTCGTTTTAATTTACAAAGATTATTTTTCAGTCAAAGCTGCAAGTCCTGGAAGTACTTTACCTTCGAGGAGTTCCATTGAAGCTCCACCACCAGTTGAAATCCATGAGAATTTTTCTGCATAGCCAAGGTTGATTGCTGCTGCTGCTGAGTCACCACCACCGATGATTGATTTAACACCTGGTTGTTTAACGATAGCTTCCATCAATCCAACAGTACCTGCTTGGAAGTCTGGGTTTTCAAATACACCAACTGGGCCATTCCAAACAACTGTTTTAGCACCTTCAAGTTGTGTGTTGTAGTCAGCGATTGTTTTGCTTGCTACGTCAAGTCCCATGAAGCCTGCAGGAATATTTTGGTCAGCAGTTTCTTTAACTTCTGTGTAACCAGCAAAGGCGTTAGCCACTTTGTGGTCTACTGGCAAGATGAGTTTGCCTGCTGCTTTTTCAAGCAATTCTTTGGCAAGATCAAGTTTGTCGTTTTCAACAAGTGAAGTTCCGATTTCGTAACCTTGGGCTTTCAAGAATGTGTAAGCCATTCCCCCACCGATGATAACTTTATCAGCTTTTGAAAGAAGATTTTCGATAACACCGATTTTATCTGAAACTTTTGAACCACCAAGGATGGCTACGAATGGACGTTCTGGAGCTTCAACTGCTTCTTGGATGTAAGCAATTTCGTTTTCAAGAAGGAATCCTGCAACAGCTTTTTCAACGTTTGCTGAGATACCAACGTTTGAAGCGTGAGCGCGGTGAGCTGTACCAAATGCGTCGTTTACGAAGATGCCATCACCAAGTGAAGCCCAGTATTGACCGAGTTCTGAATCGTTTTTAGATTCTTTTTTACCGTCGATGTCTTCGAAACGAGTGTTTTCAACGAGCAAGATTTCACCGTCTTTGAGTTCGCTGATTGCTGCTTCAAGTTCAGCTCCACGAGTAGCTCCTGGGAAAACAACGTCTTGACCAAGTTTTTCAGAGAGTGCTTTTGCAACTGGTGCAAGTGATTTACCAGCTTTGTCAGCTTCTTCTTTTACACGTCCAAGGTGAGAGAAGAGGATTGCACGTCCGCCTTGTTCAAGGATGTATTTGATTGTTGGAAGCGCAGCAGTGATACGGTTATCGTTTGTGATTACGCCATCTTTAATTGGAACATTAAAGTCTACACGTACGAGGACTTTTTTGCCTTTAAGTTCAACGTCTTTTACAGTCAATTTTGCCATTTGGAAAAATTCTCCTTAAGTTTTTGATGATATTGAAAAAGCGCTATGCTTATCCAATTCAATTTGATAGGTTAATTATATCACAAATTCAGCTTTTTTGGTTTTGAGAATTTTAATTTTTAGCCTGTAAAGGCTTACCTTTCAAAGATTTTTCTTTGTTCTGGTTTTTAATCGACAATATATTTTTCAATTCCATAAGCTACGCCATCTTCATCATTCTTTTTCGTGATTAACTTGGCAAGTTTTTTGATTTTATTTGAGGCGTTTTCCATGGCGATGGGGCAGCCAACTGCTTGTAGCATTGACAAGTCATTTTCATTATCACCGAAAGCTGCAAGTTCTTCTTTTTTTAAGTGATTGATTTTAGCGATTGTTTTGATGGCGAAGGCTTTTTGAGCTTTCTTACTTGTGATTTCAAGATAGGATTCCCACGTTTTTTGGATAATGATGTCAGGCAAGTGTAGGGCTTCCAGAGTTAATTTCGTTTGTTCTAGTTGTTCTTCGTCAGGGAAAATCAATAGGATTTTAAAAATTTTTGTTGCGCTCTTTTTTTCTAATTGTTTCGTGAAATTAACAATTTTTGGTTGTTGGGGGGTGAATCTCATCTCTTCTTTAATGGGTTCATCAAGCTGTTCAACATACCAGTTTTCTCGTGTATAGAAGCTGAGGCTGAGTTTTGGATAATTTTTTTTGATGATTTGAACTAAATGCTTGACTGTGGAGCGTGCGAGGGTGTTTTCAGCGATGGTGTGTGTTTTATCAAAAATCAATCCACCATTGAAGGCTATTTGGGGGCTTGTGAGGTCTAATTGTTCAATAAATTCTTCCATTGCTTGGGGTGTCCTTGCTGAAACTAGCGTGAAAGGAATTTGACAATTTTTGATTATTTTTTGGCTCTGCTCAGAAATTTTTCCTTCTGTGTTCAACAGAGTGCCGTCTAAATCTGAAAAGATGTATTTGATTTTTGTCATTTGAACCTCCCTCTTTTTCTATTGTAGCAAAAATGTTTAGTAATTCTTGTGGTTTTTAGATATAAAAAAATCACTGACGAATGGTCAGTGATTAAAAATTCTAATTAGTATTTTTTACGTTTACGTGCTGCTTCTGATTTACGTTTACGTTTTACAGAAGGTTTTTCGTAATGTTCGCGTTTGCGGAGTTCTTGAAGAGTTCCAGCTTTTGTTACTGAACGTTTGAAACGGCGGAGTGCGTCGTCAAGCGATTCGTTTTTACGTACAAGTGTTTTTGACATTTAATTTCACCCCATTTCCAGTGCTAGATTTCGTGGTCTTTCACACGACATTTCTAGTATAGCAGATTAGGTAGTCTTTGTCAAATCACTTCGCGCTGGCTTTTGAGTCGTTCTTTATGAATTTTGATTTTCTTTTCCAGATAGGCCATGGAGGTTTCGAGTTCGTAGAGTTCTTTTTTCATTTCACTTTTGCGGTCTTTCAAGACTTCAATGATCATTTCGTGGTTGTCTGTGTTGGCAAATATTTCTTTGATTTGGGCTAAGCTCAAACCTGCTCGGCGATAGTGACGAATGGCATAGAGGCGTGTTTCACTGTCGATATCAAAATTACGTATTCCCGTTTTGGTGCGGGGAATGCTGAGAAGGCCTTCTTTTTCATAAAAGCGGATATTGTAGGATGAAATTCCTGTTTTATTGGCAATTGTAGCGATTGTGGTCATTTTTTCCCCTTGATTGTTAAAAAGATTATCTTTAATTTTTTTACTTGACTTAGAGTTACTCTAACTTGTTATAATCATATCATGCTCCTTTTGAGCTGTCAATTTTTTAAGATTAGAAAGATAGAAAATGAATAAAATAGAAGAAAAACGCTCGATAAGGGCTTTTATGTTGTCCAACGTGATGGCTGGGCTGGAAGGGTCTATCGTGGCAACTGCTTTACCGGCTATGATGGCTGAGTTGCATGGGATCAAGCTCATGAGTTGGGTGGTGACGATTTATATGTTGTTGATGGCTGTTTCGGCGCCGATTTGGACGAAATTAGCTGAACGCTTTGGTTATAAAAAAATGTTTGTGCTTGGAACGCTGCTTTTCACTTTGGGTTCTTTGGGTGAAGGTTTGGCGCTCAATATGACTTTAGTGATTGTCGCACGGGCTTTGATGGGACTTGGTGCAGGGGTGATGATTCAATTGCCTTTTGTGATTTATGGATTGATGTATCAAGCAAATGAACGGCGAAAGATTATTGGTAACACGGTCGCGGCTTATTCGTTTTCGACGATTGCGGGGCCGATTGTTGGTGGATTGATTGTGACTTTTCTGGACTGGCGCTGGGTTTTCTTTATCAATATTCCCATCGGGCTTTATATGGCTTGGGTAGTTGGACGAAATTTTGATTTGAAAACGACGCATACGAAAAAAGCAATTGATTTTGTCGGATCTGCGACTTTGTCTGTTGCGGTGATTGCCATGATGCTCGTTTTTCAAATGATTGGAAATGAGCATATCAATTTGCTTGCGATTTTTATTTTGTTGTTCTTGAGTTTTTTGTTTTTTACGGGCTTTTATTTTGCTGAAAAACGGGCGGCTGATCCGATTGTTCCGCTTGAATTGTTTAAAAACCCTTCTTTTAATGCTAAAAATGCGATGTTTTTCCTTCAATATGGCTTCTTTGGCTTTTATACGAATTATTTGCCTACTTGGGCGCAAGGGGTCATGGGTGCAACGGCACTGGTGGGAGGAATGGTATTGATTCCTTCGGCGATTATGCTTGTGGTTGGGACGCGTAATGTGAATGTTTTGGTTCAAAAATTTGGCGAAAAAGTGACGATTTATCTGGGGTTTGGTCTGATGATTTTTGGAGCCTTCTTCCTTTTTGCTTTGCCTGAACATAGTTCGATTGTCTTACTTTTTGTTGCGACAGGAATTTTGGGGACGGCTTTTGGAATTGTCAACATCACTTTACAGGTCGCTGTTCAAGAGGCTGTGGCGCAACATTTGATTGGTGCGGCAACGGCGGTTAATGCGCTATTACGGACGATGGGAACGACGCTGGTCTTATCTGGTTTGTCAATTGCGCTCAATCGGACGTTTACTGGGGCTGTAGCGCATGATTCGCGGCTGACGAATAATTTGTTGAACAAAATTTCTGATGCGTCAGCGCTTCGATTGATTCCTCACAATTTGATTGCGCCGCTTCGCCATACTTTGTTTAATGGGATGCATTTGTTGGCGATGATTGCTGGTTTACTTTTACTTTTGGCGCTAGTGGTCAATTGGTTGGATCCTTGGAAAAAGGCGTCGCGTTAAATGGGCTAGAAAAAATACTGACGGATTTTACGTCAGTATTTTTTCTTGTATTTTTTTCGTTGAGAATGGCGTCAGTGATTTGGGCGGAACTTTTTTGCTGACGTCAGTCAATTTTATCGAATAAATGTGGAGTTATGGGCAAGCTGATTGATTTTTTCGGCTTGGTCAAAGGTCAAAATTTTGTTTTCAAGCAACATATTGTATTCTTTGGGCAGGCTGGTATTTTGCAAAATTGGGCCGTCAGTGTTAATTGTAAAGGGGACTTGGTGTTCAAGAAGGGTGCTATAATTTTTTTGCATTTCTTCGAGATTTTTGACGGACTTAGTCTTGAGATTGGAAGTCGGGCAAGTTTCCAAAACAATCTGATGCTCAGCAAGGTAAGCCATCAGCTGTTCGTCATGCACGCTGGCAATGCCATGGCCAATGCGGTTAGGCTTGAGTTTGGTGACGACTTCCCACATTTCAGAGGCGTCGGTCGCTTCGCCTGTGTGAATGGTCAAGCCCAAGCCTTCGGCATGGATGCGTTGTGACAAATCAACCAGATCATCAAAGGCAAACCTAGGGTCAATGGGCCCCGCAAGGTCAAGTCCAATGACGCCACGATTGGCGTATTTGATGGCTTTATCGACGATGATTTTATTGACTTCGGGGCTAAATCGGCGATCCATTGACAAAATAAGTCCTGTTTTTAAGACGGGGAATTTTAAGCTCGCCCGCTCCAAGCCCTGAAGGGTGTAAACGATGATATGGTCAAGGTCAATTTTCCCTTTTCGGGAGCGCAAAAGGGGATTCATCCGAATTTCCACGAGGTCAATCTGGTCGTGTTGGTAGAGTTTGGTGGGCACTTGTTCAGCGAGCCGAAACATTGACTCAGGCGTGGACTGAATTTCCTCGAGAATGTCGTACATTTTCAAATATTCATCGTAGCCAATATTGCCATCAATGACGACAGATTTGGCAAATTCAAAATAGTCCCGATTGGGCAGTTTCATGCCCTGCTCATGTGCCAAGTCCCAGAGAATTTCTGGCGTGACAGAGCTTGAGATGTGCATATGTAAATCTGCTAGTTTTCCAAGTTCGATTGCTGTTTTTGTTTTCATAATTGACAAACGCCCCTTCGAAATTTTATTTTGTTATGATGATGTCAGCATTTTTGACCAGAGAATTTACTGACGCATTTGCGATAGAGAGAGAAATTGCTGACGAAAAGTTATTTGCTCCAATCAATTGGCGTCTGGCCTGTTTTGACGAGAAAATCATTGGCTTTAGAAAAAGGTTGAGAGCCAAAAAAGCCCCGATTTGCCGAGAGTGGAGAAGGGTGTGCGGCTTCCAAAATCAAATGTTTTTCGCCGTCGATCAATTTTGCTTTTTTGCGAGCAAAGCCGCCCCATAAAATGAAAACTTTGGGTCTGTCGTCATCCGATGCAATCTTAATCAATTCGTCAGTCAAGGGCTCCCAGATTTTACCTGCATGAGCGTTTGAAGCAAATTCTGGCACAGTCAAAACGGCGTTGAGCAAAAGTACGCCCTGCTCCGCCCAGTTGGTCAAATCACTATCTGTCTTTGAAAATCCTTCCGCCGCCAGCTCTTTTTGAATATTAACGATGGAATCAGGTCGATTCACCTTGAAACTAGCAGGATAGGAGAAGGCCAAACCCTGCGCTTTTCCCGGCTGTGGATAGGGGTCTTGTCCGACAATCACGACCTTTGTCTGTGCAAGTGCCGTCAGCTCAATCGCTTTGAAAATCTGATTTTCTGGTGGATAAATGGTGCCTTCTCGATAAGTATCATTGATAAATTCCACCATTTTGGGAAAATATTCCTCAGGTAATCTGTGCCGCAAAGGGGCTGACCAATCTGTTTTTTTCATTTTATGCTTCCTTTTCCACAAAAATTCGCAAAACTGTTTTTAAATTTTCAGTTTTTGTTCTTCTAAAATCACTCATATAAATTTCACGATGATGAAATGTTTTATGCACAGGTTTCAACTTGTTGAGCTGGGCAAATTCAAACAGTTTTGAAAAAGTTGCTGCTTCATTATCAAAAGAGCCAATGTGCAAGGTTTGTAGGCAAAGTCCATCAGTGATTTCGCCAAATTGAAGAGCTGACACATCCAATTTTTTCTTAGCAAAAACGAGTTGTTTGGCTTTTTCCACAACGTCAACCGTCACAAAATCGGGCATTCGAATCATCAGCCGCCAAATAAAATCCTCTTTGATGATTTCGCCATTTTCAGGCACATTTTTGCTCGTCCACAAGCCCTCAAGCGGGGGCACGACAAAAGGCTCGAAGTCATCAATCGTAAAATCTTCATTCCGATAAGACATGGAAATCGTAAAGGCCACAGGATACAAAAGCGCCAGTGCTTCCTGAAAAGCCGCACCAGTTGGCGCTCCTTCACCGTCCACCATGATAAAATTCATTTTGGGGATATCCACCAAAGTGATTTTTTTAGGAAAATAATAGTCTTTTTCTAGTTTTTTAACATCCAATTTCTCACTTTTCATAGCTTTATTATAACAAAAGTGAACATTTCCGCAAATTTTACCCAAAATGGCTGACGCTTCTTGCTGAAGGAACTTTTGGTGAGGATAAAAAAATACTGACAGTTTCGTCAGTATTTTTTACTTTAAAATTAAAGATTGGCAACGTTGTGATAAACTTTTTGCACATCATCATCATCTTCGAGGGCGTCAACAAGTCCTGCAAAAATTTCCAAATCTTCGTCTGAAAGTTCTACTTCAGATTGAGGAATCAACTCCAGTTCAGTTGTTGAAAACTCAGTGATACCAGCATCTTTGAGCGCAGCAATCCCTTTGTGCAAATCAGTTGGCTCAGTGTAAACGATGATATTTCCTTCTTCTGCAGTCACATCACGAACATCGATTTCAGCATCCAACAAAATTTCAAAAATCGCATCGGCATCATCGCCAGCAAAAACAATCACCCCTGTGTTATCAAACATATAGCTAACTGATCCAGCCGCACCGATATTTCCACCATTTTTGTGGAAAGTTGTGCGGACATTAGCAATTGTCCGGTTAACATTTGAAGTCAATGTTTCAGCAACAATCATTGAGCCGTTTGGCCCGAAGCCTTCGTAGCGTCCTTGAACAAAAGTTTCTTCACCGCCACCTTTTGCTTTTTCGACCGCTTTGTCAATGACGTGTTTTGGCACTTGCGCTTGTTTTGCACGTTCAATAACGAATTTTAATGCTGAATTTGATTCTGGATCTGGCTCACCCTGTTTAGCGGCAGCATAAATTTCCACACCAAATTTGGCATAGACTTTAGAAGTTGCCCCGTCTTTAGCAGTTTTTTTGGCAACAATATTGGCCCATTTACGTCCCATTGGAATAATCTCCTTGAAATATTATCTAAATTATTGGCAGGCTAGTGACCTGCATGATTTTTTCTATCATATTATATCACAAAAGTCGCGCTCTTGCGTACTTTTTTGTAGCTGCTTAAGGCAAAATAATTGGTTTACGTCCGTAATTTTGTTCCTTGGTCGCTGGATTGCCCAGTTGATAAATTTGATCTGCTTTTTGCGTCAGCACGTCCCACGGATTTTGACCAATCTTGCTCACTATTTTTCCTTTATTTTGCGCCAAAATCTCTTGACCTGCTTTGGTAAAACCAAGAACATGAATGGTTTTGGGCTTTTCAAATTCACGAGGAATGGCAAGGAGCACATAGGTCAGCAAGCGCCGCACTCGGGCTTTTGTATAGCGTTTGGTATAAATCAGATTGACCAATTCGTCAAAGTTTTGCGCTGTTTGAGCAGCTGCTTTTATCCGCACAGAAAGTTCCTGATTGATTTGGAAAATATCCTCCAACGAATTGACCAAAATTTGATAACGCAAAAGCGGGAAAAAATCGTCCCAACCACTTTTAGGCTGTTCATAAAGCGCCCAAATTGCTGACGGAATGTGTTTTTTTAGCGCAGACAAATCCGTCAGTGATTTCTCTGTATTCGTCAGTAAAAAAAGTTGCTGACGCAAAGCCGTCGCACTCGCAAATTCGTCATCCAAGCTCGGAGAATGAAAATGCCCCTGACGTTTCACCGTTTCTAGCTCAATTTTCTTACCTGCCGCTGCCTTAGCGTAAGCTAGCGCCAAGACGTGATTAGGTGTATTTCCATCAAAAGAAAGCTTGGTAAATTCTTGCCACATCAGCTGCGTTTTTTCAGGATAGGACAGGGCATCTGGCAAATTTTTAACAAAACTTTCCATTTCGGCGGCCTTTTGCTCATAAATTTGCGCAATTTCATTGTAATTCAGGTCAGATTCTGAGCCAAAAATAAGCCGGTCAATCCCCAAGTTATCAAGAATTTCCACCGCTCCTGTTGCAAAAAAATCCGCAGACTGCACAGAGACAGTCACTGGCAATTCCACCACCAGATCTGCTCCAGCACGGAGCGCCATTTCAGCACGCGTCCATTTATCAAAAATCGCCGGTTCGCCTCGCTGCATCCAATTTCCGGACATAGCGACCACTTTCAAACCTTTGGCTTGCGCCAACAAATACTCATGTCCCTTATGGAAAGGGTTAAATTCTGCGATAATTCCTGTGATTTCGGTCATTTTTCACCTCTAAAAAAATCTGTCACCAGTGACAGAAATATTTTTTAGTTTACTGATAAAATTGTCAGCAATTTGGCAATTTTTTTATCCGTCAATTCTCTTTTTTCTTAAAAATTTGAACCCACAGATCCGTCAGTAAATGTTTTATTTTTTACATACAAAAAACCAACGACTACTCTGTTCATCAGGCGCTTCGTCAGTAAAATCGGCACAGACCACTGCTTCTTTAAAACCAGCCGTCGCCAGATGCGCCAGATAATCATCAATCGGATAAGTCCGTTCCTCATGAACCTCATCTTTACGTGTAAAGCGCCCATCATCACCTTGAATGAAAAAGCTCAGCTCATGCACAATCGAGTGTGGCACATCCCCTTCAAAAGAATCCCATAGAAAAGCAAAATCTTCCGCATTCTCATGATAAGAATAATTCGGGAAAACTTCATCCACCTGATAAGTCGAATGCACATCAAAAATAAAAGTTCCACCATCATTCAATAAGTCAAAAACCCCATCAAAGGTCGCTTGCACTTCCGCCAGATTTTCCAAATAACACAGCGAATCCGAATAGCAAGTCACCGCATCAAACTTACCCAACCCCGAAAGGGCGCGCATATCCCCAGCTGTAAAATCCAACTGAAAACCTGCTTGACGTGCTTTCTGGCTGGCCAAAGTCAACATTTCCTCAGAAATATCAAGCCCCGTGACCGCATAACCTTCCTGTGCCAAACGCACCGACAAGGCACCCGAGCCACAAGCTAATTCAAAAATAGATTGCGTTTCTTTTGGCAAATGACGCTTTGTAAAAGCTAACCATTTTTCATACAATTCTTGATCCATGACTTGATCATAAACACGCGAAAAATCTTCGTAAAAAGCCATTTTCTCGTCTCTCCTTGCCTAAGCCTTAGCGCTTTTGATGAGTTTATTCAGAGATAAACGCCGAAACGTCCACCAATGGCGCATCTGACCACAATTTTTCCAAATTGTAATGCGCACGTTCATCATGCGTAAACACACTGACCACGATATCACCAAGGTCAATCAAAACCCAGCCAGATTTCACATCGCCCTCGATATGGCCCGCTGCTTTTGCCCCAGCAAGTTCAGCTTGATCCGCAATATTATCTGCGATTGCATCCAATTGACGCGTATTCATCGCTTCCATAATCACAAAATAATCCGCTACAAAAGTCACATCAGCCATATCCAAGGCCACAATATCAAGTGCTTTTTTGTCATCTGCTGCTTTCACAACAACTTCAAGTAATTTTTTTGAATCCAAATTTTATCTCTCTTTTTCTATATTTCAATATTTCTGCTAAGCTTTCGCCAAATGGCGACCTCTCATTTTACCATAAAAAAGCCTACAAGCCAAAATTTGCCCGCTCAGCTCCTCTTTTTCACAAAAACTTCAAAAAACGCTTTTGTGAATGATTGCTCTCGTAGCCTTGATGTTCATAAAATAAATGCGCACCCTGCCGTTGCGAACCTGAGTTCAACCGAATCGCACGAATCTTCCGCTCTTTAGCCTTTTCTTCCAACGCAGTGAGCAATTGAGCGCCAATTCCTTGTCCTTGCATTGTTTCGTCCACAACTAGTCCAAGAACATTAAACATCACTTCCTCAGAATAAACCGCCTCATAAGTTTCCGCCTCAATGAAGCCCACAACCTGCTGACCATTATCAAAAACTAAGAACTCATGTTGTGGATTTTCCAAAACACGCGCAATATTTCGCTCAACAACCGCTTGACTCACAAGATAACCGAGCACCTCAGAAAGATGCGCAATAGCCTGAGCATCAGCTATTTTTACTTTTCTAATCATCAAAGTTCTCCCCTCACTCACTACAAGGTCAGCCAAAAACAAGCAAGTTTTTATCCCAAAAAACTAGAAGCATAACTTTCTCTCACTTCAAATAACCAATAAACGCATTGTAAGCCTCAAAAGTCTGAGGATAAATGGTCAAGCGGCGCTCCGCCAAATAATCCACCAAGCGCATGGTTTCAAAAGCCACCGCTTGATTCAAATCTTGTGCTGCCACTGCCCGCGCCTCAATCACACCAGGAAAAGCACGCCCTTCCTCGATGTAATCCGCAACGTACAACACCTTAGCCAAGCCCGACATTTCAGAGTCACCCACCGTGTGAATCTCAATCGCACGCAAAATTTCTTCATCTTCGAGTCCGAAATCTTCACGCATTTTATAAATCCCGACTTTTCCATGCCAAATATTATTATCCCAATTTTTCAGGTCAGCATCCAAGTCATACTTATCAATCAAAGCCAGAAAAGTTTCATCATCCACTTCTTTACAATAATCATGCAAAAGTCCAGCAAGACTTGCCTTATGCGGGTCAACTCCATATTTTTTAGCAAGAGAAATGGCCGCTTTTTCCACGCCCAACAAATGCTCAAAACGCGAAGTTTTCACAGCCCCCGCCAATTTTTCAAGCAAAGCTTCCCGTGACAAATTAACCTCAGGATAAAAATCAAACATACAAGCCCTCTTTCAAAATATAATCTAAAACTTTTGGTGCCAGTAAGAAATTTGGCTTAACGCCACGGTGCAATTGCTCTCGAATCAAACTTCCCGAGACATCCATCACCGGAACATCCACCCACATGATTGGATAAGAAGTCCCAGCTCGATACCGCAATCTTCGGACACCTACAAACTGCATCATTGTCAGCAATTCATCAATATGTTCCCATTGCGACAAGCCGGAAATCATATCTCCACCAACAATAAAATAGAAATCACACTCTGGATTTTCCTCACGCAATTCTAGCACCGTCTGATAAATTCCTGCACCATTTTTGGCTTTTAAACGACAAGCATCAACTTCTAAGCCCGGATGCCCTTCAAGCGCCGCGGTCAACATGGCAGCCACATGACCATCTGTATTATGCTCCGGTAAAAAAACTACCTTTTCCAGATGAAGCTGCTGACGCACCTGATCAGCAATTGTCAAATGTCCAATATGTACAGGATTAAAATTCCCCCAAAAAAGCCCGATTGCACGTCGTTTCTCATCTTCTTCAGTTTGTAATTCGACCTTTGTAAAAGGCGTCAAAAGCTCTATTGCCATTCTCTCACCTACAATGATTTAATATCTGCTTTGTTTTGTCACTCATTCTTTAAGACGACTTCGCTACGAAGTGTAAATTATTTCACCAAGTTTTTAACTTCAGTTGAAATTTTACGATTTTCCTTACGGTTTGAAACTTTAAAGACAATGATATTTCGTCCAATGATTTGCACCACATCAAGACCCATTTCTTCAATTGCTTCTGCCACATCAGTCGTTGTTTCATCTGAGTTTTGCAAAATATTAACTTTAATCAACTCTCGTGCATCACAAGCTGAGCGGATACTTGTCAAAATTTCATTAGACAAACCACTTTTTCCAATCTGAACAATTGGTTTAATATTAACCGCCAAAGCGCGCAAGTAGCGTTTCTGTTTTCCATTCATTTCCATAAGTTCTTCCTTTTTTCTATTCTATAATTTTTTAATAAGATGATTTTGATTTTCATCATCACCAATTTTCACAAATCCTTTAGCTGAGTAAAATTTTTCAGCTTCAAGGTAATGCTCAGGAAATCGAGTGTGAAGCTCCGTAATTCCCTGCTTTTTTGCATATTCTTCAACGGTTTGTAAGAGTTGCGAACCAATTTTACACCCTTTATATTCAGGTTTGATAAAGAAGCGTTTGAGAAAAAGCCCGTGATCTGAGATGCGATGTTCACCAAGCATCCCCACTACACGATTGTCACCAGAAATTGCTAACCAAAATTCATCACCACACTCAAAATAATTGCTTTGAATATCCAATAAATCTTCTCGCAAATGCGGCTTTCCAAGTGCTTCTTTAGCTAACAAGTAGCAAAGAAACATATCTTCGCGATATTCATCCGTATACCTTATGATTTGATAAGTTGGCTTTGATAAAAGTTGCTCACTCCAATGATTACCATACTTATCGTCATTCAAACGTTCTTTGGCAATGAACCACTCGCTCAAATTCATCTCGTATAAATTCGCAAGACAAGTCGTGTAGTAAAGCACATCGCAAATCTCTTCTTGTACTGAACCTTTCAGTTCTACTGTTGAATTTGCAATTTGCTTTTTCCGCATGGCTTGAGCCAGCTCACCCATTTCTTCAGCTAATTTTAGAAAATAATCTTTCTTTAAATCTGGTTGAAAATCTTTTGATTTTAGATAACTTTGCAATTCGTCAAGTCTTAAATTTTTCGTTTGAAAAACCTCTCAAACGCTGAATAATATTACCAAATCTTATTTTACCATAAGCTGAGCTTGCATGGCGCTTCTTTTATTTAATCCGTTGGTAATTTCCATGCCAACTCAGGGGCAATCAATCCTGTAATCTGATAAGCTCGCTCTCCTTCGGTTACGGATTGAACCAGAGCAAATTTACGGATTTCAGGCAGTTGATAGGCTTTTTCATAGGGCAATTCTAGCTCAAAATGTTCAAAAAGTTCATGCAATTTTTCTAAAATTGCCGTTTTCAACCACTGAACGCCCGCTTCTGATTTAATCGAAAGCTGAACTGCTGGTGCCAAAGTTGGAATAAATTCACCGTCAACTTTATCCATTTTATTGTAAACATTCAGCACAGGGATTGCTGCCAATTGTAAATCTTCCATGATTTTCAGCACTGTTTGCTCATGGATTTCGTGGTGGGGATTGCTTGCGTCCACCACATGAATCAACAAATCCACATTTGCTGACTCTTCCAAAGTCGACTTGAAGGCTTTGATTAGCTCGGTTGGTAACTTTTGGATAAAGCCGACAGTATCGGTCAACGAAACGGTGAAATCTTCAACCAATTTGACGGCTTTTGTCGTCGCGTCAAGCGTAGCAAAAAGTTCATCTTGCTCATATTGCTCCTTGTCCAAGCCAACCAAAGCATTCATAATACTGGATTTTCCAGCATTGGTATAACCAATCAAACCAATCCGAAAAATTCCCGAATTAGCACGTTTTTGGCGAATGGTTTCTCGCGTTTTTTCTACCTTTTTGAGCGCTTTTTCAATATTTTCAATCCGCGTCCGAATGTAACGACGGTCTGTTTCCAGCTTCGTTTCACCTGGCCCTTTAGAACCAATTCCCCCACCTTGACGGCTGAGCATGATGCCTTGCCCCGCCAAACGAGGCAAAAGATAGTTAAGCTGAGCTTGTTCCACTTGGAGCATCCCTTCGTGGGAGCGCGCACGCATGGCGAAAATATCCAAAATTAGCTGCATTCGGTCAATGACTTTGACGCCCAAAGCTGCTTCCAGATTCACATTTTGGCGTGGAGTCAAGCGCTCATTGAAAATGACCGTATCAATCTCGCCCACTTCAATTGCCCAACGCAGCTGTTCTAACTTTCCCGAACCAATCATTGTACGAGATTCTGGGCGTTCACGCTTTTGGGTAAATTGATCAATGACCAAACCGCCAGCTGTCTTAGTCAGCTCAGCTAGCTCGACCATTGAAGATTCAAAAGACTGGTAATTCTCGGCTGTTTCCACTCCGGCAAGGAGTATTCTTTCTTGTTTTTCTTCTAAATTTATCAAATTTTTTGTAAATTTTCCTTTAACTTTAAAATATCAATTTCATGAGGCAATACGTTTTGATTGTCCCAAAATCTGTCATTTTTATAACGTGGAATGACATGAACGTGGCAATGCGTCCCTTTGTCCATGATGGAGCCATTATTTTCAGCAATGGTCACCCCGTCAACCTCCAGCGTTTCAGAGATTTTGCTGACGCATTTTTGCTCTAGCTTTATCAAATCAAATAAAATTTCGTCAGACATTTCTCTAATATCCATGATATGTGTCTTTGACATAATCAATAAATGTCCTGCTTGCACAGGATTGATTTCAAAAACAACTTTGAAATATGACGTTTCCAGTAAAATTTCTTCTGCTTTGATTTGCTGACAAAAGTTGCAATTATTCATACGTCACTATCCTTTTTACTGACGTATTTGTGTCCAGCTCTGGCAAGGCGTCAGCAAAAAATCTTGGAAAAGCTTTGTATTTTGCGTATTCCGTAAGCGGAATCCATTTCAAAAATTCCTTGCTGCCATCCGCACCAAAACTTTTGGATTCAAGCCTTGACAAATCGGTCAGTGGTTTCAGCAGAAAATAAAAGCTCAGCTCATGACAATTTACATCATTTAAGAAATCAGCCTCTTGACCTGTAAAAAAATTTTCATGAATAAAGGCTAATCGCTCAATTTCACAGCGCAGCCCTGCTTCTTCAAAAACTTCGCGTAAACAGGCCTGCTCGGCTGTTTCGCCAAATTGCACCGCACCACCAAGCGAGTAAAAATAATCATTATGATCGTTACCGACCATCAACACAGCGCCATCATTGATGATAATTCCAGCCGCTCGATAGCGAAACCACTGATGATTACGTTCAAATCCAATATTTTGATTCAGCTCTTTCATTTTGAAACCTCCTGACAGATTGACTAACTTCTCTCCCTCAAAAATTCCATCAACTTTTCATTTGTTCCTTCTTTCAAAATAAAGGCAATCAGCGCTTCCTTTTGAAAAATGGGACGAACGAACGCCGCAGGTAAAGCCTCTAAAATAGCAATCATATCTGTTTGAGCCAACGCTTTTATTGATTTCAACATGGTCGCATCCGCCCTTTTCCGCTCAGCTGCTGCCTTGGGATAGCCCGTGTTGAGAGGTTCTTCAAACAATTTCTCAAGAGTAAACCTCAAATTCAACTCACCTGCCCAACCAAAATTCAAACCCAACGGTAATGAAGCACAGTTCCCTTGATTGATTCGTCCAAAAAGATAGGCATCGCTAGGTGTCGGCAAATAGCCAGAAATAACATTGGGCAGTGCATTAGCTGCACTATTCATCCCATTGCCTGACGAACAACCTGTTACTACAAAGTCAACCGCACCTGAATTAAGCAAAAGCCCAACACAAAGCGCAATTTGGACATAAGAAAATTTTTCTTCATTTTCAAAGACACCAAAGTTAACCACCTCAGCAGGCAAATGTGCTGTCGCTCGCCTTGTTTCATCAAACAAAAGTTGATTACGAGCCACTTGGGTGCTGGCTTGAATCACTGCAATTTTCATTGAGCATAACCCCACTTTCCAACCACAATTTTAAAATTTAAACGTTCCTTGTGCTTGATTGAAAAGTGAGGCTGTTGACTATCCCAAATGAGGACATCCTTTCCCAGCCAAAGCCGCAGATAGAAAGACGCTACTTTGAACTTTGCAACCTTTCCTTTCACTCGAAATTCACTGCCATCAGGACGTTCAACTTCCACACTTCTCCCTAAACCACAGGGATTATGATCAAAATCTAAACCAAATTCCACAAAAATTTTGTCCATTTTTACTTCACTTGCCCCACAAGAAACACTTCGTTTTTATCCAATCAAGGCCTTACGTATCACAACTTCCACACCTTCTGGCACCCAAGCTGCAACGATTGCTTTTTGCGGCACGCGCACCCAGCCAAGTCCAGAAAAGACGATATCGGATTTGTCCATTACTTTAAATTCACGACGAACCAGTTTAGCATTAACTAAAGCAGGGGCAAGCAATTCACCCTTGTGTTTTTCGTAAAATTCAGTTGCTCCGGCAAGTTTCGTGCGATGCACATTGATTTCATTGTCAAAATAACCCGTCATCCCTTGACGCTCGCCAGAGATAAAGTCAAAACGTGCCAAACCACCAAAGAACAAGGTTTGTTCAGGATTGAGCTGATAAGTTTTGGGTTTAATTTCTTTACGTGGCGACACATATTTCAAATCTTCAGGCTCAAGATAATGCGCCATTTGTCCACGGTGAATAATCCCCGGTGTGTCAATCAAAGCTGAATCTTCATCCAATGGAATTTCAATCTTATCCAGCGTTGTTCCAGGGAAACGCGATGTTGTAATGACATCCTCAGAGCCAGATGCTGACTTGATGATGGCGTTAATCAAAGTAGATTTACCAACATTGGTCACACCAACCACATAAACATCACGCCCCTGACGATAATACTCAATTGCTTCCATCAACTCAGCAACATCAGCCTTATTTTTCGCTGAAGTCACCAAAATATCTTTGGGTTTCAAGCCACGAGAAGCCGCTTGTTCTTTCAACCAAGCCGTCATTTTCCCGACTTTTAAAGATTTTGGCAAGACATCACGTTTGTTGGCGACCATGAGCAAGTCGTTGCCCCCAGTCAGTTTATGCAAGTTTGGAATCAAAGAGCCATTAA
Source organism: Lactococcus sp. S-13 (assembly GCF_004210295.1). Lineage (NCBI taxonomy): Bacteria > Bacillati > Bacillota > Bacilli > Lactobacillales > Streptococcaceae > Lactococcus > Lactococcus kimchii. The sequence continues at coordinate 1,867,276 of NZ_SDAK01000001.1, read as the reverse complement.
AATCAAAAATATCAACCACATTGACAATCAAAGCATTGTGCTGACCAATTTCCTTCAACAAGCGCAAAAAATCAGCATCCGTCAGACTTGTCGGTGCAATTTCATTATAATGACGCAGGCGGAAACAGCGTTGACAATACAAGTCCTCGTCATTCTCCATTTTTTTCTTCAAAGCGCCCGCAGGCAAAAAGCCGATCTCGTCTTTATTCTCCGTTTGGATTTCTGCACCACAACCAATGCAGTACAATTTTTCCATCATATTTTCATTTTCATACATAGGCCTATTATACCACATTTCGTCAGCGTTTTTTCTCTCATTTTGACAGAGAATTTACTGACGAAATTTCAAAATAATTTACGTCAGCATTTTCTCTACAAAAAAAGTGAATTGATGGCTGTCAATTCACTTTTAAAATTCAAAATGACTAGAAAAAATTTACGTCAGCATTTTCTCTCGTAAATTTTATTGTACAGAGTAGTTTGGTGCTTCTTTTGTGATTTGCACATCATGCGGATGTGATTCTTTCAAGCCTGCACCAGACATTTCGATAAATTGTGCTGACTCATGCAAAGCAATGATATCAGCCGCGCCAGTGTAACCCATCCCCGCTTTCAAGCCACCAAGCATTTGAAAGACGATATCTGTCGCTGTTCCTTTGTAAGCCACACGTCCTTCGATTCCTTCTGGCACAAGTTTATTTGCTTCATTGACAGAACCTTGGAAATAACGGTCTTTAGAGCCATGTTTCATTGCTGCAAGACTTCCCATTCCACGGTAAGTTTTAAACTTACGTCCTTGGAAAATTTCAAATTCACCAGGCGATTCATCCGTACCCGCAAGCATTGATCCAAGCATTACCGCATCCCCACCAGCAGCAAGTGCCTTCACGATATCACCAGAATATTTAATCCCGCCATCAGCAATGATTGTTTTGCCCAATTCACGTGCCACATTTGCCGCATCATAAATCGCTGTGATTTGTGGAACACCAACACCCGCAACGACACGAGTCGTACAGATTGAGCCAGGACCAATCCCAACTTTCACCACATCAACGCCCGCTTCAAACAAAGCACGCGCACCTTCACCCGTCGCAATGTTTCCTGCAATCAAAGTACGATCAGGGAAATGATCACGGATTTCACGAATCTTGCGCAAAACACCCGCTGAATGTCCATGTGCCGTATCAATAACAATTGCATCTGCTCCTGCATTAAACAAAGCTTCCGCACGTTCAAATGTATCCGAAGACACACCCACAGCACCAGCTACCAAGAGACGCCCTTGATCATCTTTCGCCGCATTTGGAAACTCAATCACACGTTCAATATCTTTGATTGTAATCAAACCAGCCAATTTACCAGCTTCATCCACCAAAGGCAATTTTTCAATCTTATGCTCTTGCAAGATACGTGCCGCTGTATCCAAAGTCGTCCCCACAGGGGCCGTAATCAGATTTTCAGACGTCATCAAACTCTTGATTAGTTGATCATAATCCGTCACAAAACGCAAATCACGGTTTGTCAAAATCCCAACCAACTTGCGATTTTCCAAACTATCAACGATTGGCACACCAGAAATCCGATAAGTCGCCATCAAATTTTCAGCTTCTTCGATTTTATGCTCAGGCGTTAAGAAAAACGGATCCGTAATAACCCCAGACTCCGAGCGCTTCACTTTGTGAACTTCCTCAGCCTGTTGTTCAATTGACATATTTTTGTGAACCACACCAAGTCCACCTTGACGCGCCATAGCAATCGCCATTTTTGACTCAGTCACAGTGTCCATCGCTGCCGAGATAATCGGAACATTCAACGTCAAATTTTTGGCCAATTTCGTTTGTAGCTTCACCTCATTAGGCAACACATGAGATTCCGCTGGAATCAGCAACACATCATCAAAAGTAAATCCTTTTTTCAAAAACTTAGTTTCCCAGTTTGACATCGAAAATATTCCTCCATTATCGTAGCCCACCTAAGCAGACCAGTATTTCTATGGCTAGCGCCAATTTTTTATTTTTATCATTCTACCACTATTTGACAAGCATTGCAATAGTAAAAAATTTAATTCAATAAAAATATAAAACTCATTCGAGCAATACCATATCTCTTCACACCCCCTACCAATCTATGTTAAAATAAGATATAATCAATTATGCAGTGATTTTTATAAACAACACTGTTCAAATACGAATTAATCATGTTAGAGCATCGTCTCAAATCCATGGTCTTAACCCCCAAAGTGTAAAAGTTTAGAAAGTAATAAGGTATGAAACTAAAAAAACGCTTCCTCCTCCCCGTCCTCTTAGTCGCAGGTCTAATTGCATCGCCAGCCTTCGCAGAAGAAATCGTCTCAAATGGAAATTATCCAATGGGTTACTTCATTCAGCAGCAAGAATTAGCTCAACTCGCCCAAGAAAATCTTCCTGCGCCCGAGAAACAAATTGCGCCCGAAAGCTCCCCTTCAACTTCTGAAAGTGACGAGACAGCCGAGACGGCCACCCCAATGACGAGATATACCTCCTCAGCAATCAAAGTTCAGCCACTTTCACACATTGTCCCAATGCTTAACCCGAATGAAGCTGCTCTTCCAAGAAGAGATGCCGTTGATATCGCAAGCTATCAATCTTGGATGACACAAGCTGACTTTAATGCCCTTAAATCTGCCGGAGTCAAAACAATCGTTGTTAAACTTACCGAAGGGACATGGTACACTAACCCTTACGCTAAGTCTCATATGCAAATGGCCAGAAATGCCGGACTGAATGTTGCTACCTACCACTTTGTTGAAGACCCGACTCGTATCCAAAACGAAGCGGCTTACTATGCTCAAGTTGCTCAATCTCTTGGTGTTTCAAAAAATACCGTCATGATTGAAGACGCCGAATACCCCTCTTCAGCTTATAATTGGACAGCAGCTTCTCAAGTATTTGCAAACACAATGAAAGCCGCAGGCTACCATAATATTCGCTACTATACCTCTCAATCTTGGGTTAAGTCAGGAGTAATGAATGCTTCGGTCCTAGGTGCTAAAAATTTATGGGTTGCTCAATACCCTGCAGGAACTCCAAGCTCTAACCCAAGCAATTCTTATAACAACGGTTGGAAAGATTCCAACACCACCAACTCTGTTTACGGAGCATGGCAATACACTAGTCAAATGTACTTCCAAGGCACAGCAAGTCTTCGAAGCCATGGCGTAGATACCAGTGTTGATTACAATAACATCTTTGCCCCTGTGGAAAGCTCATCCCCGTCTGGTTATAAAAATATTTACCGTCTTTACAACACGAGAAATATGGAACATCTTTACACCCAAGATGCTAACGAAAAAAACCAACTTCCTAATATTTCTAAAGACTGGAAATACGAAGGGATTGCTTGGTATTCTCCAAACTCATCAAACGCACCCGTCTATCGCGTTTACAATCCAAAATCTGGCGAACACCTCTATACCAGAGACTCAAATGAGATAAACGTACTCAGTAGCAAATACGGTTAGAAAAAAGAAGGAACCGCATTTTATTCTGGTGGGAATACACCAGTCTATCGCCTTTTCAATGCCGCAGCCGGTGTAGGATCTCACTTTGTCACAACAAGCCTTACAGAGAAAAACAGCCTTGCTTCACGTGGCTGGAAATATGAAGGTGTTGCTTGGTATGCGAGATAAATCATTTTAAGCAACCCTTAGCTAAGCTTATTGCTTAGTTTTTTTATTCCCTTTAACTTCATTATTAGGATAGGGGGAGTAAAACTTATTAGTGATAGGGGGCTACGAAAAGTTAATCAAATTTGTCTTTATAAACAAAAAAACTCCTAAAATACAGGAGTTTTAGGGTTGATGGCAGACTCATATCTCTATAAGAGTATCATTGTTGAAGGGTGGCTAGAAATTTTTTATGATATGAATAATTTATCAATCAGCAAGATATGCTTAATCTACTCTAATCATTAAAAAGACAAACCTAAGAAAGCCTAATAATTATAGGCTAGCTTTTAATTCCTAAGACCATAACATATTTAAATACCACAACGTTGTAAAAGCATAAATTTATCAATTTTAGAAAGATCCCCTCTATACAAAAAGTAATGACTTGTTCATACTATCTAATATATAAAGTTAAAACACAAAAACTAAAATTGCTGTAGTTATGAGAATTCCAGAAATCAATAACAATATCGGTAAAAATATTACCTTCATTGTATTTAGTTCTTTTTTAGATACTTGCGTTACCGAAAGTACGTTATACTCCATTATGCCTGCTTGATATCCAGGAATTTTTCCATTTAATTCATATACTTGATTTTTTGCAAAACCAATGGAATTAGGTGTTGAATCGAAATCTCCATCTTTTTTATATACTTTAAAATAATTTAATTTTTCAATTCTACTATAACCTTTAGGTGGAGTCACTTGCATCATAAAATATTGTTGATCCGTAGCCAGACCTCTTATATCAATAATAGATTGATTTTTATGAGTGATGGATTCAAAATTCTGATTCCAATTTTTATCATCTACATTTAATGGAATTGGAGTAGGATTTCCAAAATTATATGTAAAACCTCCTGACATAATCACGTAGTCTGCTGGGTTAATTGTGAATAAATTAGCTTTATCTACCTCAGACCATCCAGATGTTGAATAAATATAATATTTATCTTGTATTTTTTTACCTAAAACATATTGTGCACCTTTAACAAGTTTTTCTTTTTGTTGATCTATAGTGACAAAATTTATTCCACCAGTAGTTATATCCGGAGAAATTACTGAAAGTATTCTATGAGAATCACTACTAACAACCTGTGCAGCAATCTTTAAAACTGAAGGATTGTTGACATTTGAATTTTCTTCTTGTTCAAAGCTGGGTAACAGAATCGGAAGCTCGAAAGGGGTACCATCTGGAAACAAAAAATTACAATTAACCGCCACCTGAGGATCAATTTCCAAATTACCAGTTATTACAACTGGCTCATTTGACTCCGGTAGAGTATAACTATAAACATTAGCCCAATTTTCTTTAATATTTTTGGAAACTTTCTCAACCAGTTTCCCTTGTAAAGATTTCAAATTTCTATAATTTATATTTAAATCATCATAGTAGCTATCTGGTATTATTTCTTGTAATAGTGACGTTACATTCAAAGGCACAGAAGAATCCTCTAATGAAATAGATATATTGGGTGGAGTAAGGATTCTTAATTCATTACCCTGATTCATAATATCTTTTGAAATCGTTATTTGATATTTGAGCTCCTGTTTATTTTCAACCATATATGTTTTTTTATCTGAAGCAGCTAAACTTTTTATCCCCAAAATTTTTAAACTAACCATATTTTTCAATTGCGAAAGATCAATCGAGAACGTATTATTCTGATTTGAAATTTTAATAAAATCAATTATACTTCCGCCTTGAATAATTGCAGTTAAGCCTTTAGCTGATTTTCCTCTACCCACACCCTTATTATTAGTTTTAGGAATCGTTTTATTTTCAGGAGAAATCAATTCACTTATGTTATTGATAGAATTAGTACTGTAACGTTGTTCAGAATTATTAAGATATTGTAAAACATCAAAATTTGTTTCGTATAATATTCTAATTATCTGTTTTATTTCTACATCTGTGTGAATAACCCCTTCACCAATTTCAAGATTATTTCCTAAGTCTAGAGAAGGCTGGTCTTCTGATACTAAAGCTTTCCATACAGATGAGTTTTTTAAATTGTCTGGTATTATCCCTTTTTTTAGATTTTGATATGCTATTTGTATATTTTCATATTCAATTGATATGTTTTCGGCCGGCACTCCTTGATTTGTTACCTTTACTTCAAAAGAATAATCTGTCGCTTTTTCTTCAGCATGAGCATAAGATGCTAAAAAAGTCACTGCTAGTATTACTAATAAAAAATAAAGTGTTTTTATGTGTTTTTTAAACATCCCTTTTTTCCTTTTCTTATGAAAATAAGCCATACATACCTGATAGAGTATTAATCAAAACTAAGAAGTTTGAAAAAACTACTATAATTATCATTGAAATAATAAGAGGTTTATGTGGGCTAATTTTTAATTTAAATTTATCACTACCAACAACGATAGAAAATAAAGGAAGAAGAGGGGTAAAATATCTTCCTTGAACACCCCAAATTTGTCCTGAACCACTTCCACCCAAAGGAAGAAAAGCTATATAGACTGCTAAGACAGATGCTAAAAATATCCCAAGAGCTCCTCGTGAAATGAATCTTGATTTAACATATTTTTCCTCAACCAATAACATACAAATTATTAAAGCAAACCATACACCGGATAACCAAAACGGAACTAAGTTTTCCCCTCTGTTAGTTTGAGTAAGTAGTGTAAGACTGACAATATTCTGGTTAGTTGTATAAGTAATACCAAAAGATGGCCAGAGCCTTGATAATACATATCCAATCCCTCCTCTACTGTACGATATAGCAAAAAATCCAATTCCTCCTAAAACAGCTAACAATGTGATCATGATTTTTTTATAATGATTGCTCTGCTCTTTTGTTTGTATATGACTATATTGTTTTTTCTTCTCTTCTAATATCTTATTCCCAATTATAATTGGGAAAATAGCTAAAAGAATCAGATAGTTTGTTTTTATCCATATTATGCTAATAACACTTATTAACATTAACGGTAAAACATAGAACCTCCATACTCTTTTCTTTGAGACAATCATATTTATTGAGATTGCTATAAGCATCGAAACCCAAACAAAGTTGATAGCATCATAAGAAAGACTAGCTAATGAATTTATCGCTACTGGACTTAATAGAGTGACAGCAAAAACTTCTTTTCCCTTCTTCACCCATTTTATTATAAAAAATAGAAGAATTGAACACACTGACATATTTAATAATCTCGCAATAGTTGTCATCACTCCCAGTGATGGATAAATTTTGTAACCTATGGCAACTCCTAGTGCTGGAATCAAATGCCCAAAATAATCATAATTAAACTTCGATTTCGCTGAGTTAGGAACTCTAGGGATATTTTTCTGCGGTATAATCTCTACCTTCTGTAAATAGTACTGCGAAAAATATTTTTTATTTTGATAAAAAGTCTCTTGCCCTCTCATACCAGAACCTACAGTATATTCACCGTAATTCGAAAGGTTGGTCGGAAGATTTACCATTTCACTTGCAGCAATATAATGATATTGTCCATCTTGTTCGCTAAACATTGGCATTGCAACCGAGAATATTAATCCAAAAAATATTGACAATATTAAATATATTTTATGTATGGAAGTTGGCCCCCGTTGAGACCTTTTCTTTTTATATAACCTTGTGTATTCGCTACCCATTTTTACCTCTAATAGTAAAGTTAATTTTTAACCCTTTTCTTTATCTAGTTTTGGAAAAAGCATGTTTTTAACCTGATAAAACATACCCGTTCTCAAAATAACATTTAGTACTATATATATTATACACCCTATTAGCATTTGTAAGATAAGATTATGATTATTCATAACCATTTTCCCATTTAAAATATATATTACAATAAACATAATAAGACCTGACAAAAAATATTTCCAAGACCAAATCATCATATTGAAGATGTTAAACTCTTTTCTAACAATGTATAACTGATAAACAGCTACTGAAAATTCTGCTATAACAGTCGCAACCATAGCCCCTACTACACCATAAACCGGAATAGTTATTAAATTTATCACTACATTTAAAATTGCACCTATGCTGACAGAAATTGTAAAGTGATTCAGCCTATTAAACGGTAACAAATATTGAACGCCTATAACATTACTCCAAGCCATGAACAAAATGATGGGGGCTTGAATCATCATTAATAAACCAACCGAATTAAAATCTTTCCCAAAAAAGAAAGGTGCAAACTTTAATGCAATGCCCATGACGCCAAACATCATTGGTATAGCTATTGCAGTCATGATTTCAAAAGATTTTTCTAACATTTTTTTTGCTTCTGAGCTATTCCCCTCAGCAAACATATTGGATACTCTTGGAAGCATTACAGTCCCCAACGAAGTTACAAAGGGTGTCAATGCCAAAATTATACTATTTGACTGATTGAAATACCCTACAGCAGTTATTGAGTCAAAAATACCTAACATATTTTTATTTGCTACGACGTATATCTGAATTGCTATCTGTGGTAAAAACAATTGTAACGTAGGCAGTAAATGATGCTTTATTCGTATTTTTTTCAGCTTAGGGCTATCTACCTCTCTCCTTAACGACGGCCATAACGATAAGTTACCAATTAACATGCTTCCAGTGACAATTACTATATAGATAAGCAAGTCTGATTCTTGTTTAACAAAAAGAAAAATAAAAATGACAGAAAGCATTGATACTAAAAAATTTCTGCCAACAGTCCTACTAAACTTTTCTACGCCCATGAAATACCATGAAATATCAAACGCTGACGCAATCAAAGCTACGCTTTGTAACAAATATACCACAAAATTGTCTTTTTGAAAAAAGAGAAAAATTAAAAACAAGAGAATGGAGAATCCAACGGTTATAAATCTTAGAAATGATATCTCCCAAAAAATTTGGCTTCTTCTCTGCCTGTCGACTTGATTATAAGCAATCTCTCTGTTTCCATATGTTGTAATTCCTACATTCCCAATTAGTATAAAATATTGAATAACTGCAAAGGTAAAAGTATTTAACCCGACCCCCTCTGGCCCTAAAACTCTAGATATGTATGGTATTGTTATTATAGGGAGTATAACAATTAGAAGTTGATACGAACTATTAAGAAAGTAATTTTTTACTATTTTCAATTATTTATACCTATCAAAAGATTAGCCTTTCCCACTCTTTTGCAACCTTGTCTATCATAAATTCCTCTACTCTCTTCAACGACTTTTTTTGATAAGATTGTCTTTTTTCAATATCATCAATAAACTCTTCCAACGCCTCAACCATTGCCTCTATATTTCCATTTTCAACAAGAACTCCTGAATTCCCTGAATCTAAAACATATTCACTACTACTTTGTTTAAAGGCTACAATTGGTAAGCCAAAACTCATCGCTTCTACAAGAACTAATCCAAACCCTTCAGACCTCGATGTCATTAAATAAATGGAGCTATTTAAATAGTGTTTTTTTAATTCGTCTCCAGAAATACTTCCCCGTAGAACTACTTTGTTTTGTGCATTGTTAGCTGCTAGATATTTTTCTAGTAATTCCATATCGCCATCACCAGCTACTGATATCTTCCAAGATTCAGGAAGCTTTCCTGCAATTTTTGCTAAATAGTCTATACCTTTGTGTGGATTTGCTATTCTTCCTGTCCAAGAAATAATTTTGCTATCAAGGCTCGAAATCTCATTATTATCCAAAGTCAAAGGGTTATTAATAACCCGTGTGTTCTTATTTATTTCCAAGAATTTTTCTTTATCTTTAGGAGTGAGACAAACTACCTCATCAGCAGCCCTGAGACCTTTAATCCAAAAATTAGTTGTATATCGTAAATATCCATTTAAATATGTATCAGCGCTAAAATGACACCAAGCAATAATTTTTTTATTTGGATTTTGCTTCTTTAAAAATGGGATTAGATATATACTTCCACTGCTTACAATTACTACTTGATTCTTTAGTTTTTGTGCTAACCTTGTGATTTTTTTTGCTTCTCTTGCCATCCACATACGGTTACATAAATCTAAACGTAGCATCCCTAATATACCACTAACCCCTGTAAATATCCTAAAATTTAAATCGCTTTGTCCATATACTGGACAGTTTGCTTGTAAATATTCATTTTCAGGAGCTGATAGAGTAAAAATAGCCACTTCATGTTTTTCGGCCAATTTATTTGCTACTGCGATATTTACCATTTCGGTACCACCAAGATTCCACGAAGGAACGACAAATAATATATTATTATTTTCCACTTTATATCATAATCCTTTTAGTTTTAAGTTCAGCACTATTTTTCAAATACACTTTTATTTGGGAATTTTTTCAAAAAGGCATCATTCATTATGCTTACAATCTCATAGAATTCATTTTCGTCTATAAAATCACCATCTTCTAGGCACAGAACTTTATATTTACTTTTAAACAGTAACTCAAAATTTATTGAAGTTGACAAGTTGACAAGCTTCCCAAATGTAAAAGAATTTGTTGGAAGAAATTGATTGGTTGCTCGTGCGTAATCCAACATCAACCAATGAGACACACTCTTGATATCTTGAGAATTTCTAAATTTGCTTTTTCCCACAAAATCAAAATATTCTGGAAGACTTTCTCTGAGTTTGGCATATATACTTTTAGTATGGGGAGCTGGTAGGTGATCTTCCCTGAAGCCTATAAACTTACCATAATATCTAAGCATTGGGAGCAAATAAATATTTGACAAGGTTGCAAATAGTCCATTTTTTAGAGAGAACATTTTCTTATTTATTAAATACTTTGAACTAACAACTTTATTTAGTGCCAATATATTATTTGAAAACAGAGCATCACTTGGCATGAATGGAGCATACATGATTTGTAAGCGCGGTAGTCCTTTTTCAAAAAAATCTGTTGGAGCCATAGGGGCGTTTAAAAACATATCATCATTAAAATTAACGAAATGTTCTGAAATTCCAGGTATCTTATCAAAACTAAACTCTATAGCATTTGAATTAAAAGTAGGTAGATACTCTTCTGGAATAAAATCTTTATGATTTACCACATTTATTTTCGGATGTTTTGTGTTTAGCCACTCAGGTGTGTGGCCCCATGTCACGACATGTATTTTGTTTACCCATGGGGCATATTTTTCAATTGCACGTAAAAAGAAATGGAAATTTTCCATATTTCTATATCTACTATTTCCATTTTCATGCTGAGTCCCTTTCGCTTGAAGATATCTATGTTCATCTCTTTCTTTAATCCAAGCAGGATCTGCTCCATCTAAATATGTTACGACAAAATCTATCTTTTCATTCATACTTATATACCCAAAACTTTCTTAAAGATATTCCTTATAAAATCATTGTAGTACACTTTCCCAACAATTTTAAGAGTTACTCTCAAGGCTAATCGATTGATATAAACCAATTTTCTTCCTCCCAAACCTCTGGATAAATCTCTATTTTGTTGAAGAAGTTGATCAAAAAGCTTGTTTGAAACTTCACTACTATCCCTTACACATTCAATCATCACATAGTCATTATCATTAATACAAATTCTTTTTACAGAATCGAACGCTTCTGGATGTTCAGTCTTTACAAAGTCTAAAACTATTCTTGTTTTTTCAATTATTGCAAAATTTCGTTCTGAAACTTTTTTGTTTGTTATACTTTCAGGGTTAAAGCGATAATAATAGCCATAGTAATCAACAAAGGTTATTTTTGAGGCAAGAGATAAAACTTGTAAACTTATTGCAGCATCCTCGTACATTGTGATATCTGGGAAGCGCAACTCACTAAATATTTTCTTTCCATAAAGCTTGGCGCAAGGACCCGATGACGCAAATCCAGGTCTGTAAATAGCCTTTATGCTGTCTGCAAATATAGAAGTTTGATTTTCTACAAATTTCGTCCCTTTCGATATTTTATTAACATCTTTGGAAAATTTACACATCGCCATCTCGGAAGTATCTTCTAGTTTATTAATTAACACATCAACTAAATCACTACAAATGATATCGTCCGAATCTATAAACATTAGAAACTCACCACTAAATTTATCAAGTCCAACGTTTCTACAAACGCCGGGCCCTGAATTATCAATTGTGAAGAAAATAATTCTTGATTCTTTTTCAGCATATTCTTGTATAATATTAAGAGAATTATCGCTAGAGCCATCATTTATTAGTATAACCTCTAAGTTGGTATAGGTTTGATTTAATATTGAATCTAAACATTCCTCTAAGTACTCTTCTGCATTATATACTGGGACTATTATTGATACTAGTGGTGTTTTATCTTTCATTTGACCCTATACATTTCCTTTTTGATTATTCGTATAAAATTTCATTAGAAACTTCGCCATGGGCTTGCTCCAATATCTTAGGAACATTTGATACTCTTCTTTTTCTCTATTTTTATCCAGAGTATTATTTGTCGTCTCTGATTCACTATGGATTCGATGTCCCATCAATCTTTTCGGGATATATTCTATATTTCCCGAAACCTCCATTATTCTTTCCCAAGCATCCCAGTCTACAGCCATCTTCATGTCCTCATCGAACCTAAAGTCTCTTAGTCTTTCCATGTTATAGGAAACCGCTGGACAACAGATAAAATTTCCAAACGAGTATACACGTCTCTGATACTTTTTACTCTTACAAAGAGAGAGTAGTTTCAATCCAATACTCTTTATCTTCAAGTTAGTATTTCTTTCCCTAATATTTGATTTTTCATCAATTTCATAATAGTTAGAAAAAACAATATTGCGGTTTTCTTGAGACTCGAATGCACTAATTATTGTTCTACCATAGTCTACATCGTATATATCATCCTGATGAACAATCGTAGCATATTTAGTTTTAACTGTTGCTAATGCCCCGTTCCAGTCTTTCCCGATGCTTCCACCCGCGCCGCTGTTTACCTGAAGATTATACTTTTCGGAAACATTTACAATATAATCATTAGGAGTGGAAGTATACATAACCACTCCTGATAAATTACTTTTAACTGAGGTCTGTGCCATGATTGATTCAATACATTCTTCTAAGTATGGTGTTTCCTTGTATGCGCATATAACGAATGTGTGTATATTGGAATTACTCATTATTTTTCCTACCTTGATTCTTTACCTCTGTATTTCTCTCATAAACTTCTTTTTTTAGCAAAGAGATTTCTTGAATGAGATTTTTTATTTGTTTTTCAGCTGAAATGAGTGACATTTGATATTTTAGTGAAATCGTCAATAGAGCACCTACCAAAATAAATAGTGCTAAAGAGGTCAAGGTTTTAATCCCTAAAAAATGGGCAAGTTGGCTAGCAGTATTTGAAAAAATTGCACCAAATAATATCATTAAAGCGAGAATTAGCCATTTCAACATATGACGAATTTCTGCTCTGTCTTTCCTCACTAATCTGATGATGTAGCCAAAGAAAAGGACTGCTAAAGCAATTGCAATTATACGAAGCTGTATAGGCATCATACTTTCTCCCCTCCTAACAATGAGCTAGCAATAATGGACAAAGAAACACTGATCATATAATTTACACCTTTTATCATATTGATACTGGACACACCTGTTGTACGCTCAAACATTCGAACCCCAACTTCTTTTACGCGAATATTCTGAGCAAAAAGATGCATATAGGTTTCTGGTTCTGGATACTGTCTAGGGTATCTTTTGACAAATTGTTCAATGACTTTACGGTTTCCAGCGCGATAGCCACTTGTAACATCTTGAATCTTTATTTTTGAGGTCGTATAAATCAAGAAGGACAAAATTTTGATTCCCATCTGACGTGATTTTGAAGATTTAAATTCAGAGTTACTATCATCTATAAATCTTGAACCAACTGTAAAATCTGCTTCATCGTTTATAATTGGTTCTAAAAGTTGAGGCAAAGAATGAATATCATGTTGACCGTCTCCATCAAACTGCACCGCAATATCATAATTATTTTCAAAAGCGTACATATAGCCCGTTTGAACGGCACCACCAATCCCAAGATTCTGAATGAGCTCAACATGGTTAATATTATGAGCTCTCAAGACTTCTTCTTCATTATCTGTCGATCCATCATTGATTACTACATAATCCAGATGATACGGAGATTGTTTCTTGTAGTCCTCTACTACTTTTATGTTATCCACAATCCCTTCCCCCTCGTTATAGGCAGGAATGACTAATAATATCTTCTTATCCTCAGTCTCAGTCATTTAACAAAAATTCCTTTCTTTTCATAAAGCCCTTCTTCACATACAAGATAAAATGCAAAACTCCCTTTGCATTCTACGCTTTTTAATCATACTAATATATAGTATATCTTCTTTTCTTAAATTTATGAAGCATTTTCTTCATTTCGTACAAGAAAATCCCCCAAAGTCTCGCCGCAGATTAAAATAATCCTCTTAAATGTTGAGAAAGTTCTGGTAATAAATTAACTCCTAAATCTTTTGTGTAATAATAGAGTACTGTTAAAATTAAGAAGTAAACCAGATTAAAAAGCATCATCCCTTTAAACATCGTTCTAATTGTTGTTTCTTTAGTAACAATGTTGAGGTATTTTTTCATATATATTCCGAATGGAATCAATGTAATTAGGAATGGTGTGTAATATCTTCCTTGACCTCCCAAGCTCACCATGGCCTGTGGTAAATTCAAGGTATTTCTAGTCCATCCTTTAAACATTCCAACTGCAATCATGACTGGAACTGCTAGGAAAATCAATAATCCAGCGACTGCTGTTCTCATTTCTATCTTTTGCTTATTTTCAGCCAGCAATAAGATAAATAAGAAAATAAAATTAAGAACGACAAGCCAAGCAGGCAAACGATAAGTCAGTTGTCCAAAATTCCCAATCATCCCAGTGACGAGAAGATTATCTAAATCAGTATAGAGATCCGATCTAAAGAAAGTATTAAAAAGGACTTGTAAACCTCTAAAAGCTCCTCCATAATTTTTAAATTCATATAGGATGTAGGCTAAAAAAATAAATATTATAGCGAGAGCCGTAAGTTTTTTATGTTTAGCACATCCTTTCCAAAATGAATCAAGAAGCTTGGTAAAATTATTTTTACCAAATAAAATTGTTGGGACTGTGATAAAGAATAACCCTAAAGCTAAGCCGCCCTCTTTAGGAATCAAAAGAAGTACAATAGTCAGTAATGTGTAGACATATCCCTTCCAATCGAGTGGATTTTTTCTTACCCAAAAATTAGTCAGTAGAGAAAATGCAACAAATATGGCAACATAATAGAGAACATCATACGACAAAGACGCCGCTTGTTGAATACTCATCGGAAGCAAAGCAACTGCTGCCATTGTCCACTGTCCCATTTTAGCTTTCTTGATAGCAAAGTAAATGGCAACGCTGTAAACAAAGAGGTTAAACAAACGTCCTGCTAGAACTATGACACCGACACTTGGATGTATAATTCTCCCAATTAGCATTCCTATTGCTTGCGGGAGCCATTTTATATCACCGAAGCTAATTTTCATTCTCAAATTCTTTTCGACAGGTAGTGTCTTTGAGAAGGTTTGTTTCAAAAAATTCCCTGTTTGATAGCCTCTTTGAAGCTTACTTTCTGGTGCTGGAAGTGCGGTAGCACTCTCTGTGGCCAGTTTTTCTTCACTTTGACTAGGTTGATTGGGAAGCAATGAAATTTGACGATCAATTTCTGAAAATACCCTCTTCGGATTTGAGTCAAAAATACTATAAGCATATTTGAAATGTGTATATTCGTCAGGAGCAGAAAATATCGGTTGAATAACTGATGTGAGTACGCCAAACAAGATTGCTAATA
The DNA here is from genome assembly GCF_004210295.1 of Lactococcus sp. S-13. NCBI lineage: Bacteria > Bacillati > Bacillota > Bacilli > Lactobacillales > Streptococcaceae > Lactococcus > Lactococcus kimchii. The sequence continues at coordinate 1,851,837 of NZ_SDAK01000001.1, read as the reverse complement.
CAAGAAATAGCGTCTCGATTTTTAATTTTGGTAATTTTTTCACAGTTAATCCTTTTTTCTTTGTTTTTAAGTGAAGTTGGTTAGATCTTTGCCTAATAATTTATAAATTCGATATTTCACAAATCTAATCATTTTTTTAACTAATAATTTTGCGACAAACCTTAATCTGATATTTTTTACATTTTCTGGACTGATATAAAATCGTTGATTGAGCGTGCGGTTATCAATGAAAGCTGTGAGTTCCTCTTCATTTTTTGAAATTTTAAACTGCTCATCTTTGTCCCAGGCCATATAGACTAAAATGCGTTCAATGGCGTGCAAAATAGTATTTTGGGGAAGGGGTTCTTTAGGAATTTCTCTTTCCATAATGTCTAGATTGAACAAAGGTTCTAGAATTTCAGTTTTTGCCCAGAAAAAGGTGCCGTAGCTCATAGTGAAAGTCGTAATATCATGAAAATTCACTTTTTTTCGCATTTTCATTCGTTTCCAGATGTCATTCATAATTGGAGCAATCATCTGATTTTCGTTATCTGCATTTACAACTTTGTTAAATCTGAAGAATGTTGGTATATCTGCAATAACAATTCCTAATTTTGAGTTTTTCTCAAAATTATACATGATATTATCTGCTGGTTTAATCAACATATTCATCAGCTCTGTTCGCCATGATTCACCAGCAAAGAATGCAGCTTCAAGTGAACGTTTTGTGTGAAAATGACCAACAATTTCATATTTACGGAGTGTTTCTTTTAGTGATAAAAATGGTAGCACATCTCGTCCATAGTTTGATGTAAGAACTAATGTCGCTTTAATATTTTGTTGCTCGAGTACTTCTCTTATGACTATTTCTTTATCTTTTGTATTTGTTGTGAGGTACAAATCATAATCAAAGTGAAAGTTCTTAAATGCTTCCAAGAACTCTACGAGAAGATCTGGATAAAAAACGTGCAAATGAACTGCTATTTTTTTACTAATCGAAACTTTTTCTATCTGTTTTAAATATCCTCTCGCTAGCATATAATTTGCGTCTGGATAACCAACAGTAGCTAGATGATCCACCAATTGCTCTACGGGGTAGCTTGTCTGTTTTTCGATATAATCCACCATATACTTAGCAATTCCTGCATTCTCGGTTCCTTGAAATGCTTTTACTTTAATAAACGGAACTTTCCGTTGCAAAATCACATCTGGTGCATAATATGAAAAATCGGGATGGAGTAACTTTGAATCATCTAAGTCTCTAGTATCTAAAATACTTTCATACTGGAAGCCAGCTTTTAAAAATGCCGTGGTTGATTGAACTTCATAATTATCGATAACATCTTGAACATTTTCAAAGTCTTGAATGTTCGTCCAAAAACTTTTGAATTGCTCAGATTGAATCACTTTCTTACTAAATACTTTGTAATAAGATTGAATGTGCTCTTCAAAATAATGGCGTCTTGACTCTTCATAAGCTCTGTGATTAGTAATCCCCCAAAAATCTGTATTGCTAGCCTCGTATTTTTCATAATAAGGTAACATATCATAGAGGGGGCCAAAGCAAGTGTCATTCATAATGGTCAATGAATCATAAGATTCAAGATTTTCAAGACCTACAAGTTCCATTCCGTCACGCCAAGCTGCAAAGTCAAATCCTTTATTTTCTCGTTGAATAAAATCAGTAATATATGGATTTATGAGAGACTTTTTGCCTTCTGGAAATGGGCTATTACTGATAAAAACGATACGCTCAAAAAGTGGAGCCATTTTTTCTAAGGTATAGAGTACGTGATCAGAAAAATTATTATATTTGTTGAAATGTACAAAGAGAAGAATCCTTTTCATTTTATTTCTTCTCCAATTTCCAAATACCTGATCGTTGAAGAACTCCTGTGCTAGAGTGCTCATCTCTACGGCTTAATTTTTCTTCTTCTTGTGCACCAACGATAATAACTGGAGATTCTGTTTCAGGAATGTATCCTATTAAATCTTCTTCACTGAATACTGATACTTGAAGTTTCACTTTTTGCTTGTTGATTCCCGCAAGTTTGAACTCATAGGTGTAATTAAATTTCCCTTTGCCTGATGTCATGTCTTCTGTGGAATTATCATTATAAAGCCAAAAATTATGATCAAGCTCCGTCAGTGAAAATACGACATGAGTGGGAATATCTTTTAGGACTTCGTAGCTGATATTAAATTTCACAACATCATCTTCTTTTGTGATTTCATCAGATAGCAAAGTTAACTTTAGGTCTTTAATATTAGATGCTGGAAGTTCTTTTTTCTCTTCCTTTTCTACTTGTTGCACTCGGTTAGCATTGTCTAAAGAATATCTCATGGCTACTTTTTCTGGGCTTCCTGATTCTTCAATCAACCCTTGCTTGATGTAGATTGCTTTATTACAGTATTTTTTTACTGCGCCCATATCGTGAGTGACTAAAATGGTCGTTTTTCCTGAATCTCTTCGCTCCAAAAAGTAGTCATTACATTTCTTTTGGAAGGCTTCATCCCCAACGGCAAGAACTTCATCCAAGACAAGAACGTCTCCACGTGCTTTGATGGCAACAGAAAACGCCAGACGGACTTGCATTCCGCTGGAATAATTTTTGAGTTTTTGGTTCATGAACTCGTGTAGTTCGGCAAAATCTACGATTTCGTCGTACATTTCGTCAATTTCTTGGCGAGAAAAACCAAGCATGGCCCCATTAAGGTAGACGTTTTCTCTACCTGTAAGTTCTGGGTTAAATCCAACGCCAAGTTCAATAAAGCTAACTAGTTTTCCATTAACGCTTACTGTCCCTTTTTCTGGTGTGTAGATTTGTGAGATTATTTTAAGAAGTGTTGATTTTCCTGATCCATTTCGTCCAACAATCCCAAAAAAGTCTCCTTTTTTCACTTCAAAATCAATATCTTTAAGGATATGTTGCTCTTTATAGCCTTTCACACCGCGTAATTGATTGACAAGGAGCGTTCTTAAGCTATTTGTGGCTTCAGTGGGTAATCGAAAGGATTTACTAACGTGTTCTACTTTTACTGCAATATTATTGTTCATATTTAGATGGTCTCCGCAAATTTGTTGGAGTTTTTGGTAAAAATCCATAGTCCTAAGGCAAATACAATAGGAGGAATGATGTAAGGAATGACGACGATAAATGGATTGTGAACCATTTGCCATACCGTCGGATTCGTATTATTGCTGAAAGTCAAAATATAACGCATATCCTGAACAATTTGAGCGATAGGGTTCATCATTAATAGTTTTGCTATTTCAGGATGTGTTTTTGAAACTTGAACAATTGGATAGATAATTGGTGTTCCGTAAAGTCCTGCTTGCATTCCTACTTCCCAAACTGGCCCTAAGTCCCGAAATTTGACAAATAAAGTAGAGAGGATGAAGGCAACTCCTGTAGCGAATAAGACAAGTTCTAAAATGAGAGGGACTGCAAAAATAACTGTCCAACTCATTTGAACGCCGTTGATTACAGCAAAAATGATAACAACGACAAGGCTAATCATAAAATTAATCAAGGCGTTAGCAACGACTGAGAAAATGATGATTGGTTTAGAAAAACTTATTTTTCGAAGCAGTGCGCCATTAGAAACAATGGAAAGCATTCCCATGTTTGTGGTTTCTGCAAAGAAGTTCCATAAGGTCAAGGCTAAAAGCAAAGCGACCGCAAAGTGTGGAATTGCATCTCCAAAACGCAGGAAACGAACAAAAACCGTGTACATGATAACGAAGAGTAAAACAGGTTTTAAAATAGACCACAGGTAACCGATCGCGCTTCCTTGGTACCTTAATTTAAAATCGGTTTTGACGAGTTCTTTGAGTAGAATTTGATTTCTACGGTTGAAGAAATTCATTTGTTTTTTCCTTTGTATGCAAATTTTGTGATGATGAGTGTGCGAAAGATTCTTGTATGATAATTTTTATTCTTACGTAAGTTAAATTTTTCAAGAATTTCACGGCGTTTGGCTTTGGGTTGTTCCAAAATGCTGACGTAAGCTTTGATAAGCTGTTTGTTGGATTCCGTCAGTAAATTTTCTTGTTCCGTCAGCAATTTCTCTGCTTGGTTTTGGCTGGACGAGATTAACCACCAGTATTTTTCAAACCATAAGCTAGGATGCAGCCACTTTTTCATGCGTTTTGACAGGGTTCTGGCTCCTAAAACGTTGGATTCGTGCTGTCTATATAGATGGGTCGGTTGGTCGATATAGACCAATTCTCCGACGGCACTGGCAAGTACTGCCAAATACCAATCGTGCATGATGATGTCGCTCGTCGTTTGCCAAAGCGTCGCAAGGGCATGGTTAATCATACTTGCGCCACCGGTAACGGTGTTTTCAGTCAATTCTTGCACAAGTTGAGTATTGGCGTGATCGGATTGACTTTTAATCATGGACTCAGAAGTTACTGACAGATTTTTGTCTGTCACTTTCAAGTCCGTGTAATACATGACTGGTTTAGTATTATCGTGTTTTTGGGCTTGAGCAAGGATGATTTCTAATTTTTCTGGCAACCAATAATCATCTTGGTCAGCAAAGAAATAAAAGTCAGCTTCCTCTGTTTTAACGAGTTCGTAAAAAGATTGAATGACGCCAACATTTTCAGCTTTAATCAGCTGAATGCGTGGGTCATTTTTGGCAAATTCGTCAGCAATTTCGCAAGTTTTGTCAGTAGATCCGTCATCGCGAATCAGCAGCTTCCAGTCAGCAAAAGTTTGTTGCTGTATGCTCTCAATCTGCTCGGCGACAAACTTTTCGCCATTGTAGGTTGACATTAATATATTAACTTTCATGGGGCAAAAAAAGTTCCTCATACTTGGCGCAGATATGCTCCCAAGTGTATTTTTCTTCGATAATTTTGTGCGCTTTGCCTTGCAAACTTTGACGTTCGTCATTGGTCAGGTTTTCTACTGACGACAAAACCGTCAGCAAATTCTCTTTGTCAAAATAAATGACGGAATCTCCGGCTGTCGTTCGGTTGAAATTGACCCCCAAAACCACATTGACTTTGGTTGACCACATGGCCTCCAAGAGTCCTGGGTTCGTCCCACCAACTTCATGACCGTGCAAGTAAGCAAAGGCGTGTTCACGAATGTAGCGCAACTCATTTTGATCATAAACTGTGCCGATAAATTTTATCCGCGAATCTTGATCAAATTGCGTTTTTGCGCGCAACTCTTCAAAATAAGCATTGCCCTCGTGGTTAGTGATAATCACCAAATCGCGTTCAATGGGACTTTCCATGAACCTTCTAATGAGTGTTTCATAATTATTCTCAGGTACAAAGCGACCTACAATCAAATAATAATCACTAACTTTATATTTTACCAAAGTTTTCGATTCTGTCAAATCGGATTGGAATTTTTCGGTGCCGTAAGCGATAACTTCTGAGCTGACTTTACCATATTCAGCCGTCAAATAATCTTTGATTCCAGCGTTATCTGAGATGATCAAGTCCGCTTTTTGTACCATTTTTTTCTCGGCATATTTGAGATAATGACGGACAGGCGCTGGCCATTTTGTTCGTTTCCATTCTAATCCGTCGGGATTGACAAAAATCTTTCCACCAATTTTATGAATTTTTCGGGCAAAATGTCCGATGAATCCACCGATTGTATTGCCCAAAATATAGAAAATTGGCTGCTCAATTTGTTCCTTTTGGCAAATTTTGAGCGCCGCATTGATGGCCAACATATCGTAAGCAATCACGCGCGCAGGGCCAATATTTGGGACTTTGATAACAAAACAATCTGCGCCCAGATAGTCAAAATGCTCACCTGGCCGCCCTTTATCTGAGTTCTCGCTTTGACAAGCCACATGATATTTAATATTTTTATTATTTTGGTGCTTGACGAGTTCTTCCACAAAAGTTTCAAATCCGCCATATTTCGCTGGTAATCCACGACTCCCAACGATAAAAACATGCTTTTTCATGCTGCTCCTTTTATTTTTTATTTTTGCTGTGCAAAATTCAGCCGCAACCTAAATGCTTCCTTCGGGCGCTGCCGAAATTTTGCGATGCAAAATCTTATCTGCAACCTAAACGCTTCCTTCGGGCGCTGCCGAAATTTTGCGATGCAAAATCTTATCCGCAACCTAAATGCTTCCTTCGGGCGCATTTAGCCTCTCAAAACGAGAACTCTGCCAGTACTTTTTAGGTGCTGGCAGGAGTTCTTTTGTTCATTTTTTACTGACGGAATTTTTCGTCAGTATTTTTTCTTATTTTTTGTTGATTTCGCCTTTGGCAACGTCTTTGTTTTCACGTAAATCGCCGACTTCAAGCATTTTCGCCAACGCTTCTTGCCATGTTGGAATGACAAAGCCTGTGGCTTTGGCTTTTTCAAGGCTCATCGTTGAGTTGAAAGGCCGTTTAGCTTTGGCTGGGAATTTGCTTGAATCCACAGGTTTTACAACCACGTCAGTGTCTTTCAAGATTTCCTTGGCAAAATCAAACCAAGTCACATCTTCACCAGGCGCTGCGTCGTTAGTCAAATGATAGAAACCAAAGTCCGCTTTTTCATTCACCAAATAAACCATGAACTCAGCCAGCGTACGAGTCCAAGTTGGACGGCCGTGTTGGTCGTTGACCACCGTCAACTCTGGGAAACGTGTCGCCAAGTTTTGCATGGTGAAAACAAAGTTTGGCCCGTAGCTGCCAAATACCCAAGCTGTGCGGACGATGTAGAACTTCGCTCCACTCGCTTTGACCGCTTCTTCACCTAAGTGTTTAGTACGACCGTATTCAGATTCAGGCGCTTTGGGTGCATCAACTGGCCATTCTTGACCAATCGGCAAAGTGCCACCAAAAACGTAGTCAGTTGAGATGTAGACAATCGTTGCGCCTACTCGAGCAGCTGCCTCAGCCACATTTTTCGTTCCATCAACGTTGATTTTTTCGTCTAATTCTTTACCTTCATCTTCGGCCTTATCCACTGCCGTGTAAGCTGCACAATGGTAAACCAATTCAGGTTTATGAGCATCGAAAAAGGTGTCAACTGCCGCTTTATCCGTAATATCAAGCTCGTTCACGTCCGCTGCCGTATAAACCACACCACGCTCATCGAGCAAATGGCGCAATTCTGTCCCGAGTTGTCCATTTCCACCAGTAATTAAAATCATGTGTTCTCCAAATTCTTACTTTTTGCTTGTTTTATTTTATCAATAATTTAGTTCATCACGCGTATCATCACAAAAACAGTAATCATGACGAAAATCAAACTGAGAAGTCCAAGAATTCATAAAATCCAACTTGATGGCTTTTTGCTCTTCAAAAACTCAGTCCCCGTCAGCACTTTTTCCTGCCCAAACAGGAACACCAATATGTTTGGCGACACCTGAATGACTGACAGGCTGTTTCAACCGCTATTTTCATCCTTACTCCTTCCCTATGAAACTAATGTTCATTGGAATTTCAGAAAATTTACTGACGAAAAGCGCGCAGCTCAGAAAAAACACTGACATAAAGCTCCCAAGTTAGAAAATTTACTGACGAAAATTTCCGTCAGTATTTTTTCCTGACTAACAGAAGATTTTTGTTTCCGTCAGCATTTTCTCCATCAATAAAACGATTTATTTATCCAAAACTTTTTGGGTTTCAGCATATTTTGCTTCAACAGCTTCTTTTTCAGCTTTCCACCAGTTTTCATTTTCACGATACCAGTCAATTGTCGCTTGCAAACCAGATTCAAAGTCCGTATGTTTTGGTGTCCAACCCAACTCTGTGCGCAATTTTGTATTGTCAATCGCATAACGCAGATCGTGTCCTGCACGGTCAGTCACGCGGTCGTAGTCATCCGCATTTTTACCCATGCGCGCCAAAATATCTTCGAGAACTTCTTTGTTATTTTTTTCACCGTCAGCACCGATAAGATAAGTTTCGCCCATACGACCTTTAGTCAAAATCGTCCACACGCCTGAAGAATGGTCTTCGGTGTGAATCCAGTCACGCACGTTTTTACCATCACCGTAAAGTTTTGGTTTGATGCCTGAGAGAATATTTGTGATTTGACGAGGAATAAATTTTTCGATGTGTTGGTAAGGACCATAGTTGTTTGAACAGTTTGAAATCGTCGCTTTCAAGCCAAACGAACGCACCCAAGCACGCACAATCAAGTCAGAAGCTGCTTTTGTTGAGCTGTATGGACTTGATGGATTGTAAGGCGTATGATCAGTGAATTTCTCCCCTTCACCTTCACCATGACCTGGCAAATCTTCACGATAAGGCAAATCGCCATAAACTTCATCAGTTGATACATGGTGGAAACGCAAATCATACTTGCGCGCCGCTTGGATCAAAGTGTAAGTTCCGATAAAGTTGGTGTGAATGAACTCATCTTGTGATTTCAACGAGTTGTCATTATGACTTTCAGCCGCATAATGCACAATAGCATCTGCTTTTGAAGCCACTTGATCCACGATTTCAGCGTCAGCAATATCGCCCACTACAAGCTCCACGCGTCCACTGTCAAAGAGCATATTGATGTTATTAACATTTCCTGCATAAGTTAATTTATCCAAAACTGTGATGTGTACATCTGGATGATTATTATAAACATAGTGTACAAAATTTGAACCAATGAAGCCCGCTCCACCAGTTACGACAATATTTTTAAATTCAGTCATATTTTTTCCTTTTTGTTAAACTTTAGTCTTTGTGAAATTCTCAATCCACACGATACTCACGCATAAATTTAGCCTTGGGTACAGCTTTCAAATATTTTCCATTGAAAACCATAACATCGCCAAGAGGAACCGTCATTTTAAGCAGACCACCGACATTCTGAACAGCTAAACGCTCACCGCTCCAACGAAAACCACCAGTAACAAAGGCTTTCTCTGCCCAAATCGGCTGCTCACTGTTCTTGTCAACCTGCCAAAATTCTAAGCGCTTTTTCGTCCGTAAATGCATCGCAAACATTAGAGTTCTTCTGCTTTCAACGGTGTTACATCTTTCAAAAGGGGATGATTTTTGTCAGCTTCAGAAACCTCAGCGTGTTCAACATCTTCCCACTTAATTCCAAGACTTGGATCAGCATAATTCACAAAAGCGTATTTAGGTTTAAGCTCAAGCGCCCAATAATCATTAACCAAATAACTGTAAGACACTGTATCTGAAAGCACTTGGAAACCATTGGCTACGCCGCGAGGAACAAAGATTCCCTTGCTGGCATCAATCACAGTTTGATAAACATTCCCGAAAGTTTCACCTTCGCGAAGATCCACCCATGAACCGAGTACAGAACCGCCATCTGCTACCGAAATGTATTTATCCCAAGGTTCCGCGTGAAGCCCGCGCAAAACATTTTTACGAGAAAAACTTACATTGTTTTGTAATTTCCCTTCGGCAAAAAAGCTTTCTGGAAAACCAAGTGGCATCATTTTTTCTTTTTGGAAATTTTCTTTAAACCACCCACGATTGTCACCATGGACAGGAATGTCAAATTCAAGCATTCCAGGAATTTGACTAATTTCACGGCTTGCAAGTGTCTTACCGAAAAAGTTCTCAGTCATTATTTATCTCCAATCAAACGAAGTAGGTATTGTCCATACTCATTTTTCTTGAGTGGTTGTGCCAAATTACGAACATCATCAGCGGTGATATAACCCATGCGGTAGGCAATTTCTTCCAAGTTTGCCACTTGCATATTTTGCATCCGTTGAACAGTTTCGATGTATTGCGCAGCTTCAAGGAGTGATTCGTGTGTTCCTGTATCAAGCCATGCAAAACCACGTCCCATGAGTTCAACTGACAAGTCACCACGTTCAAGGTAAGCTTTGTTCACGTCTGTGATTTCCAATTCGCCACGAGGAGAAGGTTTGATATTTTTAGCAATTTCAACGACATCATTATCATAGAAGTAAAGACCAGTTACCGCATAATTTGATTTTGGTGCTTCTGGTTTTTCTTCAATAGACATCGCATTCATGTCTTCGTCGAATTCAACGACACCAAAACGTTCTGGGTCTGGCACGTGATAGCCAAAGACAGTTGCCCCTTTTTCTTTAGCAGCAGCGTTTTGAAGCATTTTAGACATTCCCGGACCATGATAAATGTTATCTCCCAAAATCAAAGCCACATTGTCATCACCGATAAATTCTTCGCCGATGATGAAAGCTTGCGCCAAACCATCTGGAGAAGGTTGCACAGCGTATTGAAGGTTAATTCCAAATTCAGAACCATCTTGCAAAAGTTCTTTAAAACGTGGTGTATCCGTAGGGGTTGAGATAATCAAAATGTCTTTAATCCCAGCCAACATCAATGTTGACAATGGGTAGTAAATCATTGGTTTATCGTAAATTGGCATCAATTGTTTTGAGGCTGCACGAGTAAGCGGGTAAAGGCGCGTTCCAGAACCGCCTGCTAAAATAATCCCTTTCATTTTAAAAGGACCTCCATAATCATAGTTATTCATCAAACATTATACCACAAACTTTATCTCATTTCACAACCCCTCTAACAAAACATGTTATGAAACCTTGTCAAATGGGGCTTTGTCAAGAAATAATCTCTCTTAAATTCTTCTTTTTTCACTCTTAAAACGCTAGAAAATAAAAAAGCCTCTCACGAGGTTTTTTATTTTCTAGGTTGAGCAACCAGAGCAGATTGAATATTGAATTGACGTTTAAGCAGCCAGCGTGCGCCAAGTCCCAACGCTCCGATGACAATCCAAACGATAGCTGACACTTGCAAATTGATTGATTCCGGAAGCATATTAGAGAAGGTGGTTACCCCAATCCAGACAAGTACAGCTAGGGCTGTTGCCAAAAAGCCTTTCCAGTTCCATTGTTGACGGCTTCCATCAGCTTTGGGACGATAGAAGAAACGATACATCAAATACAGGACAAGCCCTGCAACCGCTGCAGAGAGAACCGTTGTCACCAAACGATAAACAGGTTCCTTGGAAGTAAGAAGGGCCGTGAAACCATTGAGCAATGAGATAAAACCTAAGAAAAGTAGAGCACTATCTAACCACATCAAACCAGCAGCCTCATTTTTGTCATTTACTTTTTTGACTGCTGTTTTTGGCTGATATTGATGAACAAAATCGGTTGGTGCACCTAATAATTTACGAGCAAGAATACCATTTTTTTGTCCTTCGATGATTTCTGGTAGAATTTCATTTAAAATTCCCTTAACTTCTTCATCTGTTTTGCCAATAAGCATGAGCTGTTTCGTCACTGAACGAATGTATTCTTCGTTCTTTCCTGTGAGTTCTTCAATATTATTTTCCATAGTTTCATTTTAGCAGATTCTGCGAAAAAAAACAGCAAAAAATTGAAAAAAACTTGATTTTTTTAAACGAAAAATGTTATACTTAACAAGTATGTTATTTTTAAAAGCATAAAAATCTAATGGGAGGTAAATACCATGTCTAAAGAATGTTATTTTACTGGTCGTAAGACTGTTTCAAGTAACAACCGTTCACACGCGATGAACCAAACTAAACGTGTAGTTAAACCTAATCTTCAAAAAGTTACTATTCTTGAAAACGGCGAAATCAAAACTGTTTGGGCTTCAGCTAAAGCTTTGAAGAAATTGCCAGCAGGCGTTGAACGCGTATAATTTTTGTTTTTTGCAAAACACAAAAATATCCTGTCACCTGACGGGGTTTTTTATTTGTTGAGAATGGCTGCATTTTCCACTACTATCATCCAAATCAAAAAATTAATTATTAGGAAAAAGTTACCGAGGGAGTCCGTCAGTAACTTTTTATTTGTACAAAAAGTCATGATATCGCTGACAAAAGTTAAATTTCTAAAAAGACGTTCATAATAACTGTTTTATTTTACAAAAGTATGATAAAATGAGTAATGATATTTAAATAATATGGAGGAAAGTGCCGTTTGTCAGTGAGCTCTTCGTTTTTGCGATTTTTCGTAAAAATTTGGCGACGGTACAGCTACGAAAATGAGTGTTACTATCAACAACCAACATGGTAACGTCGATATTGCTACCGAAGTCATTGCGACTGTCGTTGGTGCTTCGACGACTGAAATTTTCGGCGTCGTCGGCATGACCAGCAAATCAGCTGTTAAAGACAATGTCCGCAGCGTTTTGCGCCAAGAAAATTATTCAAAAGGGGTTGTGGTCACAACGACTGACAACGAAACGTCAATTGACGTCTATGTCGTCATTTCTTATGGTGTAAAAATCAGCGAAGTGGCAAAAAATATCCAAGAACGTGTACGTTTTAACCTTGAAAACCAACTCGGCATCACAGCAAGTAGCGTAAACGTGTACGTACAAAATGTGAAGGTGGTTGAAGACTAGTGTCAAATATCAATTCAAGTAAATTTCAAGAAATGATTCAGGCCGCAGCCAGCCGCTTGAATGAGCAAGCTGAATATGTCAATTCACTTAATGTTTTCCCTGTACCAGACGGTGACACAGGAACAAACATGGGGATGACCATCACTAATGGGGCTAAAGATGTCGCTTCAAAACCAGCAGCTACTGTTGGGGAAGTCGCACAAATCCTCTCAAAAGGGTTACTCATGGGTGCACGTGGAAATTCTGGTGTTATTCTCAGTCAACTTTTCCGCGGTTTTGCTCAATACGCCAAAGACTATGCTGAACTTGATGGAATTCATCTCGCTGCCGCCTTACAAAATGGTGTTGAGGTAGCTTACAAAGCTGTTATGAAACCTGTTGAAGGGACGATTTTGACTGTTTCACGTGGAGCAGCCGAGCTTGCAAAACGCAAGACAAATGAAACCGATGATGCGATTGAAGTCATGACTGCCGCTCTTGAAGGAGCCAGAAAAGCACTGGCGATGACGCCAGATATGCTTCCCGTTCTCAAAGAAGTTGGTGTTGTGGACTCGGGCGGTCAAGGTTTGGTTTATATCTACGAAGGCTTCCTGATGGCACTTAATGGTGAGTTCATTCCTGAAACGCCTGTGGCTGAGCTTGGTGCAATGGATCGCATGGTTAATGTGGAGCACGAAAGTGTAGCGAATGCATCAACTGCCGATATCAAGTACGGTTATTGTACAGAAATTATGGTCGAGCTTGGCAAAGGGCCAACAGCCCGCGAAGGCTATGATCATGATAATTTCCAAGCTTACCTTGCCGGTATCGGAAACTCTCTTTTGGTCGTTGATGATGAAGAAGTTGTCAAAGTCCATGTCCATACTGAAGATCCAGGACTTGTCATGCAAGAAGGTTTGAAGTACGGACGTCTCGTTAAAGTCAAAGTAGACAATATGCGCCTGCAAAATGAAGGAGTGGCTGAAAAAGAAGCCAAAGCCTCTAACGTCTCGACTTCTACTTCTAAGAAAGATTGGGGACTCATTGCTATCGCTGCGGGCGATGGTTTGGCTGAGATTTTCAAAGAAATGGGTGTAAATCATGTTGTTTCTGGTGGACAAACCATGAACCCTTCAACTGAAGATATTTTGAATGCAATTGATCTAGTCAATGCTGAAAAAGTTATTATTTTACCAAATAATAAAAATATTTTTATGGCGGCAAAATCAGCTGCTGAAGTCGCTGAAATTCCTGTGGAAGTCGTGGAAACATCCACCATTCCTCAAGGTTTCACAGCCCTTTTGAGTTTCGATCCAACTCGCTCAATTGAAGAAAATAAAGCGGCAATGGTCGATGCACTCGCTGATGTGCAATCTGGTTCTGTCACTACTGCTATCCGTGATACCAACGTTGATGGTATCGAAATTCACAAAAAAGACACCTTGGGAATGTTGAATAACAAAATCGTTGTTTCAACGCGCAAGATGAATGATGCAATCTTTGCTGTTTTTGAGCAAATGATTGATGAAGATAGTGAAATTGTAGCGATTTATGTCGGTGAAGAGGGTAAAAAAGCTAACGCTGAAAAAATTGCTAAAGAATTAGAGAAAAAACATCCTGATCTTGAAATTGAGATTCATGATGGAAAACAACCCGTTTATCCATATCTTTTCTCTGTGGAATAAATAAAAAGACCTGCGGGTCTTTTTTTATTTTAACTTGAACGTTATCCTCTGATATTTTCATTTTTCAGAAAATTATTGTATCGGTTTTCAAAATTTGCTATAATAATAAATGTAAAAAAAGTTTTACATTTATTGTGTTAAATCATTGTTTGGAGAAAACTATGAAAAGCCTTGATACGGCCCTTGTGGGTCAAATTTATTATATTGATAAGGTACTGGGCAAAAATCAGGCAAAATTGCGTGAATTAGGTCTTATGACGGATAAAAAAATTGTCTTATTGTCAATGGATGGCGAGAATGCCATTGTGAAGGTGGATAATTTGCGCTTGGCTTTGAGTCAGCACTTTCTGCGTCAGATTTTTATTAAAAATGAACGTTCGAGCGAAAAGATTGTCGGCTTTGCTCAACTTGAAGTCGGTCAAACAGGCGTTGTTCGCTTAATCGATGCGCCTGCTGAAATCCGGCGTCGCTTGATGGACATGGGAATTACGCGCGGAACAAGTATTCGTTTGCAAAAGCGAGCCCCTCTGGGAGATCCACTTGAATTACGCTTGCGTGGCTATGCGCTATCTTTGCGTAAAATTGATGCTGAAAAAATCAAAGTAGTCCTAGAAGCTTGACTTTTGTAAGCTTTGCCTTGATATTGAGAAGAGAATTTACTGACGAAAACTTTTAGAAGCTAAAATATTTACGTCAGCATTTTCTCTGAAAGAGATTTGAAAAATATGAAAATAATTGCTCTGCTTGGCAATCCTAACAGTGGGAAAACCAGCATTTTTAACCTTTTGACTGGTGCAAATCAGCAAGTCGGAAATTGGCCTGGAGTGACTGTTGAACGCAAGTCTGGTTTTTATAAAAAAGATAAATCAATTTGCATCCAAGATTTGCCAGGTTTGTATTCTTTATCGCCTTATTCCTTGGATGAGCGAGTGGCACGTGATTTTCTCTCAAAAACGCCACCCGATGTCCTGATCAATATTGTCGATGCCACAAATTTGGAACGTTCGCTTTATTTGACTTTACAGCTCATGGAGTTTGGGACTCCCATGGTTTTGGCGCTTAATATGAGCGATTTGCTGGAAGTTCAGGGGAAAAATATTGACTTCGAAAAATTGGCTTACAGTCTAGGAATCCCCGTGGTTCATACTTCAGCAATCAAAAATAAAGGGTTGGATGAAGTCGTTAAGAAGGCGTTGAAAGCCACTAGCGTGCAAACTTTAGATTATGATCACCGACTTGAAGGAGCTTTATCCGAAATCGCCAAAATCACTGGCTTTACAAACCGTTTTGATCAAATCAAAGCCTTTGAATCGGATGAGATTTCCCTTGCCGAATTGTCAACCCATCAAAAATCTGAAATTGAAGAAGTCGTCAGCATTACGGAAAAGATCATGGCTGATGACCGCGAAGCAATCATCGTCAATGAACGCTATGACTTGATTGGCCACATTATCCGTCTTTGCGTGACAAAAAATGATAACGGGAAAGTCAATCTGACCGACCGTATTGATCAGGTCGTCACCCACAAATGGCTGGGTCTGCCCTTTTTTGTTTTCATTATGTGGCTGGTTTATTTCATCTCCATTCAAACGGTGGGTACAGCAGCCACTGATTGGCTCAACGACGTCCTTTTCGGTCAATGGCTACCACATTGGGCAGAGCAAGGGATGCAGGCTCTGGCAGTTGTTCCTTGGTTGCAAGACTTGGTCATCAATGGCGTGCTTGCGGGGATTGGGGCAATTTTGGGATTTGTTCCTCAAATTTTTGTCCTCTTTTTACTCTTAGGAATTTTGGAAGATTCGGGTTACATGGCGCGCGTTGCTTTTGTGATGGATCGCCTTTTCCGCCGTTTTGGGCTTTCTGGAAAATCGTTTATTCCGATGTTAATCGCCTCCGGCTGTGGTGTCCCTGGAATCATGGCCACTCGAACCATTGAGCAAGAACGTGATCGTAAGATTACAATCATGGTCACCACTTTCATGCCTTGTTCGGCAAAATTGCCGATTATTGCCCTTGTTTCTGGCGCTTTTTTCCGCCATGCCAGCTGGGTTGCACCAAGCGCTTATTTTTTGGGCATGGGGATGATTATTCTCTCAGGGATTATTTTGCGAAAAACACGGCTCTTTTCTGGTGACACTTCTGCTTTCATCATGGAATTGCCCAGCTATCACTTGCCCTATGCACTCACGGTTTTCAAATATGCCTTTGAGCGTGCTTTGAGCTTTGTCAAGCGAGCTGGTACCATCATTTTCGCCATGAATGTCATTATTTGGTTCAGCTCCAACTATAATTGGACTTTTACTCATGTCGATCCTAGCCAGTCTATCTTAGCTGACGTGGGTAAAATTATTGCCATTTTCTTTGCCCCGCTTGGTTTTGGTGAATGGCGAGCAACGGTTGCGACTTTGACAGGTTTGATTGCCAAAGAGACGATTGTGGGTACGATGGGCGTGCTTTTCGCTCACGATGCTTCAGGTGGTCAGCAACTTTGGACTGCTGTGCAAGGGGCTTATACTCCTTTGGCTGCTTATTCTTTACTGGTTTTTAATCTCTTGTGTGCGCCTTGTGTTGCTGCGATTTCAACCATTTATAAAGAAATGGGCGATGTGCGTTGGACGATTCGGGCCGTTGGTTTTCAGACTCTGGTCGCTTATAGCATGAGTTTTATCATTTATCAGATTGGCAGTATTTTCCTCTTGCGGCAATTCCAAATCTTGAGTGGCCTAGCCATTTTGGTCTTATTGCTTGGTCTTTATTTCATTTTCAAAAAAGGAAAGGGTGTGTCCTATGAACTTAGCTAGTTTTATCATTTTGGCAATCATTTTGCTCCTTACGGCTTGGACAATTTTCAAAACGATTCGGAGCAAAGGGGCTTGCGATGACTGTTCTGTCAATACTTGTCCCGTCAAAAGCGCCACTCCTGTCTTGCCCACTGAAAATGCGCCAGAGCAATCACTGACGAAAACCAAAAACAACTGTTGCGACTAGAAAAAATGCTGACGTAAATAAATTCAGCAGAGAAATTACTGACGTTTATTTACGTCAGTAATTTTTTTATTATTTTTACTGCTTTTTTCAAATTATTTAATATTTTCATTTGACGAATGAAAGGAAAAAGCATATAGTTGAAATATAATTAAAATACAACTGCATTTTAATGAAAAGGAGATTACTATGAAAAAAATCATCAGTATTTTGGTCATTCTGGTTGCCTATATCGTAGGGCTTTCCTATGTCCTCAAAGCGCTTGGTGTCAATGCTTGGTTGGATAGTCTGGGAGGAAATGCAAGTATGATCTCAATTTTTATCCAAGAAATTCCGCTCATTCTTATTTTGCTCCTACTCAATCATTTCTTTTGGCATCAAAAATTATTGTTCAAGCGCTACCCCTGGAACAAATCCTTAGGGATGCTGATTTTACCCTTCTTATTCTTTCTTAGTGGTCTTGTCGTGGCCCTCAGATTTCACTTCTCTGCCTCTTATATTCTCCTTGTTTTTTTCGCAACGCTCTTGATTGGTGCTGCCGAAGAGCTCAGTTTTCGCGGACTCATTTTTGGTCTCCTTGTAAAAAGAGCGAAAAATAGAGCAGGATTCATCCTCGCGCTCTTCAGTTCAAGTATTTTATTTGGATTGATTCACTTACTAAATCTCCGGCATCAACCATTGCCTAACACAATCATTCAAGTGCTTGCGGTTATTCCTGTCGGCTTAGTTCTGGCAGCGATTTATGTCAAGACAAACAATCTCCTTTTTGCCATTTTACTCCACGCGATGAATGACTTTACAGCCATTTTAGCTTCGGGTGGCGGGATTACTTCTGAGCAAACCAATCCTTTATCCATTTTAATCGAATGGTTCTTATTTGGAACATTAGCTTTTGTTTTTCTTTACACAAGCTGGACTCAAAAAGAACGGTTCATCGCTGCGATTCAAGCACGTGCACCTCAGCTCAGCCCACGCAAACTTCCAGCACTCGCCCAAAATGTAACTTTTCGAAGAATGTTTGCTTTGATTGCCCTAGTTTACAGCCTACTCCCTCTGTTTTTAATTTTCAAGAGAGCAAACCAGATAGCAGCTACAACTCCCACTCTTTCAATTCCAAATCAAACTTTAAGTGAATCAGCGCTGATGGCGCTCGTGATAATCTCCGGACTTGCCCTCTTTACTTTTCTCATCGTTTTCTTTGATTTTCATCTGGCAAACCTTTGCTGGTTCCTGTTGCCTTATGTGGGCGGATCAATCTTTGCTTTGCTGGTCTTGCTCAAAGTCATCCAGCCTAAAAATAATCAACCAAAATCAAATATCAGCTATGCTGACAAAGCTTAAACTTAAAAACCTCCAAAATTTGGAGGTTTTTTCATGAATTAAAATTTTATCAAGCCCATGAAAAGCAAGACAACTTGGGCCAATTGAAAGACCATTAAGATTTTCACTGAACAAATAAACGTTTCTCTTTTCACTTGTTTTTTTAAGTAAGGTCGAGCAAATTTGACCATCAGAGGCACAAGCAGTACGATAGCAAGGCTAATCGGTGCAAGTAAATCCAGCAAAACACCCAAGATAACAGCGACAAAAGCCAAAATTAAAGCGATTTTCCACCAGAGCAAAGCTCCGCTTTTTCCAATATAATGAACGATTGTAAAACGTTGATTCGCTTCATCTTCTTCCAAATCACAAGTGTTATTTGCCAACATAAGATTTGCAATCAAAAGGACATTGGGCAAAGCAATCAAAAATGTTGTCCCTAAAGTCGCCCAAGACCACACAAATGTCCCAAAAGTATTGATATAAAGGCAGATGAGAAAAATCAGATAGCCCATCGTCAGCCCTGAAAGTAGCTCTCCAAGGGGTAGACTTGACAAAGGTTTTGGTCCTCCAGCATAAAAAATCCCCACCGCATAACAAATCAAACCCAACCAAAAAACGGCCCAACCTGTCCAAAAAGCAACCAATAAACCCAAGAGCAAACTACCAAAAAAGAAAAATGCCAACAAGCCTTTAATCAAGCCCAAAGAAAGTCCTTCTCGTCCAATAATATTGGTATTTTTTTGATAGTCTGCCGTATCCACAGCATTGTGATAGTCATTATAATTGTCCCAGATGTCCACAAAGCAGTTAAACATGAACATCGCAACGAAATAAACCAATAATGGCAAAAGATTCGCCTTATGATAATGATAAAGGGAGTAACCAAGCCCTAGCAAAAACGGAAAAATGGAGGCCGTTTTGGCTTTTAATTCAATCAGCTCAGCAAAGTTTTTAAAATTCATTTTTGTCCTCATGATTTCTACGATTCAATTTGAAAAAGCCTGTTCAATCAAGGCTTTTAATGTTCTCTCTTCAACAAGACTTGTGTCGCTTCTTCCAAAATCTGCCGATTGCGTGACTCAGGAAGCTTGCGAATTTCTGCCAGCGCCAAATCAGTCAATGTGCCTGCAAACATCAAGGCGCCAGCAATGCCACCTGATTCTGCGACTAAATCTGCCAATTCTACACATTCTGCTCGCGTGAGTTTTTCTGGCGCTTCTAAATAAGGCAAAATAGCTTGCTCATTGACTTCCTTGGCCAAAAGGAGCGGCAAGGTATAGATGCCTTGGCGAAAATCAGTCAAAATTGGTTTATCTGCTTCATCCAGACCAACTGTAAAATTCAAGATATCGTCATAAACTTGAAAAGCCAGACCAATTGCGCGACCAATCTTACGTGCTGAGCGTTGCATATTTTTATCGCCTCCAGCAAAATAAACCCCTTCTAAACAGCTCAAACTGAGTAGTTCTGCGGTTTTACCACTGATTGCCTTGAGATAACGGCGGGCTGTATTTTTCTGATCAAATGCTGATTGCATCTGAGTTAATTCGCCTTGAAGAATTTTTTTCATGGATTGCGCATTTTTGGCGAGAAATGGTGTGCCGTTCATCGTTTCAATCAATAATTCAAAATAAATGGTATAAACAAAATCGCCAGCATACACAGCAGTATCTTTGCCAAACTGTGCTTCGACAGAAGGAAGCCCCCGACGGACAGGCGAATCATCAATGATGTCATCATGAATCAAAGTGGCGCAATGAAGCATTTCCAAGGAAGCCGCAATTTTCAACAGCTTTTCTTCATCTTGTTTGCCATTGGGGACAAGTCCTGCAAAAAGCAAAAAAAGCGCGGGACGAACCATTTTTCCTCCACGAGCTGTGAGTTTTTGTAGGGCTTCTTGGATTTCTTGATTATTGATTTTGAGATGTGCCACCATGAGTTTCTGCACCTCTTTTAATTTTTCTTGAATTTCGGGATAATTCTGCCAAAAAGTGAGCAATGTCCTATTTCCTCTCGGTATGGTCTGATTATTTTCAAGTTTTTTTCCAGCCTTCTGAAAAAATTGTGAGTTGATGCCTAGATTATTGAAATATATCAAACGTTTTCTTCTATTTTAGCAAAAACAACAGAATGTTGCTGACTTGAGATACTTTGTAAAATATAAAAAAAGAAGTTCAATCGAACTTCTTTTTTAACGAATTTCCATGATGTGATCTTGGGGTAAACGATAGCTTGGTTGACCTTTGATTTCAGCATTTCCTAAAGGAATAATCAGCTCTGGACGGTAGCGGCGTTCAACTTCCAAGAGGTCGTTGATTTTTGATGTGCGGTTGAAGCCCAAGATGATATTGCTGTCATAACCGTAATTTTTGATGGCCAACACCAGATTCATTGTGACCAAACCGATGTTGATTGACAGATAGTTGCTTTCGTAAAGTTCTTCAAAGCCTTCAAACATTTTTGGATATTGGCTGTTGAAACGTAAAAGTTGTTCATCATCCAATTCACCTGCGCCAACACGGGCGATTTCGCGTGAACGCTCCACCAAATTGGTGTCGCTGAATAATACAATCACTGCGCCTGCTTGCTTGATTTGCTCATGGTTGCCAGGTTTTACTTCGGTAAGGAGGGCTTCTCTTTTTTCGGCTGATTCTACAATCACAAAGTGCCAGCTTTGAATATTGTGTGCAGAAGGAGCCAAGCTTGCTGCCGAGATAATCTGCTTCACATCAACTGTAGGAATTTTTTTACCGTCAAAATGTTTCACTTTATGGCGTGATTTGTTGAGTTTTACGTAGTCCATGATGCTCCTTCTTAAGGTTAGCACGGCTGAGTGACGAGCAAACCTTATCCTTTTCTTTGTTTATATTTTAGCAGATTTTCTTAAATTTTGCATGAGATATTGAATATATTTTTAATAATTATGTGCGAATGTTTGGAAAATAATTAAATTTACTGACCAAACTTGTTTCAGTGAGAGAATTTACTGACGAAAAGTCTTTTTTGACAGAGAAAATGCTGACGCAATTGTTTTTGACAAAAAAACTGCCGCTTACTGACAGTTTTTGTTTGAATTTATCTTGCTTTATTTTTTTGGATTTGTTTTGAGCGCAATTGACCACAAGCTGCGTCAATATCTGTTCCGTGTTCTTGACGAACGACACAGTTGATGCCGTTTTTCTTCAAAACATCATAGAATTTTGAAGTATTGTCTTTGGTTGAACGCTCGTATTTGATGTGTTCAGCGACTGGATTGTACGGAATGAGGTTGACATAAGCCAATTTGTTGCGGGGTTTAATCAAATCTGCCAATTGTTGCGCTACTTCTGGGCTGTCATTTTCGCCCGACAGCATGATATATTCGTAAGTCACGCGCCGATTGGTTGTTTGCGTGTAATAATCAATGGCGTCAAACAATTTTTCCAGTGGGGCATTGCGCGTAATGCGCATGAGCGAAGTCCGCAATTCATTATTTGGCGCATGAAGTGAAATCGCCAAGTTAATTTGCAAGTTTTCGTGAGCAAATTCTTTGATTTTTGCGGGCATGAAACCACAAGTAGACACCGTGATGTGTCGTGCACCAATGGCAAGTCCGTTATCATCATTGATGACGCGCAAGAAATTCATCAGATGCTCATAGTTATCAAATGGCTCACCGATTCCCATGACTACCACGTGCGACACGCGCTCATCTAAGCCACGTTCGTCAAAATATTTTTGCACGAGCATGATTTGGCTGACAATCTCGCCCGCCGTCACATCACGTTCTTTTTTCAAAATCCCAGAAGCGCAGAAGGTACAGCCCATGTTGCAACCAACTTGCGTCGTCACGCAGACTGACAAGCCGTAAGATTGGCGCATCAGTACGGTTTCAATCATCATTTTGTCCGGCAACATGAACAAATATTTCACCGTGCCATCCTCAGATTCTTGGACAACCACTTGTTGCAAAGGATTCAAGATGAAATTTGCTTCTAATTTCTCAATGAAACTGCCAGCTAAATTCGTCATTTCAGCAAAAGATTGGACGCGTTTGCGGTAAAGCCAGTCCCAAACTTGTGTCGCACGGAACTTTTTCTCGCCATTTTCAATGGCCCATTCAATCAATTGCTCCCGCGTCAAACCATAAATTGAAGGACGTGTTTCTGCTTGTGTATTCTCTATCATTTTTTTCTTTCTTTATTGCTCTTTTATATCAAATTTTTAGTTGAAGGCTTGAAAAACTTTTGCGTCAGCATTTTCTCTGCGCTTGGAACAATCCGTCAGTAATTTCTCTACTGAAAAACTCTGACGTCAGCATTTTTTCGCACACCCCGCGTCTTTTGCTCGCCAAAAAACTTACATAAGTAAGCTTCTATTTTAATCTAAAAAGTCCGATTTGACAAGCCCTTTTCTAATCTTTTCCACGTGTTCGAATCACAAAACCTACTTTCGTTTGGCCTTTGCTTTTCGTTTCTGGTGCTGTTTTGCGCACATTTCGGTCTGTAATTGTGAATTTTTGGTCACGATTTTCTGTTGAACGTAGATTTTTATTTGCTTTTTTATCTTTTGAGTAAGGTTTTTTATCCGTTGTTTTTTCCCGTGTTTGGAAATTTTTTCGTCCTGCCGTCGATTTTTCTGGCGCCACTTGCTGCGTTTGCTTTTCTTCGTCAGTGCGCACTCGTCCACGGTTACGATTTCGATTGCGCTTGCGACGTGGCTTGTCCAGATTTTGTTTCAATTCTTTTTCAGTAAAGAGTTTCTCCGAAACAAATGCTTCTTCGCTCTTAACATCGCGCGTCCTAATCCGTCGCAAAACAAAATAAGGACAACCGTAGTTACAATACTCGTTGATATAATCTTCCAGATGATCAATCTTATTATCCGCTGGCATTTTCCGCCGACTCGTCGAGAAAAATCCCTTCAAACGCAACTGTTCAAAGCCAAAATCTCCGACAATATAATCGTACTTGTCCAACACATCTGAAAAACGTTGCTCCATTTTTTCCGCATCAAAAGCTTCCCGATAATTTTGAACAATATGGAAAGTTCGTGCGCCCACCTGTACCACACCACCACTTGCAATTACGTGTTCACCAGGATACTTATTATAATTTAATTTACTTTCGTCTATTACTTTAGGCATTTAATCTTTTTCTATTTTTCTTCTAATTTTTTAAAATGTTCCGCCACAATTTCCCGCAAAAAATAAGGAAATAAAAGCTCTGATTCTCCCAATTTTTTCAACAAGGGAAAATACCAAGCAAACAAATATTGATCAGGGAAAAGAATTTCATAAATCTGGTCAGCCACCACTTTTTTCGGTTGCGCCGCTTGTCCCGTCACATAAAAATCTCCATTCATCAACTTCAAACCATGAAAAACAAGTGAACCAAAGGATTTCCCACGAAAACCCATTCCCTGAATTTGCTGCGTCTTCAGATAAGCCGAAACATCAATAATTTCCAACAAAACCCGACGCAACTCCGCTCCCGTAAAACGGAAACGAACTAGCCTAATCGAATGCGGCAAAAATTCGTGCCAATCATCTAAAGTTACAATTTTAGGCAAAGCCTCCGTAACCAGCAAACCCGAATTGATAACACAAAGTGCCGTCTGTTTCTCCTTAGCAAAAATTTCAGCCAGATAATGGCTCGCCACAAAGTCAGGCGCACGATTTGTCATGACCTCCGGAAACTCAGCCACCACAGTTCCTTGCAAAAGTTTATGACCTTGAAGCTCCCATCCATTTGTTTCAACCAAATCCGCTTTTTTTACTGGCAATACATTCGTTGCCACAGCCTCGATTTGAGCATCCACCAACTGCATCGCCTCATCAAAAACCAAATCAATTTGGCCGACGTGCTCGCCATAACGCCCCGCAGCAGCAAGCAACGTCCCGTCCAGCTGTGCGCCATGCTCAAACAAATGATGCGTGTGCGCCCCAATGATCAGATCAATCTCATACTTTTGGGCAATCTTCTCATCTACATTTTTCCCCAGATGAGAAAGTAAAATCGTAAAATCACACTCCAGCTGAGGCAAAAGCTTATCTAGCACCACAAATGGATCAAAAATCGCCCAATCCGCCTGCGGGTAAGCCTTCATATAAGGTGCTGTCAGGCCAATCAAACCCACACGCAAACCAAAAGACGTCTCGATAACCAAAGGCTCAATTCGCGCAAAGTCTGTCTGTAAATTAGACAGCAAAACAGGAAAATTCGCCTGATCATAGAGATGTTCTAACATCTCATGCGTCAAACCCAAGCCTTCATTATTGCCAATCGTTGCCGCCGTCAGATTCAGCCGATTCATCAATTCCACATTGATTTGACCTTGAGTCGCTTCCGTCAACGGATGCACACGATCCACATTATCACCCAAATCAAAACGTAAAGTTTCGATTCCCTGACTCGATTTTTCCGCAAAAAAACGCTCAATCACCGGAAAATGTTCCAAGTGAGAGTGTAAGTCATTCAAATGGAGAATACGCAGATTATTCATAGCTCCATTATATCATAAGTATCATGCTTTGAAAGCCCACACTCATCTTCAAACACAAAAAAAGCGCCCTTGCGCTTTCTTACAAAATTATTCGCCCGTTGAGCCAAAACCACCTGTGCGTTCTTTTTTCTCCTGATTCTCATCACCGTCAGCAACCAAAAAAGGCATAAAGACACCCTGAACCACACGTTCGCCTTTTTCAACAACTACTTCTTGATCCGTGATATTCCGCATTTGCATAAACATATGCCCTTCATTATCAGGATTATTGTAGTAGTCCTTATCAATCACACCCACTGAGTTAATCAAAACCAAGCCTTTTTTTCGTGGATTACTTGAACGATCATACATATAAAGCACTTCGCCAGCCTGCATATAAGCTTTCAATCCTGTTGGAATCAACTTGATTTCACCTGGTGCTAAGCTCACTGTCTCGGCAGCTTCAATATCATAACCAGCCGAATGCTCTGTTGAGCGCTTTGGCAAATTGATGCTCATCTTTGCGTATTTTTCAACCACTTCAAAACCACGAATTTTCATTTTCCACCTCAAAAGTTATTTTTTTCTATTATAACACAAATTAAAAAGTGTCCATCAGGACACTTTTTATTATTTTAACTCTTCACCATTTGTTTCGATAAGATGTTGATACCAGTAATAAGAATCCTTAGGAATCCGTTTCAACGAACCTTCCATCGTTTCATCTTGGTCCACATAGACAAAACCATAACGTTTTTGATAACCATTGAGCCAAGAGAGTAAGTCAGTATAAGACCAAGTATGGTAACCAATCACAGTAGCTCCATCGGTCATTGCTTCTTTGATTGCTTTGACATGACTTTCCAAATATTTAATCCGATAATCATCATGAACTTGACCGTCTTCTAACTTATCATACTCACCTAAGCCATTTTCGGTAATCATGACTGGAATCCGATAACGCGAAGTGATGCGGCGCAGGGCAATTCGTAAACCTTCTGGATCAATCTCCCAGTCCCAATTTGTCCGATCAATGAATGAATTCTGAACTTTTTTGTGCAAACCAGGAATTCCTGATTCCTTGGTCGTTCCTTTTTTACCCGTTGTGTTAAATGAAGTCGCACCAACACCACCATCAATTGGATTCCAAGCATTTGTCGCTGTTTGGTAATAATTGATTCCCAAAAAGTCAGGTTTTGCTGATTTTAAGAGTTCAGCATCTCCTTCTTCAAATTCTGGTGCCAAGCCATTTTCGCGAAGGTAAGCCATAGCTGCCAGCGGATATTCTCCATAAAGATAAACATCCATCCAAAAATGACTATATAATTCTTCCGCATTTTCAGCCGCCAACACATTCATTGGATCAGAATCTTTGGCATACTGTGGCGTGTAAGCAAATGATGGACCGATTTGTCCTGGCATTTTCAGCTCATGAAACTTATTGATTACCGCAGCATTGACCAAGTTGGCGATATGGTTGACCTGATAAAAAAGTTTCAAATCAACTTTTCCTGGCGGATGTGTCGCAATTGCCCAACCTTGATTGGTAAAAACATTCTGTTCATTAAGAGAGACCCAGTAGTTTACTTTCCCTTTAAACGCATTGAACAAAACTTCTGCATAATTCACAAAATCAGCGATGATTTCCCGTGACTCCCAGCCACCATACAAATCTTGCAAAGCTTGGGGCAAATCCCAATGATAAATCGTCACGATAGGCTCAATACCATTTGCAATCAGTTCATCAATCAAATCTTCGTAAAATTTCAAACCTGCTTGATTGACTTCGCCACGTCCATCAGGTAAAATCCGAGTCCAAGCCACAGAAAAACGATAAGATTTAAGACCCATTTCTTTCATCAAAGCCACATCTTCTTTATAGCGATGATAATGATCTACGGCAACATCTCCATTGGTGCCTTTAAAAGTCTTTCCCGGAATCCGAACAAAGTTATCCCAAACGCTCGCTTTTTTGCCATCTTCAAAAGGTGCTCCTTCAACTTGATAAGCAGCTGAAGCTGAACCCCAGAGAAAATCGCTTGGAAATGAGTTTAATTTTTTGTGTTCCATAGTAGTCTCCATTTTTGTTATTTATATCTTTTATTATACCATTTGTAACCGTTTTATTTTGTTTTATATAGCGGAATTTGTTCCTATTCTTTTCGGATTTTTTACTCAAAAAAAAGGCGCCAAAAACAGCGTCTTTTTATTTTCTTGATTTAATTTTTGTCTCTTGATAGGCCTGCAATTTTTCTTTTTCTAACTTATCAGCTTTCTTTTTTTGACTTCTTGCCACAAGCATCATCGCAAGTCCGATTAGAACAATCAAAAGTCCAAACCAGTTACGATAGGCAATCAGTAAAAGTCCTAAGCTAATAAGCGCAATTCCCCAAGTACTCATACGACAGCCACGTTAAAGAAGAGCGCTGCACCAAATGGGCTGCCTTTAATCAAGCTTTTAGCCGTTGCCGCATCAGTGGTTGCATCATCAGTTGGTGTTTCAAAGAATAATTTCAAGCCTTGCTTTTTAGTATGTTTGAAACCATTTTCTTCCAAAAGTTCAATGATTTCTTTTTGCATCATTGCAGAATTTACGAGTATCATAGTATATCCTCCCCTATGGTTATTTTTTATCACATTTGATAAGATTTCACCAAGTAAATCTTACCAGATTTAACAAAAAATGTGTAGAGCAAGTACTTTCTTGCTCTACCATTTATTCTAAAATTAATCGAGTTCTTCTTCTTCCAACTTGTTAGCTGCGATAACAAATGGAGTCCAAATGAGGAATGTGACACCCAAGTTGATGATTGTAAGTACAATCGCACGCCAGTCAAATCCTGTTGCCATGAAGGCATTCATGATTGGTGGTGTTACCCAAGGTACAGCATTGACAACTGGGTCAACCAAGTGAAGTGCTGTTGCTGTGTAGGCGATGATTACAGAAACCAATGGTGCTACTGCAAATGGGATAAAGAAGATAGCATTCAAGACAACTGGCAGACCAAAGAGGACTGGTTCGTTGATGTTGAAGATACCAGGAGCAAGTCCGAGACGTCCAACAATCTTGTAGTCTTTACGTTTAGAGAAGAGGATGATGGCGATAACAAGTGTAATCGTACCACCTGATCCACCAAACCATGCAAAGGCATCCCATGAACCACGTACCCAAAGGTTTACGTAGTCACCGTTAATCGCATGAGCTTTATCAATGGCACCTTTAGAAATCAAGTCGCGGATACCTTGTGAGTGAACTTGGAAGTAAAGGGCTTGGTTATTAAGGCCAAGAGGTCCCCAGATACCATCAAGTACTGGCGCCAAAACGTTTGGTCCGTGAAGTCCGAAGAACCAGAAGACTGAAACAAAGAGTGTTACAATCAACACTGAGAAGATATTTTGTGACAGAATTTGGAATGGTTCTGCGATGTATTTAGTGATTAAGTTAATGACAGAGTCGTTTGTCAATTTACCGATGATGTAGTAAATCAAACCAACAATGTAAAGAGCTGCGATAGTAGGGATGATAGCCAAGAAAGCTTTTGCTACTGCAGGTGGAACTGATTCTGGCATCTTGATTGTGATATCAGCAAGCATAAGTTTTGCATAGATGATAACGGCAAGAGCACCCATGATAATAACAGTGAAGTATGCACCAGCATCAAGGTGAGCTGCGGCAAAGAGTGGTTTCCAAGTAGCAAGTCCTTGATCACCAAGAACACCATTGATTTTGTCTGATGCGGCTACGCCAGCTTTACCTGTACCAAGTGCTGCGGTAAATTTGCCCATTTGGTTTGGCAAACCTGCGAACAATGTTGCAACAGAGACAATACCACCAGCGAGGTCATTGACACCGTAAGCACGAGCCAAGTTGTAACCCCAAGAAAAAGCAAAGATAAGACCAATAACTGTCAGCGTTCCTTGGTTGACAAGGGCTGAAATATTGTTCAAGTCACCAATGATTGGTGTGTTAGCAAGTGTCCAGACTTTCTCTGGTGCTAATTTTGAGAATGCTGTTGCTCCCAACGTCATTTGTTGGATAGCTGACGGGAATGTTGTAACAATAGCTGAAATCATGGCAGCTAAGGCACCGGCAAGTGTTGCAGGCAACATACCGATGAATGAGTCACGCAGTGCAACCAGGTGTTTTTGAGACCCGATTTTTGCTGCTACAGGGACGAGATATTTCTCCATCCACGCAGTAATTCCGTTCATGGAATTCCTCCTTAAAATTTAATAATAAATTGCTTTCAAAAACTATTTTTTGAACGTTAGTTAGGGTTCTGTCAAATTTGACAGGATGTTTTGGGCTTGTTAACTTTTCTCTTTTGCTTGGGCAAAAGAGAAAGGGTATACCCTTTCGAGCTTTTACTTACTTTCGATAAGTTTAAATGAGCTCCATGGTTTCAGGAAGTCAAGGAGGAAAAGTTCATCATCAGAGATGCGTCCTACGACATTGACCCGTCCGTCATTTTTCATTTCACGCAGTGCGATTTGTGTTTCGCCTTTGTACTGACCATAGCCTTCGTTGTCAATGATCACATCTCCACGTTGAATGGTATCTGTGTCATGAGCTGGGAAATCAAGGGCTTTGTAAGTGATACGTGTCATTGTTGAACGTAACATATAGGCTGATTTGTCTCCCCGGTAGCTATGTGTGGCTTCAAATAAGCATTTGCGCTCGTTTTCAGTGATTGTTTCACGTGGAACCACTTTAATTTCTGGCATTGGGGCGTTGAAGGCTTCGCTCATAGCTTTAAGCTCTTCTTCACTAGCGTAAGCGTTAGCTACAGTGATGTCATCAATGCCACCAAGAAGTTTATAGTGCTTAACTTGAGTAGCGATTTCAAGATCACGGTGATCTTCCAGGCTGCAAAGTCCATCTTGCGTTGGCCAAGGACCAAAGCTAGCTGCGTGTGAATTGACGAAAGCCATTGTGTTCAAGTTGTAAGCTTTAAATTTTTCGGTACATTTGAGGTAATGGTTAAACTCTAAACCAGTGTAACGATGTGGATAGAAGTTATGACTACCAAGGAGATTTTCTACATTTGGTGAATAATCCATGATGGAGTCCACATAGGTGGTTCCTTGGCTCATGTTAATCTCAATCTTGATCCCGTAAGGGTTACGTGTCATGCTGGCTTCTTCAGCACCAGTGAAGCCGATGTCAAGTCGGATTCCATCAGCCCCCATCTCGTGAAAGAAACTAAGATCGTCGTAACTGATATTAAGTTGGGTAAAGAGACCTGGATTGATATCCACCATCACTTCCATCCCTAAACTGTTGGCGTAAGTCACGACTTTCTTAAATCCTGAAAGGACGACTTCTTTATCACCGTCAATCTCGAGCAAGGAGGTGAAAACTCGCTTGAAACCATATTGATGTGCAAGATCAAGGTATGCTTTATCCTTTTCAAAGCTTGAACGCTCCGGATAAATGGAAATTCCTAATTTTCCCATTTGTTCTCCTTTTTTCTAATCTTTTTATGTTTCATTTTTAATTCTGAAACAAAGCTTAATACTATGATAAGGTTTTCAAGAGAAAATTGCAAGCGCTATCCCCTCAAAAAAAACATGTTTCTCAAATTGAAACATCCGTGAAAAATTATTGTTTTTAGATAGGTTTTACGCTTTCACAATTGGCTCGCAGTAGATAGGCTTCAAACCTCGCTATACCAATTATTTTTTGACACGGAATCGAAATAATACAAGTTAGAGGAAAATAACATTCTAATAATTTAATCATTTGTTTTTTATTTTTAGAGAAAATGCTGACGAAATTTCCGTCAGCATTTTCTCTAAAAGTATTCACGTAAGATCGCTTTGTTTTCTCGGAGGATGCGCGCCGTGAATGCGCCTATCGTCATTTTTTCGGGCTGACCCTCGCCAATCGTCATATTATTTTCCGGAATCATTTCGTCAGTAATTTCGGCAGCGAAATTTGGCTGTCCATTGATTTCCAAAAAGGCAGACAAGTTGACTATGCGCGCTTGCATATAAGGGAGGAGTTGAATATTGGCGTAAGCCGGCTCACTCATGTCCTGCTCAAGCAAGGCATCCGTCGGAGCGACCCATTGAATTTCCTCAAACTGACCCGCATGACTAGAAATAAACCGGTAAAGCGCTTCCTTAGCTGGCATTGACAGACTGATAAATTCAATAATCTGGAAGGTCTTTTCTGAAAACTCATACAATAAATAACCTAAATCTTCCCCATTTTCACGATATAAAGCAAGCTGAGGGTGAGCTTTGTGCAGGAAATAATAATCCCAATTATTTTTTGTGCGGGCTAATGATCCTTGATTATAAGCTTTTTTGTGGATAGCATTTAATTTCTCCCAAAGTTGATCAGTCGATGTTTCACTTAATGATTGCCGCACAATCTCTCCACTTGTCCTTTTCCCTTTTGGAAAATGGATGGACGGAATCGTGTAAATCTTTCGGTCAAAAGCATAATGATAACCAAATTTCTCATAAAATTCATAAGAAAATGGAGCCAAATAGGAAAATATCGTCCCTTTTTCATAGTTATCTCGCAAGATTTGCGTCATGATTTTGCGGATGGCGCCATTTCCTCGGTACTCTGGGTAGCTTGCAACATAGCCAATTCCCGCCATTTTTACTTGGGCATCATTCCAATAAACCTCAAAATGATTATCAATAACCATCGAAGTCAGTTGCTCCTGTTCCCGATGAGTGTATGCGGTCGAAAATTCTAATAACTTTGACAAAGCCGCTTCACGTTCTTTGGTTCGTGGCTTGTTAAAGGCATAAATTACTAAATCAAGGAGTTCTTTTTTTTCATATGTATTCGTATTCATGAGTTTATTTTAACACAAAGATGAGAAAATGAGAAGTTTTTTATGTTACCGCTTACCGATTAACTTACGTCAGCATTTTCTCTACAAAAAAATAGCCCGAAGGCCGTTTTTTAGATTGTGATTTCAATTTCATTGGCTTCGGGATCGAGAATTACGGATTCGTAATAGCCATCTCCTGTGGTTCTTGGGCCAGACATGACGGTGAATCCATCCGCTAAAAATTGAGCCGTTAATCGATCAACTTCTGCTTTTGATCCTACTGAAAATGCTAGGTGGGCATAGCCCGTACCCGTTTTATCCAGAGTCGCCAATCCTTCTTTCGTTCCAATTTCCAGACGCGCGCCATCAGCAAAGGTCAAAAAATAAGATTGAAAAGTCGTTTTAGGATTATGATATTTTTCGCCAGCTTGAGCCGAAAAATATCGCTCATAAAAGTCCCGCATTGCTTCTAAATCATGGACTAAAAGTCCGATGTGTTCAATTTTCATAAGCCTTCTCCTTATTATCAGCGATTTGAGCCGTTGTAAGCACGATCCATATTGTCCAAAATCGCAATCATTTGCCGTTTTTTCAGACGCCCCAAGAAGAAACCGACAGCTTTATCATTTACCATTTGGATAAATCCATTAGAAGTTTGACTTTCTTCGATGATAACGTCAGTGCTACGATCGTCAATTTTATGCAATTCCCAGCGAGTGCTAAAGGTATTCCGATTGGTTTTTGTGGTAAAAGCGTAAATATTTGGTTCGGTTAATTCATCAATTTTGACTGTGCCTCTTTGATTTTTACCAAAATCTTTGGTATATTCAAAACCTTTGAGACTTCTTACTTTAGGACGTTTTCCTGTATTCTTTTCAATGTCAAAAAGGCAAGAATCAAGGATTTTTTCAAAAATAAATTCTCGTGGTGCGTCTATTGTTTTATTAATTCTCATGATTTTTCAAATCCTCTCGAAGTTTTCTTTAAGATTATTCTAACAAGATTAGAAAATCTTTGCAAGCACTTTCACGTTTTTCGCTCTGAAACAAGTTTTTATTTTTAATTTTTATCTCACAAATGGTAAACCAACAAAGGCAACTAGTAAAACTAAGAAGGCAATTATCGTAAATAATCGGTAGGAAGCTGGAATTGAATTTTTAAAAGCTTTCGGCGGAAAAATTGCTGAGAGTAGAATACCGCCCACAGCCCCACCAATATGCCCCCAAATACTCACATTTCCCAGTGAAAAGAGATTGATGGCCAAATTTGCTACAATCAGAATTGTGAACGTTTTACCAATTTGCTGTAAAAAAGGGTGACTGGTGAAGAATGCCAAACCAACAATGGCAGCGAACAGACCAAATAATGAAGTAGACGCCCCTGCCGAGATGATGTTTGGCGTGAGTAAGAAAACCATCGCATTACCGAAAATACCTGACAAGAGGTAAATCGCCGTAAAACGCTGCCAGCCAAAAATCGTTTCAATTTGCCGACCAATGAAAAACAAAGTGGCGGTATTCATCAAGAAATGCCCCCAACCAATATGAACAAAAATCGGGGTAAATAAGCGCCACAACTGACTTGGATCCTGTAAAATCGCTGGCCCAAAAAGTGCACCAGATCTGAATAAGTTGATCCCACTTGTCGCCTGCATCCCAAAGCTTGCAAACTGCCAGAACCATACTAAAGCAGTCACAAGAGAGATAATGTAGGTTGCTTTATAGCGACTAAAATCTTTTTTTATTTCGTTAATATTCATTATTTTTTTCTCCTATAAAAAGTTGCTGAACCGGTATATCATGCGCTTCTGGTTGAAAATTGGCCTTTTGAAAATCATACAAGACGGATGCCGTCTTTCCTGTAAAATTTGATAAATAGCGGTCATAATAGCCTCCGCCAAAACCAATACGGTAGCCTTGCTCATTCCAAATCAAACCAGGAACTAAGATTAAATCTGGCTCAACGGCAAGATTTGAGGCCGGTTCAAGTAGGCCAAAATCTGAACGCACCAATTGATTAGGGTCATATTTGGCGAAAATCATTTGGCGCTGAGGGAGACATTTAGGAATCAGCAGCTCTTTTTCTTGATTTTCCGTAAAAAGTTTTGTCAAATCAAATTCGATAGCTGTGGGCATATAAAGTCCGATTTTTTGAGCAGAAACCCAGAGTGGTGAAGCTTTCAGGATGTTCAAGACCTCATCCGTTTGCCTTTCTTTTTCATCAAACGGAAATTTTTTTGATAATTCTACTATTTTTTTGCGTCTTTGTGCTTTACTTTCCATATTAACTATGATACCATGAAAGTGTAAGTTTTTGTTTTACGATTAGTTCTGTGCTTTATGGTTCATTCCTATTCAAGATTCAGATTTACAAATTTTAATAAAAGGAAGTACCAAAAATGGCACAAGGAACAGTAAAATGGTTTAACGCAACTAAAGGCTTCGGCTTTATCACAACTGAAGAAGGAAAAGATGTTTTCGCTCACTTCTCAGCTATCCAAACAGACGGTTTCAAAACTCTTGACGAAGGTCAAAAAGTAACTTTTGAAGTTGAAGATGGCCCTCGTGGACCACAAGCTGTAAATATCCAAAAATAATTATAGCTTAAAAGGAAGATCTGTCAGTCATTGACAGGTCTTTTTTTGCATTTTTTACAAGTATTTGACAGACTTTTGCTACAATAAAGTTACCAATATAACGGTTTTTTTCTACACGCCTAGATTATGGAAAGGAGGAAAACATCTGATGAAAAAATACGTCGCTTTGCCCCTTGTGATCTTGCTCGTTTTGGTGGGGAATGTCGCTTTTGCGGGCAGTTCATCATCTGTCATTCAACTTCGTGCTAACCCAAACTTGATTGACACCAAGACTGGCTATCGTTGGCATTGCGAGACTTGTGATTATTTGAGCTACTGGCATTTATTTGCTCAGACGAGCGTTCGGAGCGCTCAAGCTCATGCGGTTAAACACCCCGGGCATATTAGTTCGATTTACTCTGTCAAAAACCTTGATTTAGTAGAACATCAGGACTAATCCAGATTTTAAAGTCGGCTCAAGAGCCGATTTTTTTATATAACGTAAGAATAAACATTACACAACAAAATGAGAAAAAAATAATTTATTTCTAATATCATTTTTTCATTTATAATCTTTTTGTTATACTAAGCTTGTAACAAGGATTTTGGTTTACAAAATATACTTTAGAAGGAGAACATTAATATGTTCAAAAAGATTACCACTATTGCTATCACTGCAACATTGGCAGGTGCCGCAATTATCCCTGTGGGAAACATTGCTTTTGCAGGGGAAAAAGCGCCTGTAACTGTGGCGACACATGACCATGATCACGATGACGCAGACCACAAAGATCCTCGAGTTGGTTATCAATGGAAATGTCACACCTGTGGTTATGTTAGCGAATGGCATTTACTTGCAAGCACAGCCGTAGAACGCGCAAATGCTCACATGGTCAAATACCCTGGACACGTTACCTCAGTTTATGGCGTAAGAGAAGCCGAATAATCCCTCAGAAAGCAACTCATGCTCCAACACAAGGTGGATTTTATATCCACTTTTTCATTTTCCTAAAAAAATAGAAAATCTCATGATTTTACTGTAAACTCTGTAATAAGCATCTTGTAAAAGCCAATAAAATACGCTAAAATGAAGAGATAAATTGATAGAAGACGAGTTTTTTTAGATAAATGAAGGATTTAACAAAAGGAAATATTTTAAAGGGGCTGATTGCCTTTACACTGCCACTGCTCTTGGGGAATTTTTTCCAAGTACTTTATAATACGGCAGATACGTTGATTGTGGGACAGACTTTGGGTAAAGATGCGCTGGCTTCGGTTGGGGCGACGGGGTCTATCAACTTTTTGATTGTCGGTTTTGCTCAAGGGATGACTGCTGGCTTGACGATTTTGACGGCACAGCGGTTCGGTGCAAAAGACAAGCTGGCGATTAAGAAGTCTTATGTGACGGGGCTTTATTTTACGGTGGCGATTTCGGTGTT
Source organism: Lactococcus sp. S-13 (assembly GCF_004210295.1). NCBI lineage: Bacteria > Bacillati > Bacillota > Bacilli > Lactobacillales > Streptococcaceae > Lactococcus > Lactococcus kimchii. The sequence continues at coordinate 1,816,330 of NZ_SDAK01000001.1, read as the reverse complement.
GCTCAGTATTTTATCGGTTCTTTTTGTCGGTGATTTGCTTCGAGTGATGCAGACGCCAACTGAGATTTTTGAGGGTGCGCGCACTTTCTTGAGTATCATGTTGGGCGGTATGATTGCGACTAACCTCTATGCTTATCTTTCCAATGCTTTGCGGGCTTTGGGGGATTCGAAAACACCACTTTATGCTTTGATTGTGGCTTCTATTTTGAACATTGGTTTTGAGTATTTTGCCATTTTGGTTTTAAAGTTTGGACTGGCTGGAGCAAGTGTTGCGACGATTTTGGCTCAAAGCATCTCGGTGCTGTATCTTTTTTGGCATATCAAGCGAAAGGTTCCGGATTTTCATCTTTCAAAAGGTTTGTGGCGACCTGATCGGCAAGAAATTGCTCATCACGCTGGACTTGCGGTGCCAATGGGCTTTCAGTCCAGTATTATCGCGATTGGTTCCATTACCTTACAAATTGCCTTGAATAAAATGGGAACTGATGCCGTGGCGACACAAGCGATTGTTTCTAAAATTGACCAGCTGGCGATGTTGCCCATGATTTCGATTGGGCTTGCTATGGCAACTTTCGGGGCGCAAAATTATGGTGCTCGTCAGTACAAGCGAATTAATCAGGGGCTGATGCGGGCTTTGGTGATTGCGGTCGGCTGGTCTGTTGGTTTCGCGCTCTTGCTCAATCTTGCTCATTTTTATTTCACGACGGCCTTTATCTCGGCGAGTCAGACGGCTGTTATCGAGATGTCGAGTCATTATTATCTGGTCAACGGCAGTTTTTACTGGCTACTAGCGATTCTATTTGTCACACGCTCAACGATTCAAGGGCTGGGAAATGCCAAAATTCCAACGATTTGCGGTTTTGCTGAGCTTTTCATGCGGGCTGGTGTGGCAATTATCGGTGTACTTTTGCTTAATTATACGGTGATTATTTCTAGCAATCCGGCAGCTTGGATTGGTTCAACTTCGATTTTGATTCCGACAACGATTCGGATGATCAAACGTTTCCGACATAATCAAGATATTTCTAATAATAAAACCGCCTAAATGGCGGTTTTTTTGTAGAGATTTTGCTGACGGAAATTTTCGTCAGTATTTTCTCTGAGAAATTTTACTGACGGAATTGTCGTCACGGTAAGCAGCCGGTAAAATGAGCTGACCTTGCTTTTCAAATTCACGCGCAAGTTGCAAAAGTTGAATTTCTGAATTTTTGGCGCCCCAAAGTTGTACACCCAAGGGCAAATTTGTCGTTTCATTGACATAAATTGGCAGGCTCAACGCCGGCTGCCCCGTCAAATTACTGATGAAATTATAAGGAGTAAACGCTAGTGAACGCTCAAATGCCGCTTCAATAATTGCAATTTGCTGTTCAAAATCTACTGTGGCAATCTCTGCCATTTGCTCCAAAATTTCAGAAGGAATCAGTTCTTCGCCAATTTTTGGCGCTGTTTTCGCTGTTGTCGGCGTCAGAAAAAGGTCGTAATCTGCAAATATTTTGTTGGCAAAAAGATCAGCCGCGGCATCCCACTCATCCAAAGCCTTGATATAACTTTCGACAGGAGCTTTCCTCCCTGCTTCCAAGAGCGCAAAGCTTAGCAGCTCAATATCATCTGTGGTCAATTTCCGACCAGCCGCACGTTCCCACGGTGCAAGCATCGCCATCGTTTCTGCCGCATTCATCCGATAGTAGGTGCGCACCAATTCCCGCGCGTCTAGCGGAAAATCAATTTCAACCAGCTCATGACCCTGTTTTCTTAGAAATTCTACCGCTTTTTTCAGAGCTTTTTTCGCATCTTCTGACAAGCTAACGCCTGAAATCGGACTTTTTTGCGAAAAGGCAATTTTTAAACGGCTTGATTTTTTCGTCAGCAAATTTTCGTCAGTATTTTCTCTGTCTACAAATGCATCAGCATTTTCGCAAAGTGCCAAAAGTTGCGCTTCATCAAGCATCCGTGCCTGATAAGGCGCGGCCTCTTGCACTGTCTGCATTTCTAGCACAAAACGTGCCGTGTCACGCACTGAAACAGTCAGCGCTCCCACGATTGCCGCTCCCTGCCAACCTCGATAAGTGTTGGGGCCTTGTGGCATCCGTCCCCGAGTCATTTTCAAGCCAATCAAACCCGAAAAAGAAGCTGGAATCCTGATTGAGCCGCCCCCATCG